>JAKLJX010000005.1:16628-344529 GCA_023150945.1 bacterium | reverse complement strand
AACAGCAAAAGAACAATAAATCAAAATCACCCCAGTTCTCACAAATTTGGGTAACATTTAATTTTGAGGCAACGGGGCTCAGCAAAATCAGGGGTTGCGCCTGATTTCGCCCAAGTTAGCGTCGGAGAATGATCTTTTCGCTTGCGACTTTGCCGCCCATTTCGTAGCATGCCCCGCTGTTTCTCGCAACGCCTCTGCGCTGCCGCAGGCGTTACGCGAGACCCGCTTCAGGTTGATGTTTGGCCGCGACCGGCTCATGGCCGGCAGCTCACTTCAGACACTGGCCCTGGCAGGCCCCCTGCATAACACTCGCATGAAGTTCTACGCCGACCTGCACCTGCATTCGCACTACTCTCGCGCCACCAGCAAACAGCTCAATCTTGAATATCTGAGCCAGTGGGCGCAGCTCAAGGGTATTACGATGGTGGGCACCGGGGATTTCGTGCATCCCGGCTGGCTCAACGAGCTGCGCGAGAAATTGGAGCCTGCCGAGGCGGGGCTGTTTCGCCTCAAGGAGGATTACCGGCGGAAGACGCAGGAGGAAGTGCCCAAAGCCTGCGCCGGCGAAGTCCGCTTCCTGCTCACCGCCGAGATTTCCAACATCTACAAACGCCTCGGCCAAGTCCGCAAGATTCACAACATCGTATTCGCGCCGAGCTTTGAGGCCGCGCTGAAGATTCAGTCCCGCCTCGAAAGCATCGGCAACATTCGCTCCGATGGCCGCCCGATTCTCGGCCTGGACTCCCGCGATTTGCTCGAGATCGTGCTGGCCGCCGACCCGCTGGCCTTTCTGGTGCCGGCTCACATCTGGACGCCCTGGTTTTCGGTGCTCGGTTCCAAGGGCGGCTTCGAGGCCATCGCTGATTGCTTTGCCGATCTCACCCCGCACATTTTTGCGGTGGAAACCGGTTTGTCTTCCGATCCGCCGATGAACTGGCGGCTGCGGCAACTCGACCGCTTTGTGCTGGTGTCGAATTCGGACGCGCATTCGCCGCAAAAGCTGGCGCGCGAGGCGAATCTCTTCGACACCGAGCTTTCCTACCCTGCGCTCTATCGCGCCTGGCAACAGGTGGATGATCCGGGCTTTCTCGGCACCATCGAGTTCTTTCCCGAAGAGGGTAAATATCATTTCGATGGCCATCGCGCCTGCAAAACGCGGTTGCATCCTCGCGAGACCGCCGGGCACCAGGGCATTTGCCCGGTTTGCGGCAAGCCAGTAACGGTGGGCGTCATGGCGCGCGTGGAAGCATTGGCCGACCGGCCCGAGGGCGAAAAACCACCGCGCTGGCGGCCCTACACCAATCTCATCCCACTGCCGGAAGTCATTGCCGAGGCCGCAGGCAAGAAGGCCGGCACCAAGGGCGTCGATCAGGTCTTCATGCATTTGCTCCGGAAACTCGGCAACGAGCTTCACATTTTGCAGGAGGCGCCGCTCGCGGACATTGAGCGGCAGAGTTCGCCGGTGGTGGCAGAGGGTATTCGCCGCATGCGCTGCGGTGAAGTGAAGATCGCAGCGGGCTACGACGGCGAGTATGGCGTGATTCAGCTTTTTACGCCGGCGGAACGCCGGGAATATCTCCGGCAAATCAGTTTTGTCGAAATCGGGCTGGCGGAGGCGCCGGCGGAAGCGGAGCGGACGACCAATGGCGCTAAAGCAACGGCTCAAGCGCAGCCGCTCGCGCAGCCAACCGCGCCGCCGCTCCCTTCAGCAAAGGCCGCGGCTTCTCGAGCTTCCCATGCGTTCTCTGAGAATCTTGATCCCTCGCAACGCCGGGCCGTAACGCACGCGGACGGGCATTTGATCATCATCGCCGGTCCGGGCACCGGCAAAACACATACGCTCGTGCATCGCCTCCTTCACCTCCAGCAATCCGGTGAGACGGCGCGCAGCATGCTCGCCATTACCTTCACCAACAAAGCCGCGGAAGAAATGCGCCAGCGCTTGCAGGAACGCATGGGCAACCTGGCGGAAGCGCTCACTATTGGGACGTTTCATGCGTTTTGCCTGGTTTTGCTGCGGGAACATGACGGTGAGCGGCAAAGCTGGGAGATCATCGCTGACGAGCGCCGGAAAACGATCGCGCAAGAATTGTGGCCGGAGGCAAACGCCGCTGAACATTCCCGCTGGCTGGAAGAGATTTCCCTGCACAAGGCCACGCTGGCAGGTCCGGCAACGCCCGAACAAACGGCCCGGCGTGCGCGCTATCAGGCGGCACTGCAACGGCTGTGCGTGTGGGATTTCGATGATCTACTGCTGCAGGCCATCACCCTGCTGGAAAACAGCCCGCAAGTGCGCCAGACAGTGCATCAGCGCTATCGCTGGATTTTTGTCGATGAGTATCAGGACCTCAATCCCGCGCAGCATTGCCTGCTCAAACTGCTGGTGCAGGGTGGCGCCTGTCTCACCGTGATCGGTGATCCGAACCAGGCGATTTACGGCTTTCGCGGCGCAGAGGTGCGCTATTTCAGCCGCTTTGCCGAGGATTTCGCCGGCGCGACGACGATGCGGTTGGAAGAAAACTATCGCTCCGGCGCCACCATTCTCACGGCTTCCGGGCAGGTCATCGAGGCCGGTGCAGACGGCGTGGCGCTGCCGCTTTCGGCAACACTGCTCACGCCGGGGAATCTCACCATCTATGCGGCGCCCACGGCCGAGGCCGAGGCCGAGTTTGTGGTGCACCAAATCGAAAAACTCGTGGGCGGCACCAGCCTGTTCTCGCAGGATTCCGGGCGGGTGGCGCAAACGCCGGAGGGCGGCTACAGCTTTGGCGACTTTGCGATTCTTTATCGCCTGAATGCGCTGCGGCCGCCGCTGGAAGAAGCGCTGCAGCGATCCGGCATGCCGTTTCAGGTTTCCGGCGAGATACCGCTGCGCCGGCGCAAAGGTGTGCCCGAGTTGCTCGCTGCCATGCGTTGGGCGGCCGGACTGCCCTGCGACGCGAATGATTTTGCCGGTTTCGTTGCGCTCCTCGCGCCGGGATTTGGTCCGCGCTCTGCGCAGAAGTTGGCGGAATATTTCACGGCCACGCCGGTGCGCGATGCTCTGCTCCTGGCGCGCTTCGCCGAACATGCGAAACTGGGACCGCGGCCGGCCATGGCACTGCAATTTGCAGCAGAAATCGCCACACGATTTGCCCGGGAACTGCAGGGCTTGGGAGTAGCAACGGCGCTCGCCAATCTGCTGGCTGGCGTGCAGCAGCAGGCAAAGACCCAGGCTCCGCCAGATTGGTGGCCGCATTGGCAGCGCCTGGCGGGACTGGCGCACTGGCACTCCTCCCCGCGCGCGCTACTGGATGCGCTTGCCCTGCAACGCGAGGCGGATCAAATCGAGGCACAGGTGGAAAAGATCTCGCTGCTGACGCTGCATGCCGCCAAAGGCCTGGAGTTTCCCGTGGTTTTCATCATCGGCTGCGAAGAAAACTTGACGCCGATGCAGTTGGAGGAATTGCAAGGCGATCTCGCCGAGGAGCGCCGGCTGTTTTACGTCGGCATGACGCGCGCGCAGGAACGGCTTTATCTTGTGCGTGCCGCCAGCCGCGTGCTCTTTGGCAAGTCGCGCAAATTCGCGGCTTCGCGCTTTTTGTTGGATATTGAAGAGCAACTCAAGGCTTACGAGTATTGGCAGGCCAGAGCAACCAAGAGCAGTGACAAGATTGCAGATCAACAACTCAAACTCTTTTAAACTCGGGGAGGATCGTATGCCTGGAAAACCCAAGAAGAAAACGACAGCGCGCCAAGCAAGCTTGAAAACGATCATTGCGAAGATCGATCAGCTTCGCAGCGAGATGGAAGCTGGATTCAAGCAGACCAACGAGCAGCTTCGCAGCGAGATGCAGGCGGGCAACGAGCAGCTCCGCGGCGAGATGCAGGCGGGCAACGAGCAGCTTCGCGGCGAGATGCAGGCGGGCAACGAGCAGCTCCGCGGCGAGATGCAGGCGGGCAACGAGCAGCTCCGCGGCGAGATGCAGGCGGGCAACGAGCAGCTTCGCAGCGAAATGCAAGCCGGTAACGAACAGCTTCGCGGCGAGATGCAAGCCGGTAACGAACAGCTTCGCGGCGAGATGCAGGTCCAGATCGGACAGCTTCGCAGCGAAATGCAAGCCGGTAACGAGCAGCTTCGCGGCGAGATGCAGGTCCAGATCGGACAGCTTCGCAGCGAAATGCAAGCCGGTAACGAGCAGCTTCGCGCTGAAATGCAAACCGGCTTCGAGCAGGTCAACACACGGATCAGCAGCGTTGAAAAGAACTTGGCCGCTCTCGATGCTTTCACAAGAGAAAATTTGGACGCGCTGGGGAAGATGATTCCCGACGCCGGCAATCAGGCTTTTGCGAGGATCGATCAAAGGGCCAAAGAATGGCATGACAGACTGACTGAAGTGCAGGCCGAGACAAAAAGAACGTCCTTGCTGCAGGACGACAGAACCAACAACCTTGAAAAAAGGGTCGAGCGGTTGCAGACGGAAGTGGCCACATTGCGCCAGGATCATGTCGAATTGCAGCAGCAGGTCGAGACTTTGACCACGAAACCGAGTTGAAAAGCTCATTTCCGCAGGAGGACATCCATGTCCGCGAACACTCCGGAGACAAAAGCATTGGAGCAAAAGGCGTCTTGGGCGGACGCCATAGAGCATCTGACTCGCCTCCAGGAAAAACTCTCCCGGGAGATCAAGCAACTCAATGAAGGCGTTGCACAAAGAATTTCATGACTGGTACTTGCCGGCGCGGGAAGAAATGGAGAAAAGACGGCAGGCAATACGCGCCCGCAAGCTTCAAATCGCCCAGCAACAAGGTTCTCTCTTCGAAAACCAATAATTGATTCTCAACCATGCCCGCAGGAACTGCTGATCCCCCCGGCTTCGGCCGCGCGATGCGCCTCGACAAATGGCTCAAGCTCGCCCGCATTTTTCCGAGCCGGGAACAGGCCGCGCGCGAATGCGAGTTGGGCCGCGTCAAATTGAATGACCATGTCGCCAAGGCTTCGAAGACCGTCAACGTCGGCGACGTCTTGACCGTCAAAATCTCACATCACTATCGCACGCTGACGATCAAGGAAATCCCCATGCGCGGCCTCTCCGCGAAAGATGCCAAACTCATCTACGAGGAGACCACGCCCGAGCTGTCACCTGAAACGCTGGAGCTGATGAAGCTGATGAAGACAGCAGAACGGCGACTGCCCCGCCCCGCAAAAGGCCGGCCCACCAAGAAGACTCGCCGGGAACTCGAAAGCTGGCGGGGGCAAAGGCGAGCATGAAGCGATCCCGGAATCCCCTCTCCCCTGCCGCGGCGCGCGGCACCCGCAACACGAACCCGCCCGCGCGCGGGCGGCGGCGCCTCAAGCTCCTCATGGCCATCACTGGCGGGTGCCTCGGCTTTCTTTCCTACCCCGCCATCAACTGGACGCCGCTGGCCGCGCTTGCCTATGTGCCCTATTTCTGGCTGCTCAATCACTGCGACGGCATCAAAGAAACGGTGAAATACACCTGGCTGTATTCCTTCGTCATGGCGCTCGGCGGCTTCTTCTGGATCGCCTACACGGTGGTTGAATTCGGCGGGCTGCCGTGGTGGCTGGCCGTGCCCATCGTGCTGCTGTACGCGGCAGTGGGCGCTTCCAATCTTGCAGTCACCGGCGGTTTGGTGGCGTGGCTGCGCCGGCTACTTTCCATGAAGTGGCAGGTGTTGTGGGTGCCGGCGGTGTTTGTCATCGTCGAACGGTACTTCCCGAAATTATTCGACTGGTACGTCGGCAACGCCATTTATCAAGTGATTTCGCTGATTCAGATTGCCGATCTCGGCGGGCCGTTCCTGCTCACGATGCAAATCTTATGGGTCAATTACGCCATTTTTGCGCTGCTCGAACCCGTGCTGCGCAGGCGCCTGCCGCACGGCTCGCCGGCGCTCTTCGACAACGCCGAGAGAATCATCACCGCCGGCGTGGGACTGGCCATGCTGCTGTTCAGCTTTGGGTATGGCCACTTTCGCCTGCAGCAAGTCGAAGCAGAGATGCAGCGCGCCACGCACAAGAACATCGGTGTGGTGCAGGGGAATCTCGGCAACTACGAACGCCTGCAGGCGCAATACGGCAACTCCGCCACGATTTACAAGTTTTTCGAAGTCCACCGCGACCTCACGCTCGAACTGCTGCAGCAGCGCCGGGAAAAACTCGACCTGGTGTTGTGGCCGGAAGGCGGGTATCCCTATCCGTTTCCGGAATTCCATCCGACGCATCAAGAGCTGGCGGATTTGGCCGAGAAAGCCGGCGCGCCGATCGTCACCGGCGGCTACGTGCGTGAGCGCAAACCCGTCTACAAGATCTACAACTCGATGAGCCTGACCGCGCCGGGCAAATTCGAGCCGGCGGCATTGTACAAAAAACACATTCTGCTGGCCTTCGGCGAATACATGCCGTTCTCCGATTGGTTTCCCGCGCTCAAGGATTTGATTCCGGCGGTGTCAACTTTTGGCGCCGGCCCCGGGCCGGAGATCATGGTTTACGGCGATTTTCGCATCGCCCCGCTGATTTGCTACGAGGCGCTCTCGCCGCACTACATGCGCGTCTACGATCAAAAAAACGCCAACCTCATCTTGAACGTGACCAACGACAGTTGGTACAGCCGCTATCAGGAGCCGGAGCAGCATCTCGCGCTCTCGCAATTGCGCTGCGTCGAAGCGCGCATGGCGCAAGTGCGCAGCACCAACACCGGCATCTCCGCGGTGATTTTGCCGACCGGTGAGATCACGAATCGCACGGCCTTCGATGAGGCCGCGTCCTTTGCCGCTCAAGTTCCGTTGCTGGAAATGCCGCCGACCATCTACGCGCGCTTTGGAGACTGGTGGGTGGGATTGCAGGCACTGCTGCTGGCGGGAATGATCGCCACGCGTTGGTGGCAGCGAAAAAAATGAAAGGCATACCGTGCTTCGGAATGCCTTTGCCTCCTGCCCTTCGACAATTTCTCAGCCAAACCGTCTGTTCACGCGCCAAAGAAAGCTGCTGGCCGGCTAGGGGCGAAATTTCAAAAAATTTTCGAAGCCGCTCGCTGGCGCTCGCTCTGTAACAGCCGTGCTCCGACCTACGAATTTGCAAGCTTTCGACGGTCACCTTCCACCCAAAGAAAATGATCAAATGATTCAAATGACCAAATGATCAAGATTGTCCGGAGCGCACTGCACGGACGTGGTTGCCGTTGGTGACATTGTGGGTGCTGCAATCGCCACTGTCGAAGAGGACTACCCACGCCACGCCCGCAGATCCTTTGTCCGCGGTCCAAATCCAGCGTTGTGTCTTGTCAAACACGGGATCGATGTACAAATCGCCGTTCTTTTTCGTTGGCTCCATCAGAGACATTGCCTCTTCCAGGGTCGGCAGCCGCCAATCGTTGTAGCCAGCGAACCTCTCGCGATTGAGTTTCTGAATATGCTTTTCGGCGTCTCCGAAACGCATTGAGTCATTAGAACCGCCTTGCTGCCACATGAGGCCAGTGGCATGATCGACCACTACTTTCACGCCAGAGCGGTCACGGATTTCATAAACATGGGGCAATCCGCGTGCATTCTTGTTCCAATCGGTAGCGAAGAGGTCAACCGATTCCAGCATGTGCTTCACTTCACCCGTACTGAGCCTTTTTTCCGTAGCTCTGAGCACGAAAGGTGGTTCGCTCTCAGTTAGATCAACTTTTGCCAAATCACATTCTAGTTTGTGTTGTGTTCGCCATTGATGTCGAACTATCTCTACCAAAAATCGCTTCATTTGATCCGTCCACTTCAGTCCCGTGCAGGCTTTCTCGCCGGCCAAGAACTGCTTCACAAACAGATATTCCATGATTGAACGATGGGCAAATTTGTAATTGCCGCCGGCATCGCGGTTGAGCAGGGAACGGCCGCGGAGTTGCCAATCATCGAGATTGATCTTCCATTCCCGGGCGAGAGGCAGGAGCTCGGCACCGGCAATACGCTCAGCACCGCGCTTTTCGCGGTTGAGGTAGAGATCAACTGCTAGGCGCTCGGAAAAGGCACGCAAGGACTCGGGCGGCACCCAGCCCTTTTCGCGTTCGAACCATTTCTCCACCATGATGTCGTACAATTGGAATGAGTGTTCGATATTAGTGTTGCTGTCCAGAAGGTCCGGAATGTAGGCCAGCAACATAGGACGAACGCTGAGCAAGGGAATTTTTTGAACCAATTCACGCGCTTTCTTGCGTTTGTCAGGTCGAAATATTGAATAGCGCTTGCGGATATACAAATCGACCTGCGCGTCGGTGAGTGGGGTCAAGTAAAGTTTCCAAAATTCATAAACGCGGGACTGGCCGAGGCGGCGCGGGCCAATTCGCGCAATACCGGTTTCTTTCGGTATTTCTTCATCACTGGGAAAGAATTGAGTGCGACAAGTGATCAACACCCGCTTGAATTCACGACAGGCTTCCATCAATTCAAAAAGCCGGTCACGATGGTCTTTGATCGCTTGGGTGTCTTCATCAAAGGCGTCGAGGAAAATGACCGTATCGCGTTTGTTATCGATTTTTGCAATGACTTCGTTGACGTTGGGTATGCCAAGTGGAATAACAGCCAGACGGTGACGGCTGCGTTTGGCCCGGTCTTGGTTGTCAGCGTAGTAGTTCAACACAAACGAAGATTTGCCCATGCCGCTATCAGCCAACAACAGGAGATGACGAGAATGGGGTTCAACGGAGAGATACTCGTCAATTTTTTCAAAGAGACCTTCCTTGGTGACAACAACCTGACGAATCTCTGCTTCCTGCGCCGGATCAATGCTGGAGCAATTCGGACGAATGTAATAGTGCGTGGAACGTTCAATCGTTCCGCGATCATACAATTCCGCACCAAAACTCTTTTCAAGCAGCCGCTGCGTGCGCCACTGTTTCCATACGGGATAGCCAAATATGGCAGTCACAACCGATGCCAGTGCCCCTAGGATTCCAATGATTGCTTCCGGACTAAATGACATGGTAAAACCTCATGTTGTTACTCTTTCGCATCCGATGACACCTTCTGATCACATTAGTACTAAAACGGCAAGCACACGCTGTCTTCTTCAGAGGGCCAGCTTGACCCCGGCGGGTCGCATGTAATAGCCCACGGGCAGCGCCCTGGGAACCGATGGGATTTGTCGCATTTAGCCCTGCAGGGGCGGCATTCCTGATGCGGTTCTATGGCGCCCTGGTGGGGCTTGGTGATTTCTCCTGACCACGGTTTTCCCAGGGCGTTGCCCTTCGCTGCTACATTTCGCCCCCTTGGGGCTATTTGTCTGTGCCATAGAATTCGACTCAACGTTGTCGTATTGGCACGGTGCGTTCGCCACAGCGCGCGTCCTTCAGCTCCGGAGCGGGCCACAGGTTGTTCGACGGAAACTCCACCATCACATACGGCATTCTCTCCTTCGTGCCATACAGCTCGCGACCGGTTTCGTGGATCAACACCAGGGGCACGCGCTGCTCTTTCAGCCGGGCCAGAATGCCGTGCCGGTGTTTCCGGTGGAAGCCGCAACCGAAGCGCAGGCCGCGCCAGGTTTCGTGCAAGCGCAACCCCGTCAAAGCAGCCAGCCGTTGCGCGTCGGCACCGAAGGCTTCGTAGTAGCAGCCGATTGCAACGAGACAAAGATGGCCGGCAAAGCGCCACCGCAGCCAGCGCACTTGTTGCTGCAGCCTTCTCATGCGCCGCAGGGGCTTGGTGAGCAGGGTGACCTTGCGCGGCGTGAGCTTGAAATAGTGCCGCAGAAAAGGGAACTCCCGCCACAAGCGCACCACGCAGCCGCGCGTCTGGGCGTGCTGAAAATGCCCCAGATAAGAGTTGAGCATGGCCAGGCATTTGTTCAGCGTTGGCTCATCAAAACGGTAGGCCGTGTAAGTCGGCAGCCGGGCCACCAGTTGGCGCTCAACCTGCCGCAGTTTCTCGCGCAGGTTGCCGATGACGCGCCGCCGCACCAATCGGCGGCCGGGGGACACGATGAAGCCGGCAAAGTCGATTCCACCTGCCACTGGGCCGAGCCGCGTTGCCCGTTCATTCAGCCGCAGCGCCAGCCGTTCTGCGAGGAAGACGGCAATCGCCGCGTGCCATTCCTGCAACTGTTGGGCGTCGGCAGCGAGAAGAATGCAGTCATCCACGTAACGCAAGTAATGGCGGCACCGCAAGACGTGCTTGACGAATTGATCCAATTCATCGAGGTAAACATTGGCAAAGAACTGGCTGGTGAGATTGCCGATGGCCAAGCCACAAAACGGCGCGGCATGGAACAGGGACTTGTGCCGCGGCAACAGGTCGCGCAGGTTGTCGCGATCTTGCAACACGTAGTCGGCAGTGGGATCGTGAAACACGATGACGCGCAAGAGTTGCAGCATTTGCGGATCACGGCAGCGCCGCGCCAATATGTCAAAAAGCCGGCGGCGGTCAATGGTCATGAAGAAATTGTGAATGTCGATCTTGTGAAAATAAGCTCGCCGCCGGCCATTGGCGGTAATTCGGCACAACATTCGTTGCAGCGCTTTCGCCGCCGCATGAATGCCTTTACGGTTACGACAGGCGTAGGAATGATGGATGAAGCTCTTCTCCCAGTGCGGCGCGATTTCACCATAAACGAGGTGGTGGACGACGCGATCCCGAAAGTCAGCGGCGAAAATCTCGCGGGCCTTCGGTTTGCGCGTGTAAAAGCAGATGGAGGTAGCCGGCTGGTAGCGCTGCTCCCGCAGCTCGGCGAGGAGCTGAAGCAGGTTTTCCTCATGATTCAGCTCGAACCTTAGGGCACTGGCGCGATTGCGCTTCGTGCGGCGGCACGCCAGATACGCCTGGTACATCCGCGGGAAATTATCGAGCGGATGATGATTCTCCGGAGCGCACTGCACGGACGTAGTTGTTGTTGTTGACATTGTTGGTGTTGCAATTGCCATTGTTGAAGTTGACTTTCCACGCCACGCCCGCAGGCTTGCCCCGACACTTACGGTTCCGCTGCGGCGGAACCCACGTCCAATCCATTCCCGCTGGCGGGATAGGATTGCCGGCAAGCTCATACCCCAGACCCGCCAACAACCGTCCGGGGTGGCCGGGGCGCACAATCATCGCTGGGCACGCTCCTGCGACGCCTGGGCAGGCGACGAGGATTCTGGCCGTCCACTTTTTTGCAGCGCGGATTTCAACCAGCCTTCATTCTGCTTGCACAAGTCCACCACCTCGTTGATACTGTACTGAAATGAATTGAAATTCTGAAACGCGCGCATGTCTTTGCACAAGCGCACAGTCATTTTCAAATCTTCGAGCCGTTCACGGTTTTCCAGCAGGATTGCGGCCTTGTTCTCGGCGTCATTGGCGCGGCGAATCAGGCGCATCACCTCCCGGGAGAGCTGGCGCAGCTCGGCGCCCAGCGTGTATTTGTCGTAACGGCTGAACCCGCGCACGATCTTTTCGAAGTAGAGCGTCAGATCGTAGGCTTTTTTGTAAATTGGGAGATGCTCGTATTGGGCCATGGCAGGCTCCTTTTCCAAAAAAATTTTTCGAGGCCGCTCGCCCCGTGGGATACTCATCATTGATCTGATTATTGATCTTGTGGTCCCACTATCCCACGGGGCGAGCTTTGTAACAGCCTTGCTCGGGCCTATGAGTTTGCAAGCTTTCGATGGTCACGTTCCACCCAAAGAAAATGATCAAGTGATTCAAATAACCAAATGATCAAGATTGTCCGGAGCGCACTGCACGGACGTAGTTGTAGCGGTTGACATCGTTGGTGTCGCAATTGCCATGGTTGAAGTTGACTAACCACGCCACGCCCGCAGCTTGTTTACTCGATGTCCAAATCCATTTTTGCGTGGCATCAAAAATCGGGTCAATATACAAATCACCGTTCTTTCTCTCAGGCTCCATCAATGACATCGCTTCTTCCAGAGTCGGCAGACGCCAGTCGTTGTATCCCGCAAACTTGATGTGGTTCAAGCTGTCAACATAAGCTGAAGCCTGGTCATGGGTCATAGTTTCTTTAGAGCCGGAACGCTGCCAATAGAGTTTAGTATCGAGTTTGGTAGCGCCGTCATAAACCACCAGACTGTCGTTTTGCAGTTGATATTGATGCACAATGCCTTTGCCCTCAGGATTCCAACCGGAGTCATAATAGTCCAATTTTTTGAGTCGCTGTATGACGGCATCTTGAGAATACCTCAGTTGCTCGCCTTGCTTGGCAATCTGCTTGTCCTTTTCAAGCGAGCTACGTATGCCCCAATAGGCCAGACCGGAGAATCCAGCAAGAACAACGATTATTGTGTATAGGATCAGACGGCCACGATGCCGGCGTTTCTGGCTGATTTGCAGCAGCCGTTGTTCCGAATCGGCCAATTGCCGCATCCCTTGGTAACCCTTTTCCACCACGGTGAGGTCGGCTTTGTCTAGCCAGACGTTTATCTCGTCAGCTTTGAAATCAGGCAGCTTGCTGCTCAGTACCCGCGCCGCGCGTTGGCCGGGCTTGTCGGAGTTTTGGTATTCGCGCATGATCACCGGCGCCAGAATGTCGTGCGCCAATCGGGTGGAAGCATTCTGTTTCTCTTGGCCATCGGTGAGCAGGTAAAGGCGTTTGCATTCGACCAGCAGCGGTTCGAGAATTTCTTGGCGGTGGCTGTAGGCCCGCCGCAATTCAGTCAGGCTGCAAGTTCCGGCGGTGCCATGAGGCGTAGTGTGGGCGTGGAGCAGATCGAGCGCGAGGCCGGAGGCCACCACCTCCTCATTCCACTGCCGCAACTGCGCCATCTGCTGCTGCAGAAATTCATCCATGGCAATGCCGGCGCTCTTGAGCTGGTGATAGAGCGGTAAGGTGAAGCGCGGCGCGTGGGGACTTTCTTGCACGGCGCTGTGCCAGAGCTTGGTTAATACCATCTGCAGCACCGGCGCGATGGCCGATTTCTGGTCGGCCAAAAGATCGGTCGCAATGGTCTCCGCCAGGTCTCCCTGTTCACTTTCGGCAATTTCGAGATGATATTTCTCCTGCGTGTGGGCAGAGCGGGTCAATCCCTCCACCGCTTCGATGATGCCCGTGCGGTCGAGCTGCCGGAGAAACATCGGCGCATGGGGCAACGAGAATGATTGGAAGGCAGCTTGAATCTCCGGATGGTATTCCTTCCGATAGCTCAGAATGAGCTTGCCGCGCGGGCGTTGGCCGGGATGATCAAAAACGCCCATGCTCGCTGCGAGAAAGACTTCCAACTCGCGGCCGGTTTCCGGGTGATTCTTGAGCGGCTGAGTGAAGGTCTCCTCCGCCTGGTCGAGAATGACAATGAGCGGCCGATTAGTTTTCGCTTCGATCCTGAGCCAAGCCTCCAGCAGTGCGGCGGGTTCCTCGGTGGTGGCGCCGGCGGCTTGCAGAGCTTGCAGCAAGGTCGCGGTCAAGCCTTCGGTGGCATCGCGGCGAGCATATTGCACCGTGTAGTCGTGCTCGAGGCGCGGCAAGAGTCCGGCATCGAGCAACGAAGACTTGCCCACGCCGGATTCGCCGTAAAACAGAATGATCGGGTGAATGCCGGTGACGTAGTTGTACAGTTTCCGAATCTCGGCGCCGCGTCCGAAAAAAATGGCAGCGTGCTCTTTTCTGAAATATTCCAGTCCGATGAAGGGCTGTTCCGGCAGCTTGATGAAGTAGTCTTCAGGAATCTCCGGCAGGCCGAACAACGGATTGCCGGCGGCATCGGGCAGGTTCCAGTCTTTGACTTTCTCCGCGCCTTCGCGGTAGCAGATTTCCCACGGAAACCGGTCGGGCGTTTCGGTTTTGCCTTGCCAGTGCAGCGCCCGCCAGTCCGGGCCTTTTTCCATCTTCACTTGATCCACGGCCTCGGCCCAGGCGCGCTCGATCGTATGGCCCGCGGCCAGACCCTTGTAAAAGCGCACCGCCAAGTCCGCGGCCACGGCGTCGTCGATGGTCCGGGCAGTGCCGATCACCGCGGGAATGCCGGCTTCCTTCAAATCCAGGGCATGCTGCTGCGTGCTGCAGCCGTTCAGGAAGACCAGTTTCAGTCCGAGTTGTCTCACTAGAAACGAAACCAAGCCCTCACGATGCGCCGCGGCATGCGCGCCGGCCAGCGATTCGAGCAAGAGTTCGAAGCTGTCGGCATGGCCGCCGAAGTGGAAGATGGCGATGCGGTCTTGGAATTCTTGAAAGACATCGCAGATGTTTTCGACCGTGGCGTTGGCTCGCTCTTCCACCTCACATAGTTGGGCCTGCCGCGCTTTCTGCAAGGCTTTTCGAATGCCGTCGAGTTCAGCGGGCAGGTTGCGCAAATAGGCACCGCCTTGAACGCGGTCTTGGGCAAAGGCCAGGAAGATGACGGGTTTTTGTGTGGGCTCATTCATGATCATTTCTCATTCACGATGTTGGCATTCATTCAGTCCGCCGGAATGTGGCGAAAAAATGCAGAACTGCCGGCGCAAAAGCAAGCAGCGAGTAGGCCCTCCGTTATCTGCGGAGAAAGCTGCCGCCACCGCACTGGCATGCGGACACTTTCCCATCGAATTGCAGCGATGATTCTCAAAATGCTGCCGCAGCCGCAGGTGTGTCGGGATGAGTGGTTTATCGCAGGATTAGCGAGCTTTTTGGTCTCAGGTGGGAAATTTGCAGGCAGGGAATCTACAGGAGGCCGCGGAATTCGTCAATGCCAAGATCGGCATCGCGCAGAATGCCCCGCAACGTGCCGGCCGGCAGGGTCCGGCCTTTGTGAATGGGAACGGTCACACGTTAGACTTGTCCGAAACGAAGGCTTGTCGCTTTTCGCACGAAGCTCGGCCGGCAAAATAGCGACTTGGGCATCATTTTGGCAAAGCAATTTTTTGGAGCAAGCCGTCGCCACCGCGCTGGCAAAATGCGCGATTCGCACCGCGCGCGGACGGCGTTGGTGAGAATCGGGCATTTCTATTTTGGACTTGCCACGGCCGCGCAAACTCTCCTGCAATGGTTCCAGAGTCGAGAGGACCGCAATGGAATTTGGTGAAGGACACAGCGCTGAAAAATGGCCTGCAATCTTCGAGCGAGGCATTTCGCATTGCGCTCGAACGGTACTTGGATGAAGGATAATTTGGAACAGATTTGAAACGATGGCAACGCTGGCTCACAAAAACAAGGCATTAGCTAGCCAAACCGCTCCTCGGTCCAGGGGTCGCCGTGCATGTGGTAGCCGTAGCGCTCCCAGAAGCCCGGCGCGTTGCGCTCGAGCAACTCCAGTCCATTGAGCCATTTCGCGCTTTTCCAAAAGTAGAGCTTGGGCACCACCATCCGCAGCGGCCCGCCATGATCGCGCGCCAGCGGCTGGCCGCCATACGTGTCGGCGAGAATCACGTCATCATCATACATCTCATCGAGCAGCATGTTCGTGGTGTAGCCGCCATAAGAATGCTCCATCACCACCCGAGCCGCGGGCAACGGCTTCGCGCGCTCGGCAATCGCGGCAAACGGCACGCCCTCCCACTCGGAATCCAACAGACTCCAGCGCGTGACGCAGTGAATATCCACGTGAATCTTCTTGCGCGGCAACGCCTGAAATTCCTCCCAAGTGAGAGTCATGGGATTCTCCACCAGCCCCCACACCCTGAGCCGCCAGTCCTGGCGATCGATCACCGGCGTCTCGCCATAAGTGAGCACCGGAAATTTCTCCGTGCGATACTGTCCCGGCGGAATACGATCACGCAAATCGGCATCCGGCCGGCGACGGGGATCGGCCTGCCGCAGGCGTTGCACACGCTTGATCGGATCGAAAATCGACATAAGGGCAAATCTCCAAGATGATGCAAGTCCGGCATTTTTTCTGAAACAAACCCCAATGCGGTTTGCTTTATTCCACCATTCGCAGGTCCAGCACGCAGACGATGGCGGGCTGGCCGGAGTGGAATATAGCCTGAAATCATTCTCGTGCAAGCGCTGTTTGTTGCCGCACCGGTGCGGTCAAGCGAGGGCATGCGGGTGGCAGCAGTGGCGTGACAGGAACCGGCCGGTGGAAGGAGACGGACAGCATCCTGCGACGGCTGAACCGGGCGTGTACTGCCCGCGCCCAGCGTCAAGGCATCAAGACGAGGGAATCGGGAAAGACCATGTAGCAAATTCGCTGCGTGGTATCGGCGAGGCTGACCGCGGTGAGGCAAACACTGCCGCGCTGCCGGTGCGACATTGACAGCACCGCATTCGGAGTTTCCGGGTTGATATTGAGTTTTGCCCAGGTGAGGGCGGCAAATGATCGCTCGCCTCCGCCCATGGCGGCCGGCCGGCGATACCAGGCCTGCGCCCGCAGCGCTGCTGCCATCAACGTCTTCGCGATCTCATCGCGCTGATGAAGGTCGACTTCTTCGCGGTAGAGTTCCATGCCGCGCACCACGGCAAGGGCGATGATAACGGCAGCCAAGATAAACGGAAGGAATTGCTGGTTCCCCATAACGAACCCATCCCAAGTAGAACCACCTTACCCAAGCAGACCGGCAGCGTTCTGACAGAAAAGCCCACCGTGCCAGAACCATCTAGAAATAATGACACGAGGCGGGGGATGCGGAAACCCCGCCATGACATTTTGTTATGGTAAGATTTCAATTGCTTCTTCGGCGGGAAATTCCCACTGTTTGCCGGGCGATCCCATGCCCGCTCAAAGTGACTGCCGTCCGGGCAGTCTCCTGGTTTCATGACCGGCGCGCTCCCGCAGCGTCCACCACGCCGAACCGATACCGTTGTGAGGAAATATGCGATCCAACCACAGACCTTTCCAGCTTGCCGCGCTGTTGTTCGTTGCCCTGCTGGCCGGTTATGCCGTGCTCGGCCGTTTCGGCAGTAGCGAAACGAAGCAAGCATTTCACCGTTCGCGACCGCCTTCCGGGGCCATGCAGGCGCTGAACTTTTTTTCTGCGGCGCGCGCTTATCCCAACCGAATCATTCCCGATCAGGGCTTCTATCGTGCGTTCGAGTTCACTCGCACGGCCTTGGCCAAAGGCAGAGTTCAGTCATCAGCCAATTCGCAGTGGAAGCTGCTCGGCCCGCAAAACATCGGCGGTCGAACCAATGCCATTGCCATCAATCCCAAGAACCCCAACACCATCTACGTGGGGGCAGCCAGCGGCGGCCTCTGGCGCAGTTTCACCGGCGGCGTGGGCGCACAAGCTTGGGAATACGTTGAGACCGGCTTTCCGATGCTGGGCGTCGGCGCCATTGTGATTGATCCGGCCGACACCAATGTGATCTATGTGGGCACCGGCGAAGTCTATGGCTATCAGGATGCCACCGGCGGGGTGACGGTGCGCACGACGCGCGGCAGCTATGGCATCGGCATACTCAAAACCACCGATGGCGGCACAACGTGGTCGAAATGCCTGGACTGGAGCTATCATCAACGCCGCGGCGTGCAGGCGCTCGCGTTGCATCCCACAGATTCCCGCATCCTCTACGCCGGCACCACCGAGGGCACGTTCAAATCCAGCGATGCCGGCGCGACCTGGGCGCAGGTGCACAGCGTGCTCATGGCCATGGACGTTGACCTCAATCCGCGCCACCCGGACACCGTCTTTGTAGCGTGCGGCAATCTCGGCAGCCCGGGTGCCGGCGTCTATCGCACGCGCGACGGCGGCGAATTCTGGCAGAAGCTGGGTAATGGCTTGCCTGCCAACTACACCGGCAAAACCATCCTTGCGATTCACCAGGCCAATCCGCAAATCATGTATGCCGACGTGGCAAATGATTTCAGCGGCATCGGCCTCTTTCGCAGCAACGACGGCGGCACGAGTTGGGAGCAAGTCTCGAATCTCAACATCGCGCAATATCAGGGCTGGTATTCTCATTTTGTCTGGGTGCATCCGCGCCATCCCGACACCGTGATCGTGGGCGGCATCGATCTGTGGAAGTCAATTGATGGCGGCCGCACGCTCAGAAAAAAGTCGAACTGGGCGGCGTGGTACTTTGGTGTCGTGCCGGTGGGCGGCCCGGAAGGCCCGCCAAATTACTCGCATGCCGATCATCATGCCGTGGCGGAAGATCCCGTCAATCCGGAGATCATCTATTTCACCAATGATGGCGGTGTGTTTCGCAGCACCGACGGCGGCGAAACCTTTGCAGGCTTGAACGGCGGGTATGCCACCACGCAATTCTACCAGCGCTTCTCCAACGCCGGCGGTGATTCCGCGCTGGCCATCGGCGGCCTGCAGGACAACTGCACGGTGGTTTACGAGGGCACCCCGGCCTGGCGCCGCGTGCTGGGCGGCGACGGCTGCTGTACCGCCATCGATCCGTTCAACGACAACATCATGTATGGCGCCAGCCAGTATTTGGGACTTTACAAATCAACCAATCGCGGCAAGGAAAATTCCTGGTTCGGCGCGAGCAACGGCATCATCCGTGACACGAACACCACCGGATTCGTCGCGCCCTATCTGGTCGCGCCCTCGAACGGCAATATCCTCTATGCCGCCACCGATCGCGTGTACAAGTCCACTAACGCTGCCGGCCAGTGGCTGGCCACCAACAACAACTTTCCGCTGGACGGCAACCCGGTGTTGTGTTTGGCGGTATCCGCAACCAATCCTGACACCGTCTACGCCAGCACTGCGCCGATCTACAGCCGCCCGCTGCTTTTCTTCAGCAGCAACGGCGGCGCCACCTGGGAAGATATTACCGCAGACCTGCCGGATCGTTATCCGATGGACCTGGCCGTGGATCCGCATGACAGCCGGAAAGTCTACCTGGTGTTTTCCGGCTTCGGCACTTCACACTTGTTCAGATCCGATGATGCCGGGTTGCGCTGGCAAGATCTGGGCACCGGCCTGCCGGATGTCCCCTCCTCGGCGATTGCCATCGATCCGCAGTTTCCCCATCATCTCTATTTCGGCAATGATCTCGGCGTTTATGTTTCACGCGACGGCGGCGCGCATTGGCAAAGCTGGCAGAACAACATGCCCACCGCGCTGGTGATGGATCTGTCCGTATCACCGCATAATCGCGCGCTGCGTGCCGCCACGCACGGCAACGGCGTGTGGGAGCGGCCGCTGCTCGGCGAACCGGCAACTGTAATCGCGCAGCCGGCGACGGGCGCAGTGCGCGGCTTCACGCTCTATCAGAATTATCCCAACCCGGTTTCCCGCCGGCTTGCCGGCCGCGGCGAAACCACGCTCAGTTATCAATTGCAGATGAGAGCGCGAGTGCAACTGGCCATCTACAATCTTGCCGGCCAGCAGCTCGCGGCCGTCATTGACGAAATGCGGCCGGCCGGCGCCCACCAAGTGCGCGTACAGCTCAAGAATCTTGTGCCCGGTACTTATTTCCTCCGGCTGCAGGTCGGCGAATTGGCGCAAACGCGCAAACTGCTGGTGGTGGATTAAGACGCGTGCCGGTCGTGACCCTCTCGCCTCGGCCGGCGTAGCATGCCGTCCGATGCGGAATTCGCTGCAATCTCAAACGCAAAGGCAAGCAATGATGCAAAACATGAAATCGCGCCGGCCTGCCGTGCTGCTTTTTGGTTTGATATTGACGGCGCTGTGCGCCGACGCAATGAGGCTGCACGCGCAAGCAGAGCTGCCGGCGCTCGGCTCCTTGCGCGAGCAGGCCCGCCTGCAACAAGAATGGCTCAAACTCCGCCTGGAAAACGTGCTGCCGCCGTTGCTGCGGCGGCACGGCGTCGAAATGTGGCTGGTCATCTGCCGCGAGTACAATGAAGACCCGGTCTTTTTCTCGCTGGTATCACCCACCACGTTTGCCGCGCGGCGCCGCACCATCTACGTTTTCCATGACCGTGGTGAGAAACTGGGGGTCGAGCGGCTGGCGTTGGGCGGCAGCTCGCAGGGCGGCCTGTACACGGTGTATCGCGATCCGGAGGTGGAACAGCGCGAACTGTGGGGAAACGCACAATGGGCTTTGCTGCGCAAGTTGATCGAAGAGCGCCAGCCTGCCACCCTCGGCATCAACGTCTCCGCCACGCATGCCTTTGCCGATGGCTTGTCAGCGAGTGAAAGAGAGGCGCTCGAGCAAACGCTTGGTGACAAATGGCGCAGCCGTCTCGTGCGCGCCGAGTTGCTGCCGCTGGATTATCTCGCGCTGCGGCTTCCCGAGATGCTGCCCACCTATTGCAAGCTGATGCAAATCGCGCACGCTTTGATTGCACGCGGCTTTTCGCGGGAAGTGATCACCCCGGGGCGAACCAGCAGCGAAGACGTCGTGTGGTGGCTGCGCCAGCAGGTCAATGCTCTCGGTCTGTCGACCTGGTTTCATCCTTCCGTCACGGTGCAGCGCCGCGGCCGCGCGCGTGAGAGCTTGCTGGCCGAGCACGAAGGCGTGGTGATCGAGGCCGGCGACGTGCTGCATGTCGATTTCGGACTCACAGCACTGGGATTACACACCGATACGCAACACATGGGCTATGTGCTGCGGCCCGGCGAACGGGAACCGCCGGCAGGGATTAAACGCGCGCTACAGAATGCCAATCGCCTGCAGGATCTGCTGCTGGAACGCATGCAGCCGGGCCAGAGCGGCAACGAGATTCTGGCGAAGGCCCTGGCTGCCATGAAAGCCGCAGGGCTGGAGGGCAGCATCTACACGCATCCCATCGGTGACCACGGCCACGGCGCCGGTCCGCTGGTGGGATTGTGGGATCGCCAGGAGGGTGTGCCGGGCCGCGGCGACGTGGTCTTGCTGCCGGACACCTGGCATGCGATCGAATTGTCGGTGTCCACGCCGGTGGCGGAATGGGACGGGCAGGTGCTTTGGGTCGGCATGGAGGAGGAGGCAGCGATCGACCAGGCCGGCAAAATCTCATGGGTATTGCCGCGGCAGACGGAGTATCATGTGGTGAGGTAGTGTTGGCGCAATTGCGAGGAAATGTATGCTCACGCCGGGTCGAACCCAATCCCGCCGGGGCATGACACACGACCGGAATTCTGTTCCTGCCCAGCAATGCGCCGTTGCAGACTTGCCGAGCGAACCAATGACCTCACTTCAAGGGATCGCAAGACTTGGCCTTGCAGCAGCGCAACGCTTGCGCTTGCATGGATTTTTTTCTATTTTGTTTCGCCCGCTGGTGGTTGCCGGCCGCAGAGACCGCCTGTAATCGCACTTTCGTAAACCGGCGGGGCAGCGGGCGGCTTCACCGGCGAAGCCTTCGCTCGCAAGCAATCATCCCGTGACCGACATTCGATGGCTCGCATGCCAACCTCAACCATCGCAAGAAAAACTCATCGCCGGCCCGCCGCGCCACGGCCGCCGGCCACCGTCGCGCCCATTCGCGTCGCCATACTCGATCTTTACGACAACCTGCCCAACGAGGGCATGCGCTGCATCAAAGAACTGCTTGCGGAGAGTGACGGCAAATACTGGGCGCAGCCGGTTGCCTTCGAGGTCTTTGCAACGCGCTACAAGGCGGAGATTTGTTCGCTGGATTTCGATATCTTTGTCTCCACCGGTGGGCCGGGCAGCCCGTTTGACGGCGACGGCAAGGTGTGGGAACGCCGCTATTTCAAATGGTGGGAGGCGGTTTGGCGGCACAATCAGCGGGCAACACGCGCGCAGGCCCGCAAGTATGTCTTTGCCATCTGCCATTCTTTTCAAATGATGTGTCGTTTCTTCAAGCTGGCTGAAGTCACCAAACGGGGCTCGAAATCGTTCGGCATCATGCCGATTCACAAAACGCCTGCCGGCGAGCGCGAGCGTCTCTACGCCGGCCTGGAGAATCCGTTCTACGCCGCGGATTTCCGCGATTGGCAGGTGGTCGAGCCCAACACCCAGACCCTGCAAGCCCTGGGCGCGGAGATTCTCTCGCTCGAAAAGATCCGGCCGCATATTCCGCTGGAGCGCTCGATCACCGCCATCCGCGTCTCTCCGGAAATCATCGGCGTGCAGTTTCATCCGGAGGCTGACCCGCGCAGCATGCTGGTGCATGCCGTCAAGCCGGAGCGCAAGCAGGACATCATCGCCAAGCATGGCGAAAAAAAATACGCCGAGTTGATGCGCCGGCTGCAGGATCCGGATTGCCTCGCCGCCACGCGCCGGGCCATCATCCCCGGGTTTTTGCAGGAGGCCATCGCCAAACTGCGGCCCGAGTTTTCCGGCCAGTCATTGAACTAGCGCTGCTTAGCAAATGAGCGCACGCAAGGCAAAAAAGACCCACTACTCCATCCGCGAAGTGAGCCGCATCACCTCGCTGCAGGCCTACGTCCTGCGCTATTGGGAGACGGAATTTCCCGAGTTGCGTCCCAGGAAGAATCGCACCGGCAGCCGGGCTTATTGCCTGGACGACATCAAGCTCATCTTCCTCATCAAAAAATTGCTCTACCGCGAGAAATACACCATCGCCGGCGCGCGGCAACGCTTGAAAGCCATGCGGCAAACCAGCCCGCAGTTGTCACTCTCCTTCGACGACCTGCGTAGTGAAGATGCAATCTTCGAAATCAAAAAAGAGCTGGAGAACCTGCTGAAACTGCTGCCGCCCAAGCCCGCGGCCGCAACCGGTGGGGGCGCGGCATCCGCCACCACGCCGGCAGCCACCGGCCGTGATCTGCCCTCACCAGCATCGCCATCACCATCCGAACACATACCGGATTGATCAAGACGGCATACAGGATTCCCACATTTTCCGATCACTCTTTCATCCAGGCGGGAGCGGAGTATGAGAAAAAGCACGCAGCATTGGACGCTGGCATTCTTGGTCGGCTTCTCCCTCTTCCTGCCCGGCGCCGCCCGGCCGCAGGGCTTGGGCAGCGCCTCCACGACGCTGAAATTGAACAGCCGCACGGTGCTCATCAGCGAAGGCTGGAGCAGCGACTACATCTTGAAGAGGCCGGCGCAGGTGATTGCTTCGTTGCAGCTCTACTCCGAAACCAGTTGGGAAGACCCGGCGGTGCCCGGCTTGGTGCTGGGTGTGGCAGTGGACGGCAAGCTGCGTTCCCATATCGTGACCTTCCGGGGGCGCGCTTT
This sequence comes from bacterium, assembly GCA_023150945.1. NCBI lineage: Bacteria > bacterium. Next base: position 321,632 of record JAKLJX010000005.1, on the reverse strand, counting down.
TCATTACTATGAAGTGCACCTCGGCTATCTCTTCGCCGGCAACCATACGCTGGAACTGCTGCGCGCCGATTCCTCGGAGATCGAACGCCAACGCGAGCTGAAGATGGTCAATGTCCGGCTCGACCTCTATGAGGAAAATCATCCCAACTATGCCATTCTCGCGCATGCGCCTCTGCTCTTCGGCCGGCGCGATGGCCGCCGCACCGATGTGCCGCTCCTGCTCGCCTACACCGCCAAGTACGATGCGGCGCGGCGGCCGCAGCAGCTCACTTACACCGTCGTCTACAGCAATGAAGATGGCGGCACGCCGCCGCTTGGCCTCGTGCATCGCTGGGGGCGATACGCGGATATTGAATGGGCCTACCGCGTTGAACTTGAACCCAATGGCGAACGCAAGAACGCGTTTTATCAAGGCCGCGATCACAAAACCATCGAATTCCGCGGTGGACTCGAAAACAGCCAGCCCACGATGCAGGTGGTCACGCGCAACAACATGCTCTCCGACACGCTTGCCAGCCGGCTGCGCTTCGCCCTGCCGCCCCGGCTCGAATTACCGGAAAACGAAGCGCGCGAGCGCCTGCTCTTGACCCAGCCCTGGACCTGGCAAGTGAGCGCGGCCGAGGCGCGGCGCGAACAACACCAATGGCTGGCAACTTCCCCGGAAGAGCCGATCGCGGATTTGCGCCGCTACCTCTTCGTGGAATTCCGGGCACAACCGCTGCAACCGAACCGCGAGAGCGGCGGTTTCTTCATTGCCAAATATCGCACCGCGGCAGGCGAGTATGCCTCCCACTTGTGGTCGCCGCAACTCCTCATCACTTCTGCTGCGCCGTATGCACGGCAAACCGCCCTGCCCCTGCCAGACGGCACCACCGCGGAAGATCTGCTCTGGCTTGACTTCGTCGCTGATCCGGCGGGCGGCGGCGTGATGCTGACCGCCATCAATCAAATCTTCGCGCTCGATGAGCAGGATTTGCCGCGCATTTGGCCGCCGAGCTGGTCCGGCCGGGTGCTGCTGCCACCGGGCGAGTCGGTGCGTTTCCACATCGAAGGCTTTCACATGAAACGCGCCAAAGCACTGCTGCTCGCCGCGGAGAACTGGTCGTTCAAGATTGACCCCTGGCTGCAGGGCAGCCCCACGCGCTGGGGCGAGGGCCGGATTCATGAACAACTCTGGCCCAAGGTGCGCCTGGGTGATGCGTGGCAGGAGGCAAACCTTGCCGGCTATGAGGGCGTTTCGTGGTTTCGCCACCAGTTCACTCTCGACCGCAGTTGGCGCGGAGAAAAAGTATGGTTGAGCCTGGGAGAGGTTGACGGTGCCTGCCAGGTATGGCTCAACAACAAGTCCCTGTTTGCCGCGGATTCAAACGGCAGGGCTGCAGCGGAGAAACCGCCGGTTCTGGATCTCACCACTGCGATTCGCTTCGAGCAGCAAAACAGCCTGGTGATTCGCGTTGATGGCCGCGGCACCTTGCCGGCGGCCTTGCGTGGGCCGGTTGTCATTGGCAATTTGCAGAGCGCGGCCGTGCAGCGCCGGCCGGCCGCCATGATGGAGCCGAGCCTGGATGAATCCGAGCCATTTGAGTATTTGCGCCGGCCGTGGGCCTTGCTTGGTGCGCGCAACGCCACGGCAACGGCACAAGTCACGGCGGAGGGGTTTCTCTACACCGGCGCAGCGGAATTCATGTTTTTCGGCGGCGCGGATTTGCAGCCGCTCACCTGCCGCAGCAAAACTCTCCAAGATGATTATCTGCCCATCGTGAGCTTCGGCGCGAGTCGTGACGGCTTGCGTTACCGCTTCAGAACTTTCACCACCTCGCCGGCCGATTCCTCCAGCGAAGCGCTGCATTATGTGCAAGTCGAGATCACCAACACCGGCGAGGGCCCGCGGGCTGCGCCGTTCGGCGTGGGCGTGCGGTTTCGCGGGGAGGGCGTGCGCCTGCCGAGCGTGATGCCATTCCAGCCGGAGTGGCAATATCGCGTAGCCGGCCGGCAACTGCTGCGCGGGAATGAAGTCATTTGCATTCTGCCCGAAACGCCACCGGCGCGCATCGAACTGCCGGCGCGCGTGAGGCTTGCCCCGAATGAGTTGGCCGGTTTGGTTTCCTACAGTTTCACTTTGGCGGCCGGTGAGTCGCGCCGGCTGGCGCTGCTGATTCCGGCGAGGCCTTCGACTGCGCCGGTGAGCAGCGCGCCGCCCGACGCACAACTCGCTGCGACACAAACCGCCGCGCAGTGGCAACAATTTCTGGAAGCTGGCACGCGCTTCGACTTTCCGGAAGCAAAGATCGGGCAGGCAGTGCGGGCGCATCTCATCTTCAATGCCATCCGGTTCGGTGAACCCGCGCGCCTCGATCCTTCTCACTTCGGCCAGGCGGCAGAGGCCGCCGCCTCGTTTGATTTGATGGGTCATCATGCTCTGGCTGAAAGAATGCTCCTGGGGATCTCGCGGCGATTGGCGGCGAACGGCATGCCCGCCGATTCAACTTCTGTTGCCGCCTGGGAAGCCATTGCCCATCTCAGCCGGGCGATACGGCAACATCTCGAATTCACCAACAACTCTGCGACCGGCCGGACTTTCCTCCAGGCGGCGCAGGGCATGCTGACAAACGAACCGGACCAGGCGCAGGCTGAATCGCTGACTTGGCGAGTGTGTGCCCTGGAGAATGCCGCGCAGATCGCAAGGTTGAGCGAGGCACCGGCAGAGGCGGAGAGATACCTGCAGCAACACGCGGCGTTACAGACCATGCTGCGGCAGAGATTCTCCAGTCGATCATCTTCGGTTGGCACCACGGGATTGGGCACGAGCATGACAGCCGCAGAGGCTCGTGAACTCCTGGTGGCCATGGTGGTGACACAGGTGTTGGACCTTCGCGATGACAAGGTCACCGCCGCCATTCGCACGCTGCGCGGCAGTTTTGAAGAGGGCTTGTATGTGCGGCCGGAAGATGGCGGGCTGGATCCTTACACGACCTTGCTGCTGGCGGGGACTGCCCTGCTCCGCAAGGAGTCAGCAGCGGCGGTACAAGACCTGTACGCTGTGCTTCTCCACACCAGTGCCGGCCATCAAATCATCGGAACACAAATGCCGCCGTGGGGAGACCGGGAGGAACGCGAGATGAATCTGCCCGACCAGGTTCTGGGCGCGCAACTGATCGCCCTGGTGCGCAACATGCTGCTGCGCGAGGAGAGCCGCGATTTGCATCTGTTCCCGGCGGCCTCGCCGGCCTGGATGAAGCCCGGCGGCAAAATCACCCTGACCAATGCCAGCACAAAATTCGGACGGGTTTCAATCACCGTCACCACGCAGCCAGACCGGCTGGTGATCGACTTCGATCAACAATGGCAGGTGGTTCCGCGTTACGTTTGGTTTCATGTTCCCGAATTCGCCGAGGTGGTGAGTGTTTTGGTCGACCGGCAGACGGCCACCCCGCAGGCAGATCTCATCGCGCTTTCACCGCATGCCCGGCGAGTCGAGTTAGTTTGGAAAAATGCCGGAGGGAGCCGCCGCACCAGTCTGGCGGCCACCATCGATGATTTTCGGCGGGAGTATCTCGGCCGCTATCAGCTTTGGCAAGCGCAGCGACAGCCGTGAGACATGCAGTATTCGGCCGGCCCGGCGTAACTCGTGCCACGACGGCAAAGATGCCGCAGCGGCGGTCAACAATGCCGAACTTGCGGAGGGATTAGCTGCCGTGCATGTCAGTCTCTGCCACGAGACAGCGGAGACGCCAGAAGCAAGCTCGTATTGGCACGGTTGCCAACGGCGTGAGATGGCCGTGGGTGGGAGATTCCCGGCGAAGCGTTATGGGGGCATTTTTCGCTTGCAATTGGCAAATTCGAAAACTATGTTCAACTGCAATTTTAAAGCTCTTGCGAAAGAAAGCGGTTTGACCCTGGTTGCCGCTGCGGTGCCGTGAGCACCTGAAACTTCGCTTGTCGTCACTCAAACCGAGAGTACCCATGCCCGGCGAAAACAACGATAAGCAGAAGCCGGCCGGCGGTAGCAGGGGAGGGCAGGAAAATCACGACTGGGCGTCAATCTTAAGCGAGGCCAAATCCGGCGATTCTGCAGCGCTTGACAAACTGTGCGGGTTCGTGCGCGAGTGTGCTCACGAATTCGTGCGGCGCGACCGTATGCCGTCCAGAGTCACGGCCGAGGATTTCGCGCAAGAGGTGGCGACCGCCTTCCTGAGCCAGGTGCACAACATACGGTATCTTCCCGGGTGGCTGGGGGCCGTTTGCGCGAGTTGCCGAGCGGCGTTCATGCGAAAGCGTTATCGCGAGGCCGTCGATTCGATCGAGGCCATGCTCGAAAAGCCCGGAACAGAAGTACCGGATTCTCTGCAGGCGGAGCCGGAGTCTTCACGCATCGAAGCCAGATTGGAGGTCGAATTGCTTATCCAGCGTCTGCAGCCGGAACAGCGCGTGGTGCTTGCCATGCGCCTGCTGGATGGCATGGAATATGATGAAATCGCGCGGCAGTTGAACAAATCCGTCGACACCGTTCGTTTGCTCTACTTTCGCGCAAAAAAAAATTTGGTTAGCCTGATGAATCCAAAACATGGGGAGGATCGTCACCATGGACTTGACGCACATCGAGCACAAAAGCGTTAGGCGAGCCCTGCGCCTGGACGAGCCTATTCCGGAAGCACTCCTGCAAAAAGCCCACCAGCATTTTCAGCATTGTCAAAGCTGCCAGCAGCTCATTCGCGAATCTTCTCAATTAAGAAAATTGGTCAGCCCTCACCTGCAGGCCACCCATCCCGACGCGGACGCAATCCTGCAATATCTCTCCGAGAAAAAACAGGCTGAACACAGTGGCGAGACCTTTACGCCGGAGGGCACCGCGCGCGAGGTGTTTGTTCATTTGCAGGAATGCAGCCTGTGCCGCAAACGCCTGTCCTACTACCGGCAAGCGAGTGACGCGGCTGAGCAAGTCGCCGTAGACGTGCTCAACCGGGCGCAACTTGAACCTCAACCGGCGCGACCGGCAGCTTCCCTTCGCCGCCTTTTCCCCCGCTGGGACGGCAAATCGCAACCCATGATCGCCTCCCTCCTGCTGGCAGCCTGTTTGTCCGTGTTCTATTTCGGCAGTCTTGGCGTGCGGCAAATTCGGCAATCACCGTTTGATCGGCTGGGTTCTCTCGAGAACGAGGATTTTGCCACTTTCGCCGAGCGCAGCGCCTCCGCCAGCGCGAAATCAGAAGCCGTGTGGTTCAGAGAAATCGAGCAAGACTTGATGGCACAGCACTTCCTGCAAGCGCAAGCCTCCGCGCAGGAGTTTATCGCGCAAAGAAATCCCACCGGATACTTGCTGCTGCGGGCGCGTTTCTATGATCTGTTTGCCAGCCTGAAACTCGCGCATCATTCTGCCTGGAATCCCCTGGTGCCCCGCTACGACACCGACACCGTTGCCGCTGCCCTCGCGCGGAGCGAGCCGGTTGTTGCACTGGCCGCCACCGACACGGCATTGAGCAGGATACAGACCTACTACCTGATGCATTACTATCTCGCCAAAGGGTATTTGATCCTGCATGATCCCGTCCGAGCGAGTGAGCATTTGTCGGCAACGGCAACGCATGACAATTATCGCAGGGAACGGGCAAAACAAATAAAGGATGAACTGGACCAAGTGTTGAATCTGGAGAGCAAATGAACCAAGCCCTGCTGCTCCGGCAGCCGCCAACTCTCCTGTTACTCCCGTTTTCGCACACTGCCGCATGAAGTGAAGCCACCCCCTTGCCCTGCCTCACAAGATTTGCTTTTGAATCCCGCCCTGGTTTTCGCTATATTGGGCAGCGCCAACGCAACCAACTGCGCCGGCGCAGTCTGCTTTCCCCCGAATCATGCACTGCAAGGAACCACCTGAATGGCTGTGCCTGCCCCGGAATCGCGCTTCGACCAATGGCTGCTCTTGCTCCAGACTTTTGCTCTGTTCGCCCTGGCTGCGTTCGTGAATTTTTCCATTGCCGGCGCCCATCTCAGTCTGGGATTGCTGACGCTCACTTTTCTCGTGCAGCTTGTCCGAACACGCGCGCACGGCAATTGGGCGGCACTCGCACTCGGTTTTGAATGGCCGCTGCTCGCCTTCACCCTCGCCTGCCTGATTGCCACGCTCCTCTCTCAGGCACCGTTCGAGAGTCTGCGCAACCTGCGGCATCTGCTCACCGTGCTGGGTGCTTACGGTGTCGCTTATGCCTTGCGCAATCATCCCCACTGGCGCAAACCGCTGCTCTGGACCTTTCTGGCGGTGGCAGCCGGAACCGCCGGCTACGGCCTGCTGCGTTTCCTGCTCGGTGCGCACGTCAAAGTCATGGGGACGCAATCGACCACCATGACGTGGGGCGCGCTCGCGACCATGTTTGCGTTGATCGCGACGCAAGTCGCCCTTGCCGCGCCGGCCAAACGCGAACGCGCGCTGGCGTTGCTCGCGCTGCTGCCGCAATTGCCGGCGCTGTTGTTCAGCATGGTGCGGGGCGCTTATGTGGGCTACGCGGCCGGCGTGTTCTACCTGCTTGCCCGGCAATGGCGGCGCGCCCTGCCCATTGCGGCAGTGGTGCTGGTGCTGGCCTTTCTATTTTCGCCCGCGGCGCTGCAGCAAAGAATACTGAGCATCTTTGATCCCAACGTCACCACCACGCAGGTGCGACTGGTGCAGTGGCAATACGCGCTGCAGATTTTCGCCGACCATCCGCTGTTCGGCGTGGGCTGGCGCGACCTGGCCGCGCTGACGCGCAGCTATGCGCCGCCCGGCACCAACATGAATGAAGGCATCGCCTTTGATGTCTTTCATATCGGCCATTATCACAGCACCTACTTCACGCTACTCGTCAGCGTGGGCGCGGTGGGATTGCTCGCTTTTGGCTGGTTGATGGTGCAGGTCTGGCGTCGCCTCGGCTGGGTGCTGGCTCAAGGAAACCCGGAGGCGAAACCTTTGATGCGCGGCGTGCGCGCGGCCATGATCGGCTTTCTGGTTTCCGGCCTTTTCGATTGGACTTTCGGAGACGCCGAGGTGGTCACCATGTTTTGGTTTCTCATCGGCTTTGGCCTGGGGCAGGTGGAGCCTGCTCACGCTTCGCCCTCCGGCAGTGAATCGGCCGCAGCATGAGCTTTCTGCGCAAGAGTTCGCTCACGCTGGCGAGCCGCATCGCCATCGTCCTCCTCGGCTTCCTCCTCTCTGCTTTAACCGCCCGCTTTCTGGGTCCGGAGGGCAAAGGTGCCTATGCCGTGCTGACGCTCATGCCCATGCTAGTGGCGCAAGTGTTCAGTCTCGGCCTCACTAATGCGAACATATTTCTGATCGGGCAGGCACGGGCGGAGCTGGGCCCGGCTGCTGAAAACGCGCTTGCCTTCTCGCTGGTCTCCGGCGCAGTGGCAATCGGGCTTTACTGGCTGCTGCGACCGTGGGCAGATGCGTTGCTGTTCAAAGGCATCGCGCCGCCGCTGACCGCGCTCGCGGCCTGGACTTTTCCGTTCTACATTCTGTTTTTGATCTTCAACTATCTCGCGCTGGCGGACGACGATATTCCCGGCTACAACCTGCCCAATCTCGGCCGACAAGTGCTCTTGCTGTTCGGTTTTCTGCTGTTGGCGTGGGCGCAAAGTCTGGAGGTGACCAACGCCATGCGGTGGTGGAGCGCGGTGAATGTGCTCGTGGCTCTGCAGACTTGTTGGCTGGTTTTTCGGCGCGCGCGCTTTGGCCTGGGCTGGCATCCCAAATTGTTTCGTGAGACGCTGCGTTACGGACTCAAGACCTACCTCGGCATCGTGCTCTATCTGCTGAGCTGGCGCCTCGATTTCATTCTCTGCAATTCCTTGCTCGACGCGGCAGCAGTGGGTTATTATTCGACTGCAGCGGCGGTGGCGGAAATGCTTTGGTTCGTGCCACAGACCCTGTCCGTGGTGCTGCTGCCGCAAGCCTCCCGGCTCTCCGAACTCGAGGCGCGACAGCTCACGTCGCGCGTTTGCCGTTTCACATTTTGGCTCTCGCTGCTGGCGGCGCTGCTGTTGGGTCTGCTGGCTCATCCCATCGTGACGCTGATTTTCGGACCGGCATTTGCGCCGGCGGTGCCGGCTCTGTGGCTACTGTTGCCGGGCGTCGTGATGTATGCAATCAGCAATCTGCTCACCAGCCATCTCGTCGGCCGCGGCCATCCCTGGGAAAACAACTATGCGTTGGCCCTGGCCTTTGTTTCGAATCTCGGCATCAATCTCTACGCGATCCCACGCTTCGGCATTCTGGGCGCAGCGCTGGCCAGCTCGCTCTCTTACAGTCTGGCTACGATCTATTTGCTGCGCGCCTATCAACGTCTGAGCGGCGCCTCGCTGCCGGAGATGATCGTGCCGCGGCGCGACGATCTTCACATCATCAAGAACCTCAGACTCTCACTAACACGAAATGATTGATCATGCTTCGACTCCGGCAGCAGTCTCCTCGGTTTACGACCAGGCGGTGCAAGAGGAAGGCTTCTCGGAAACCCATCGCTATCTGCTGCAACAGATACCGCCCAACTGCCGCGTGCTCGAGCTGGGACCGGCCTCCGGTTACATGACACGCGCCCTGGCTGAGCGCGGCTGCCAGGTCGATGCCATCGAGTTGAACGAGATGGATGCGCAGAAAGCCGCGCCCTTTTGCCACCGGCTCATCGTCGGCTCGGCGGAAGAGGAGGCCAGTTTCTCCTCCCTGCAGGGCCCCTATCAAGTCGCTTTGATGGCGGATATTTTGGAGCATCTGCGCCAGCCGGAGAAAACGCTGCAGCGTATCCGGCACCTGCTGGCGCCCGAGGGTCTGGCGCTGGTTTCGCTTCCCAACATCGTTTACTGGCGCATGCGCCTGGAATTTCTGCGCGGCCGGTTCGAGTACACGGACATGGGTACGCTCGATCGCACGCACCTCCGCTTTTTCACGTTGCACACCGCCGCCGCCATGTTCAAAGCTGCCGGATTCCGCGTCGAAAAGGTGGAGACGCCCACCCCACAAGAGGCGAGCTGGCGCACGCTCAAACAATGGCTGCGGGCGATCGCACCGTCCTTGTTTGCCTTTAATTTTGTTTTTCATTTGCGCTTGGCGGGCAGAGAAAGCCAAGCCTGACACGGAGAGAGCATTGGCGGGCACGCGCTGAGGCGGAGGGAATGCCCTCCTCCACAATGCAAAAGGCCAAACCAGGGTTGCCTGATTTGGCCTTGCGATTTCAAGAAGCGCCGGTCAGCCGAACCGCATCAATTCCGGCGGCGGCGCTGGAACCAACGTTCGCTGCCGCTGACTGCAGCGGAAAAACGGAAGATCTTCTCCTTGGTCAAACTCGCCGCCTCTGCGCCGCGCGCGCCGAATTCGAAGGCAAAATCGATACGGCTGAGGCCGCGATTGAACGGCAAGCCCAGGCCACCAGTCACGGTCCATTCCGACAGCTTTCGGAGATTATTGAGGCCGGCAGGTTCGCGATAGGGCAGGTCACTGCGGGTGAAACCGGCGCGATATTGCAGCCGCTTGAAGAAACCATCGAGCGGATCGCGGCTGGGCACGGCTTCCACACCCACGCCGATTTGATTGACGTTCACCCCCTGGGCGTCGAGCAGCTTGTCAGCATTGATCGAGCCCCATTGCTGCCGCCGCCATTGCGCGGCCAGCAGCCAGTGTTGATTGGGGTGATAGCCCATGCCGGCGCCGAACCACGCCGGCAACTCGATATCGCGCGAAAACAAAATGAGCCTGTCATCGAATTCGGGATAATGGCTGATTTCACTGCTGAGCTGCACCGGCAGACTGAACGCCGCTCCCACTTCCCAATTGCCCACCTGAGTCTGCGCGCCGCCATGCACGCCGAATCCGCGCAACTTGATCGAGATTGCATCTTTGGTGTCGCGATACAGCGCATTGTCGTAACGCACCTCCCACGTCCGCTCGATCAAACCGAAATAGAAATCACTGGCCACGCCCAGGCGTACACGTCCGATGGTTCCGCTCAGCGCAATGTAGATATTGTCCAGCCCGCCTGATCCCACCAGCGATTCGTCATATTGCGTCGAATCCGTGGCGCCCTTGCCGCTGAAGGAATACTCGACCCGGCTATAGGGCTGCAGACCAAAGGCGAGGGTGTAGCCGCGTTTGAGCGGCAGCAACAGGCCGACACTGCTGACATTGGCGTCTTGAAAGCTCAGGTTGTTGCCCTGGCTGGAAAAGCTCGTACGATCGTAAAGAAAACCGCCTTGAATGTGCGTGGTGGTCACGCTGGCCATGTTCGCGGGATTCAAAAAATAGATCGACACACTGTCCGCGATTGCCAGACTCACGCCTCCCATGCTGACGGCTTTCGCATCGTCCCGGTAGCGGATCAAGCCGAGGCCGCGGCGCGAATAAATCGACTGGGCGGCGAGCAACTCGGGCAATACCGCCAAGAGCATCATCAAGAGCAGAACACGATTGCGGGCACGCTTCATCATGGTGACAAAAATAGAAGTTGGTTAACTGCCGAGGGCTGGTGAATGCCGGAGAACAACCGGGCAACTCATCGTCCTGCCGGCGGCAAAGTGTAGTGAACCAGCAAGCGGGGCGCGCGCGCCAGATCCGTCTCGCGCGAGTAGAAGGCAATGCGGCTGCGATCGAGCAGGGTGCCGGAGGCACGCACCGCCAGCCCGTAGAATTGCGAGTTGTTGATTGCGTATTGTACCAAGTCCGTGATCACCGATTCCACCTGCCGGCTGGCTGCCGTCACGGTGAACCGGCGAAAAGGGCCGAGCGTGTCGGCCAGCGCTTTGACAGGATCCGGTTGTTGATCGGTGAGCAGCAGCAATTCCAGGTTCACCGGGCCGTGCGCAAACTGGGAAAGCGTCGTGTCGATCTGGGCGCGAAACACCGCGCGGCTGATGGTGGCACCCTTGGGAATCGAATCCAAATCGAAAAACAACGAGGCTTGATACTTCTCATTCTTGCCGACATAGTGGCCGACGTAAACCGGCCCCGGGAGGAGCTCCGCGCCGGGGAGGCGACGCGCCACAAAGGCTGCGTGCGTGGCGGTCTGGTTCACGGACGCCGGCGTGTTGCTCACTTCGAGCTGCATGGTGAATTTGCTGATCTCCATGCCCACGCCCACCGGCAGCACATCGAGCAACAAGCCGTAGTTGGGCAGGGCCTTGCGGCGCCAGGCGTTGACTACGCTGGTGTCCAGCGTGAAGGAGTATAAAGTTGCGCCGCGGGATCCCAAACTGGTGCTCAACGGCTGGGGATCATACTGGCCGGAGGCCATGTCTTCCCACTGCACGGTCGCCGGGTCCCAGGCAGCCCGCACCACGTGCGCCTGCAGGAGCGCGTAGGTGGTGTTGATATCGTTGGCTGTGCGCGAGACGGTCACGTTGAGCACTGCTTTGGTGATCGGATTCTTCAGCGCGATCAAGCTGTCGAATCGCACGAGCGCATGGCTTTCAATCTCATCGAGATTGGCGGCGAGCACGTAACCGGCGGCAATCGGAATGGTGCGCGCGGCGGAACTGTCGAGTGTGGCCGCCACCGGTCCCAGTTGCAGCGCGGCCTGGCCACGCTGTCCGGGCAGCAGCAGGTCGGAATCAATGGCGAGCGGGGAGTCGTTGGTGCAAGCCGAGGTGGCCAAAGCCAGCGCGATCGGCAACCACTTTCTCATCTTGGGCTGAAAACTCATATGTGGCACTCAGGAGTGAAGGAAGGTCTCATACAAAGTCCGGTGTGAGGCATGGCGCGTGAAAACCACGCGGCCTTTCTTGACAACCGTGCAGGCCAGATTGACGCCGAAGTGATAGGGAATCTCGTTTATCGAATCCGCTTCCCACAAAACCGCATCGGCCTGCTTGCCAACTTCAAGGGAGCCGATTTGGTTCCCCTGCGCGATGGCATGGGCCGCGTGCAGCGTCGCGGCCACCAGCGCTTCTGCCGGCGTCAGGCGAAGAGCAAGGCACGCGAGCGTCATGATCATCGGCAAGCTTTCGGTCATGCACGAGCCGGGATTGAAGTCGGTCGAGATCGCCACCGGCAGACCCGCGGCGATCATTGCGCGGGCATCGGCGTACTTCTTCGCACCCAGGAAAAAATCCGCCCCGGGCAGAAGCACGGGCACGACGCCGGCTTGGCGCAGCGGCTCATGCAACTCCGCCGGCGTATGTTCGAGATGATCGGCGGAAACTGCGCCGGTGGCAATCGCCACACGCGCACCGCCGCTTTCGGTCAACTGATCGGCGTGAATCTTCGGACGCAAACCGTGCGCAACCGCCGCCTGCAGCACCTGGCGGGCCTCGACCTCATTGAACACATGGCTCTCACAGAATACGTCGGCGAAACGCGCCAGCGCCTGCGCTGCGACCGCGGGCATCATCTCGTGAATGATCAAGTCCACGTACTGGCCGCGCTGGCTGCGGTATTCGTCCGGCACTTCGTGCGCGCCGAGAAAAGTCGGCACGATCTCCACCGGATGTTTGGCGGCGGCGCGCTGCAGCACCCGCAACGACAACAACTCATGTTCCAGGCTCAGGCCGTAACCGCTCTTCGCTTCGATGGTGGTGGTGCCGTGTTCCAGAAAAACATCGAGGCGGTGCAGCACGCGCTGCAGCAAATCTTCTTCGGTGGCGGCGCGCAAATCACGCACGCTGTAGCGAATGCCGCCGCCCGCCGCCGCGATTTGCTGATAAGTGGCGCCTTGCGTGCGTTGCACGAATTCATGCGCGCGGTGATTGAAAAAGACCGGATGGGTGTGGCAATCGACCAGACCGGGCGTCAACAGCCGGCCCTCGGCATCCAGCTCGTCGCAGGCGGGCAAATCCTGCAGCACGGCTTCCTCTTCGCCGATGCGCTCGATGCGCCGATTCTCACAATAAAGCGCGGCGGGAAAAATTTCGCGCACCGTCCAATCCGGGGTCTCGCCCTCGGCGGTGATCGGCGTGGCGAGACGGGCATTGTGAATAAGAAGTGCCGTCATGAAGGCAGCATTGGAATCTTGACGTCGCGTTGGCGCGCCACCTGCTGGGCCAGCTCGTAGCCGGCGTCCGCGTGGCGCGCCACGCCGATGCCCGGGTCATTGGTCAGCACGCGCTCGAGGCGGCGCGCCGCTTCGGGCGTGCCGTCGGCGACGATGACTTGTCCGGCGTGAATCGAATAACCGATGCCCACCCCGCCGCCGTGATGCACCGAAACCCAGGAGGCGCCGGAAGCGGTGTTAAGCAGGGCGTTGAGAATCGGCCAGTCGGCGATGGCATCCGAGCCGTCGCGCATCGCTTCGGTTTCGCGATTGGGCGAGGCCACTGAGCCACAATCAAGATGGTCGCGGCCGATTACGACCGGTGCTTTGATTTTGCCGGCAGCGACCAGCTCGTTGAGCGCCAGGCCAAAACGGGCGCGTTCGCCGAGGCCGAGCCAGCAAATGCGCGCCGGCAATCCCTGAAAGGCCACACGCGCGCGCGCCATCTCAATCCACCGGCGCAGCGCCTGATTGGCGGGAAACAACTGCAGCACCAACTCATCCGTCACCGCGATGTCCTGCGGATCGCCTGACAGCGCGGCCCAGCGGAACGGGCCTTTGCCTTCACAAAAGAGCGGCCGCACGTAGGCGGGCACAAAGCCGGGAAAGTCGAAGGCATTGCTCACGCCGGCACGGTGCGCTTGCGCGCGGAGATTGTTGCCATAATCGAACGTGACGGCGCCGCGCTTTTGCAGTTCCAGCATGGCGCGCACATGCACCGCCATCGAGGCGTAGGCGCGTTTGATATATTCTGCGGGATGGCTGGCGCGCAAGGCCAACGCTTCGGCATAGGGAATGCCGTGCGGCACATAGCCGTTCAACTCGTCATGCGCGGAGGTTTGATCGGTGAGGATATCGGGCACGAGATCGCGGCGCACCAGCTCCGGCAAAACCTCGGCGCAGTTGCCCACCAGGCCGACGGAAAGCGGCTGCTTGTTCTTCTGCGCAGCGTGCAACATGGCCAGCGCCTCATCGAGATTCTCGGCGAGCCGGTCGCAGTAGCGCTGCTGAATCCGGCGTTCCACGCGCTGGCGGTCGACCTCGACCACCAGGCAGGCGGCGCCGTTCATGGTGGCGGCCAGCGGTTGCGCGCCGCCCATGCCGCCCATGCCGCCGGTGACCACCAGCCGTCCGGCAAGCGAGCCGCCGAAATGTTTGGCCGCGGCCGCGGCAAATGTTTCGTAGGTTCCCTGCAAAATGCCCTGGGTGCCGATGTAGATCCAGCTTCCGGCGGTCATCTGGCCGTACATGATCAGGCCGCGATCTTCCAGCTCGCGAAAGTAGGCGGCATTGGCCCACGCCGGCACCAGCAGCGAGTTGGCGATCAACACGCGCGGCGCCTCCGCATGCGTGCGAAACACGCCCACCGGCTTGCCGGATTGCACCAGCAGGGTTTCATCGGACTCCAGCGCGCGCAGGCAGCGCACAATGGCGTCGAAGCATTCCCAGTTGCGCGCCGCCTTGCCGCGGCCGCCGTAAACCACCAACGCTTCCGGAATCTCAGCGACCTCGGGATCGAGATTGTTCATCAACATGCGCAATGCCGCTTCCTGCACCCAGCCCTTGCAGGAAAGGGTGGTGCCGCGCGGCGCCCGAATCTGACGTGCTGTGGCGGTGGCCATTTCACCTCTCCGGACCGAAATCGTCGGAAACGAAAACGCCAGGTGTGACCTTACCGAATGGGCAACGGCGAGGTTCAGCCTGGCGCGGGCAGGTTGTCATGCGAGTATCATGAAAGAGATGTGAGGAATTCACTCTTCTTTTTCGGGGCGTTCCGCCTTGGCTTGGCGCTCGGCTTCGGCTTTCACTTCTTCCTTCTTGCGTTTCTTGCGCTCCGCGCGCTTTTCGGCCGCGGCCTGCTGTTTTTCGAGCTGCACGCCTTCATAACCCACCAATTCGAGAATCGAAAGCTCCGCACCGTCACCCTGGCGGCGGCCGATCTTCAGCACGCGAGTGTAGCCGCCGTTGCGAGTGGCGTACTTCGGCGCGATGTCATCGAACAGGCTCTTGACGATGTCACGCCGGCGCAGTTCGTTGAAAACCAGGCGCCGGGCTGCCACGGTGTTCTTCTTGGCATGCGTAATCATGCGATCCACCACGCGGCGCACTTCCTTGGCCTTGGCAGTGGTGGTGCGCACGTGCTTGTGTTCGAAGACCGAGCTGACCAGGTTAGAAAGCATGGCCTTGCGGTGGCTGGAAGTCCGTCCCAGTTTTTTGAGGTCTTTTCGATGTCGCATAGTTTTCCCTGTGTCTATTCGCTGTCCGCGCGCAGGTAGCGGTCCACGTCCATGCCGAAATGCAGGCCCTTCTCTTCGAGGATTTGGGTAAGCTCCTGCAGCGATTTGCGCCCGAAGTTTCTGAACTTCAACATCTCCTGCTCGTCGCGGCGCACGAGATCGCCGATGGTCTTGATGTTCGCGGCCATCAGGCAGTTGTAGGAGCGCACCGACAGCTCCAGTTCGTCCACCGGCATCTTGAGCAGCTTGCGAACCTTCAATGATTCTTCATCGACTTCAGAAGGCTCTTCGTCCTCCGGCTCGATGTCGAAATTGATGAACAGGTTGACGTGATCGCGCAGAATCTTGCCGGCGTAGGTCAGGCTGTCATCCGGGGTGATGCTGCCGTCGGTGGTGATTTCGAGAATCAACTTCTCATAGTCAATGCGCTGCTGCACGCGCGTGTTTTCCACGCGGTAGCTGACATTCTTGATGGGCGTATAAATCGCATCGATCGGAATCGCGCCGATGGGCTGATCCGGCATCTTGTTCTCTTCCGCGGGAACATAGCCGTGCCCCCGCCCGATGCGCAGCTCCATCCGCACATTGGCGCCCTTGTTCAGGGTGGCGATGTGATGATCGGGATTGAGAATCTCGAAATCGGTGGTGCCGTTTTGAATGTCGCCGGCGGTGAATTCCTTGGGGCCGTTCAGTTCCAGCATCACCCGGTCCGGCTTCTTGTTGATGAGCTTGAAGCGGACTTCCTTCAGGTTGAGGATGATCTGGGTGACATCTTCCACCACACCGGGGATCGAGGAAAATTCATGCAACACGCCGTCGATCTTGACCATGGTGATCGCAGCGCCCGGCAGGGAGGAAAGCAGAACCCGGCGCAAGGCATTGCCGATCGTCGTTCCAAACCCGCGTTCCAGGGGCTGCACGATAAATCTGCCGAACGTGCTGGAATAGCTTGATTCCTCAAGCACGACGCCTTCAGGCATTTGTAGATACGGCCAATTCATGTTTGGAGATCTCCGCTTTTATGTGAACTCTCGACTGTCCGGCCTTGTCGTGATCGCGTCGGCAGCAGGGCTGCCGCTTGCGGGGGGGCGGCCGGCTTCACTCTGGCGGCCCTCCGGGCCGTCACCCGCAGATGAAAGTTCACCTTACTTCGAGTACAATTCAACGATGAGGCCTTCGTTCACTTCCGTCGGAATATCCGCGCGCGCCGGAATCTCGAGCACGGTGCCGGTGAGGTTGGCCTTGTTCAGGTCCAACCACGGCAGGGCTTTGCCTTCCCGCATTTTGCGCATGGAAGCGTGGATGATTTCCAGCTTCCGGCTTTTCTCGCGCACTTTGATGACATCGCCGCTCTTCACCAGATAGGAGGGGACGTCGACCAGGCGGTCATTCACCATGAAATGGCGGTGCCGCACCAACTGCCGGGCGGCATTGCGCGAAGGCGCGAACCCCAGACGGTAAACGATGTTGTCGAGCCGGCGTTCAAGCAAGCGCAGCAAGTTCTCGCCGGTGACGCCCTTCACGCGCAGCGCCTTCTTGTAAGTGTTGTGGAATTGCCGCTCCAGCAGGCCATAGATGCGGCGCATCTTCTGCTTCTCGCGCAACTGCAGGCCGTATTCCGAGACCTTGAAGCGCCGGTTCTTGCCGTGCTGCCCGGGCGGGAAGTTGCGTTTCTCGATCGGGCACTTCGGCGAAGTGCATTTGGCGCCTTTAAGGAAGAGCTTCTTCTCTTCCCGCCGGCAGAGCTTGCAAACGGGACCGATATATCTTGCCATAGACTTTCTATTCCTCCAACGGACGATTAAACGCGACGACGCTTCGGGGGACGACAACCATTGTGCGGAATCGGGGTCACGTCTTTGATCGCGGAGATTTCCAGCCCCGCGGCTTGCAGCGACCGCACCGCCGCCTCCCGGCCCGAGCCGGGGCCCTTCACCAGCACTTCCACCCGGCGCAGCCCCAGGTCCATCGCCGCGCGGGCGGCATTTTCCGCAGCCACCTGCGCCGCGAACGGCGTGCTCTTGCGCGACCCTTTGAACCCGACCTTGCCGGCCGAAGCCCACGAGATGATGTTGCCGTAAATGTCCGTCAACGACACGATGGTGTTGTTGAAGGTCGCCTGAATGTGCGCCAAGCCGTTGGCATCGACTTTTTCTTTCTTCTTGGTGCGCTTTTTCTTTGGATTAGCCAACCTGAAATCTCCTTCAAAAGATGGTCATAAAATCCCGAGGGAAGAGATCGAATCCAATCACTTCTTGGCGGACGACTTGGCCGCCGACGCCGACTTGCCGCCCACCATCCGGCGGCGACCGCGGCGCGTGCGCGCGTTGGTGTGGGTGCGCTGGCCGCGCACCGGCAGCCCGCGACGATGGCGCAAGCCGCGATAACAGCCGATATCCATCAACCGCTTGATGTTCATCGAGATTTCCGCGCGCAGCGCGCCTTCCACCTTGTAGTTGGCGCCAATCGCGGAGCGGATCTTGGCAACGTCGTCGGTCGACAAGTCCTTCACGCGAAGCGCGGGATCCACGCCCGCCTCGGCAATGATCGCGCGCGCGTTGCTGCGCCCGATGCCGAAGATGTAAGTCAATGCGATATCGACTCGCTTGTCACGAGGTAAATCAACGCCCGCAATTCGAGCCACCGTGTGCCTCCATTCAAACAGATTTATGCAAGCCGGTTCGACGCCTCAGGCAAATGCCGGCACGCTGCCACGAGCCGCATTGCCCGAGTGGCCTCATCCCTGGCGCTGCTTGTGTTTGGGATTGGCGGGGCAGATCACCAGGATCTTGCCCTTGCGCCGAATGATTTTGCACTTCTCACAAATTTTCTTTATCGAGGAACGAACCTTCATCGTCGTATCTCCCTTGTGCTGGCCTGCCGGGCTGTGCGCCGCGCGCCTTATTTATAGCGATACGTAATCCGCCCGCGCGAAAGATCATACGGCGAAAGCTCAACTGTCACTTTGTCGCCGGGCAGAATCTTGATAAAATGCATCCGCATCTTGCCGGAGATGTGCGCCAGCACTTTGTGGCCGTTCTCCAGCTCCACGCGGAAGGAGGCATTGGGCAATGTCTCAATGATGGTGCCGTCGACCTTGATCCCTTCTTCTTTGGGCATAAAACTACAACCCCTTGGTTAGAATTTCCGCCTCGCCGTCACGCACCACCACCGTGTGCTCGAAATGCGCAGAGGGCTGTCCGTCCTTGGTGATCACGGTCCAGCCGTCGGCAGTGGTCTTGACGTCGGCCGCGCCGGCATTGACCATCGGCTCGATCGCGAAGACCATGCCCTCCTTCAGCCGCGGCCCGCGATTTGGGCTGCCGTAATTGGGAATCTGCGGGTCCTCATGCAGCTTGCGGCCAACGCCATGGCCGACGAGATCGCGCACCACCGAAAACCCGGCGCTCTCGACGTGCACCTGAATCGCGTGCGAAATATCGGAGAGCCGGCTGCCCACGATCGCCCGGGCAATCCCGCGGTGGAGCGCCTCCTGAGTGATGCGCATCAGCCGTGCGCGCCTTTCTTCCACCTGCCCGATGGCATAGGTCTTGGCCGCGTCTCCGAAGAAACCTTCGTACTCGATGCCGACGTCGATGCTGACAATCTCGCCGTTGCGCAGCTTGCGGTGCTTGCTGGGAATGCCGTGCACGACTTCGCCCTCCACTGAGATGCAACTGCTGGCCGGAAAAGGCGAGACGTTCTTGCCGATTTTGTATCCTTTGAAGGCCGGCCGGCCACCGTGTTCGCGAATATGGGCCTCGATGATGTGATCAAGCTCGAACGTCGTCATCCCGGCGCAAATCACCTGTTCGACCTTCTGAAATGTCTCAACCGTCAGCCGGCAGCTTTCCCGGATGCGCGCGATTTCTCTTTCACTCTTGATGTGAATCATGCCCGCTGTTTCGCTGATCCGACGCCCGCCAGCTCGCGGAGCCGTTTTACGATATCGGAATGCACCTTGGGAATGCTCAAGCTGCCGTCGATTTGCAGCAGCTTTCCCTGCGCCCCGTAGTAGTCTTTCAACGGCCGCGTCGACTCTTCATAGACATCCATGCGATGCAAAACCGTCTCCGGCTTGTCATCCGAGCGCTGATAGATCTGCCCGCTGCAGTTGTCACAGCGGTTGGAGGGCGGCGGCGGATCGGTGGCCAGGTTGAAAAGCTTGCCGCACTGCTCGCACACGCGCCGGCTGGTCAGGCGCTCGATGACTTTCTTCTTTTCGATCTCCAAACTGATGACGGCGGTCAATTGCTTCTTGTAATCGAGAAAGACGTGATCCAACTCCCGCGCCTGGTTGAGGGTGCGGGGAAAACCGTCGAGGATGTAACCCGTCGCCGAGTCCGGCTCAGTGAGGCGCTGCAACACCAGCCCGATCATCACCCGATCCGGCACCAGCTCACCCCGGTCCATGAACTGCTTGGCCTGCAGTCCGAGCTGGGTCCTGGCCTGCACGGACGCCCGCAAAATATCACCCGTCGAAATCTTGGGTATTTGATAAAGCTCGCTCAACAGGGTGGCCTGGGTACCCTTTCCAGATCCGGGATATCCGAGGAAAACGAGCTCCATAAGATCTAATTCTCCGCGATGAAGGATGATGGACCCAGACCTGCGCGGGATCAAGCATCCGGGATGCCGCCACGCCTCGTGGCCTCAGGAGGCATACCGTCTCCCTCGAATACGTCCGCCTTTCATGAAGCCGTCATAATGCCGCATCAAAAGATGAGATTCAAGCTGCTGCAGAAAATCCAACGCCACGCCGACGATAATCAGCAACGAGGTGCCGCCGAAAAACGAGGCAAAGTTGAGCGACACGTTCATCAGCTTGTGCAGGATGTAGGGAAACACCGCAATGAGTGCCAGAAAAATCGAGCCGGGCAGCGTGATCTTGGTCAAAATGTTGTCGATGAACTCCGCGGTTTTCTTGCCCGGCCGCACGCCCGGGATGAACCCGCCGTACTTCTTCATGTTGTCCGCCACGTCCACGGGATTGAAGGCGATGGCGGTGTAGAAATAAGTGAAGAAGACGATCAAAACGCCTTCCATCACCCAGTAGACCCCCGAGGTGATGTCGAAGTAGCGGGCAAAATTCGCAATCAGCTCGCTGTTCGGAAAAAAGGTGCTGATCGTGGTCGGGATGAACATGATCGATTGCGCGAAAATGATGGGCATCACACCGGCGGTGTTCACCCGCAGAGGCAGGTGCGTGCTTTGGCCGCCGTAAACCTTGCGGCCGATGACGCGCTTGGCATATTGCACGGGAATCTTGCGCGTCCCCTGCGTGAGCAACACCACCAATGCCACCGTGACCACCATCAAAGCGAGCAGGAACAGCTCGGTCAGAATCTCCCGGTTGCCCGCGCTCACCTGCTGGAACTCGTCGATCAGCGCATCGGGCAGCCGAGCAATAATGCCGATGAAAATGATCAGGGACACGCCGTTGCCGATGCCGCGCTCGGTGATTTGCTCGCCGAACCACATGATGAGAACCGTGCCCGCGGTCAGAGTCAACATCGTGAGCAGACGAAACCCCCAGCCGGGGTCGGGCACGACCACCATGCCGTTGGGCAGCGCTTGAATGTTCTCCAGGAAGATGCTGACACCGTAGGCCTGCATGAAGGCGATCAGCACCGTGCCATAGCGGGTGTACTGGGTGATCTTCTTGCGGCCCTCTTCACCCTCTTTCTGCAGGCGCTGAAAATAAGGCATCACTGCGCCGAGCAACTGCAGAATGATCGAGGCCGAGATGTAGGGCATGATCCCGAGCGCAAAAATGGTGGCGCGACTGAAGGCGCCGCCGGCAAAGAGATCATAAAGCTGGAGAATGCCGCCGCCCTGCGCGTCTTGCAGGTAGGCCAGCAAGGCCTGGCTGTTGATGCCCGGGACCGGAATGTGCGTGCCGATCCGCTCCACCAGAAGCATGAGAAACGTGAAAATCACACGCTTCTTCAGCTCGGGGATTTTGAAAATGTTTTTGAAACTGCTGAGGATCATGACGTTCTAGTTCTTGGTTTGCGCGGACGCAGCGGTTGCCGGTTGAATGACGATGGCTTTGCCTCCGGCCTTCTCGATCTTCTCCTGCGCACCCTTGCTGAACCCATGGGCGTGCACTTCAAATGCCCGGCTCAGCTCTCCGTTGCCGAGAATCTTCACGGGAACGTTGCTTTTGCGGATCAGCCCGTGTTGCCGCAGCACCTCGGGCGTAATCTCGCTCACCTCGGTGAGGCGGTTGAGCATGGCCAGATTGACCGGCTGAAACACGGTCTTGAAAATGTTGGTAAAGCCGCGTTTGGGAATGCGACGCTGCAACGGCATCTGGCCGCCTTCAAACCAGGCTTTGCGCTTGGCGCCGGAGCGGGAATACTGGCCCTTGTGGCCGCGCGTCGAGGTGCCGCCGTGCCCGGAACCGATGCCCCGGCCGATGCGTTTGGCCTTCTTGTGTGAGCCTTTGGCGTACTTCAAACTGGATAAGTCCATGATGTGCCGATTCCGGTGTAAAGACGTGCTTAGATTTGTTCAACGGTTACCAAATGCTTCACTTTGGCCAGCATGCCGCGGATCTGCGGCGTGTCGCGGTGAACCACGCTCTGCCTGATTCGCCGCAGGCCCAAGGCCTTCATGGTGAGCTTTTGATTCTGCAGATGCCCAATGACGCTGCGAATCTGGGTGACTTTCAATTTCTTCTCTGTGCTCATGGCCTCACTTCACTGTCTTCAGTCATCGTCCGGGTAAACATCTCGCGTACCGTCATGCCGCGCCGGCGCGCCACTTCCGCCGCATCCACAATGCTGCTCAACGCGCGCATGGTGGCTTTCACGACATTGTGGGGGTTGGCCGAACCCAGCGATTTGGACAGCACGTCTTGAATGCCGGCGGCTTCCATGATGGCACGCACCGCCCCGCCGGCAATCACGCCGGTGCCCGGCGAGGCCGGCTTTAAAAAGACCTTGCCCGCGCCGTATTTACCCTGCGTCTCGTGCGGCAGCGTGCCATTGAGCACCGGCACCCGCACCAGGTTTTTCTTGGCATCCTCGGCGCCCTTGGAGATGGCGTCGGTGACTTCCTTGGCCTTGCCCAAGCCGCAGCCGACGTGCCCCTTGCCGTCGCCCACCACCACGATCGCGTTGAAACCAAAACGGCGGCCGCCCTTGACCACTTTGGCGGTCCGGTTCACCGCGACGACATGCTCCTTCAGTTCCAGCTCACCCGAGCTGATTTTCTCTTTGCGTACCATAACTCTCCGTTAGAAGTGCAGACCGCCCTGCCGGGCACCATCGGCAAGAGCCTTCACGCGGCCGTGATAGACGTAGCCGCTGCGGTCAAACACGACGCTTTTGATGTTCATGGATTGCGCTTTCAGCGCCAGCGCGCGGCCGACGATGTTAGCCGCCTGCACTTTCGTCTCGGCTTGCTTGATCTCTTCACGAATATCCTTGCTGACGGTCGAGACGGTCGTCAAGGTCTTCTTGGCGCTGTCATCAATCAACTGTGCATAAATGTTCTTCAGACTGCGAAAAACCACCAAACGTGGGCGACCGGGCGTGCCAACGATTTTCTTGCGGAACCGGAAGGATTTCTTCTTCTTGTCCCGCCGCACACGGGGTGCAATTCGCTTGAATCCCATAACCTCTCCCAGAATAGTCTATCATTCGTTGGTTGCGTTACGACAGGTCGAGCTTGGCGGCTTGGTCTCCCTTCCTCTGTGTTCGAGAAGAAGGAGGCGACCTCAACTAAGCCGCTGTCTTGCCGGCCTTGCGACGCACAACTTCGTCGCTGTATTTGATTCCTTTGCCCTTGTAAGGCTCCGGCGGTTTGAACGATCGAATCTTGGCGGCCACCTGTCCCACCAAGCCCTTGTCAATGCCGCTGACCTTGATGCTGGTCTGCGACTCGCAGGTGATGGCAACGCCCTCCGGCGGCTGAAAAGCGATGGCATGGCCGAAGCCGAGTTGCAGCAGCAGCCGCTTGCTCTTCATTTCCGCGCGGTAACCGACGCCGACGATTTCGAGCTTCTTCTCAAAACCCTTGGTCACCCCCAGAATCATGTTGTTGATCAGGGCGCGATAGAGGCCGTGCATCGCTTTGAATGATTTCTCATCATTGGGGCGGGTCACACTCACTTCCCCTCCCTCGACGCGCACGCCCATTTGGGGATGGAACGGACACGAAAGCTCGCCTTTCGGTCCCTTCACTTTGACGGCGGAGCCGTCGACCGACACCTGCACACCGCCGGGTATCGGAATTGCTTTTTTGCCTACGCGCGACACGGATGATTCCTTCTCAAGTTATTACCACACGTAACACAAGACTTCACCGCCGACATGAAGCTTGCGGGCATCGCGGTCGGTGATGACGCCCTTCGGTGTCGACAGGATGGCCAGGCCGTAATTGTTGAACACGCGCGGAAAATTCCGGACGCCGACGTACTTGCGCAAGCCGGGAAGGCTGATCCGGCGCAACCCGCGAATCACATGGCGCTCGTATTCGTCATACTTCAAATAGATGCGGATGAGATTCTGCTTGCCGTCTTCGATGATCAAATAGTCCTTGATGTAGCCGTAATGCTGCAGGATCTTCGTAATGCTGATTTTGGTGCGCGACGCCGGGATATCCACCTTGGGATGCTTGGCTCTGCCGGCGTTGCGAATGCGCGTGAGATAATCTGAAATCGGATCAGTCTGCATGAATAGACTCCAAAACTTTCCCTTACCAACTCGCCTTGGTGACGCCCGGGATCTTGCCATCCAGGGACAACATGCGGAAACAGATACGGCACAGACCAAAACGGCGCAGATAAGCGCGCGGCCGGCCGCACTGCATGCAGCGGTTGTACCGGCGAGTGGAAAACTTCGGCGTCCGTTGTTGCTTGGCCCGCATTGACTTTTTTGCCACGTTCAATCCCTAACAATAAGTTGTGCTACTTGCGTCGGAAGGGCATGCCAAAACCCGACAGCAGCTCATAGGCTTCCTCGTCGGACTTGGCGGTCGTCACAAACGTGATGTTCATGCCGCGAATTTTGGTGACTTTGTCGTAGTTGATTTCCGGGAAAATGATCTGCTCCTTCACGCCGATGGAGTAGTTGCCGAAGCCGTCAAAGGCCTTTTCCGGCAGACCGCGGAAATCACGAATGCGCGGCACGGCGATCGAAATGAAGCGCTCCAGAAACTCGTACATGCGCCAGCGCCGCAGGGTCACCATGCAGCCGATCGCCATGTTCTGGCGCAGCTTGAAGTTCGAGATCGACTTCTTGGCGCGCGTCACGATCGGCTTCTGCCCGGTGATGATCTCCATGTCGCTCACCGCCGCATCAAGATATTTCTGGTCGTCAACGGCGTCACCCACGCCCATGTTGATGGTGATCTTCGCGAGCCGCGGCACCTGCATCGGATTGGCATAGTTGAACCGCTTTTGCAGGGCCGGCACGATTTCCTTGCGGTACGTCTGCAGCAACCCGGGGACATAATCGGACGGCAGCTTCTCCTGCGGTTGCTTGCCGCCCTTGCTCTCGGCCGCAGCGGCCTTGGCAGCGCCTTCGCCTTTGGCTTTGGCTTTGCCTTTCGCGGGCGCGCTGGTTTTGGACTTCTCTGCCATTACTTCACCTTCGCTTCGACAATGATCTCACCACTCTTCTTGGCAACGCGAACCCGATTCCGGGAAGTCTTGCTGGAGTTGTTGATGGTCTGAATGCCGATTCGCGTCGGAACCCCGAGCTTCGGGTCGATCAACATCACGTTCGACACGTGCAGCGGGGCTTCCTTTTCGATGATCCCGCCCTGCTGGTTGCGCTGGCTGGGCCGGGTGTGCCGCTTGATCAGATTGACCCCCTCCACGATCACGCGATTCTTCTCGGGGTAAACCTTCAGCACCTTGCCCTGCCGGCCCCGGTGATCGCCGCTGATCACCACCACGATGTCATTCTTGCGAATTCTCATGCGAACCTTCCTCTTGCCGCGCACCGGCACTCACAACACTTCCGGCGCCAGCGAAATGATCTTCATGTACTGTTTGTCGCGCAGCTCGCGCGCCACCGGCCCGAAGATGCGCGTGCCCTTGGGCTCTTTTTCTTCGTTGATCAAGACCGCTGCATTTTCGTCAAAGCGGATGTACGAGCCGTCCTTGCGGCGAACTTCGCGCTTGGTGCGCACGATGACGGCATGGCTGATGTCACCCTTCTTGATCGAGCCGCCGGGCGCCGCCGATTTGACGGCGACCACAATGATATCGCCCACCGAACCGTACCGGCGCTTGCTGCCGCCCATCACCCGGATGCACATGACTTTCTTGGCTCCGGTATTGTCGGCGACGTTGAGTCGCGTGTATTCTTGTACCATAATCCCACTCCCGTCGATGCTATTCAGGAATACTAGCAACTGGCGGAATATCCGTTCGTTTCTTGTTCCTGGCAGAAAGTGCGTTGACTGTTTACGGCACCGCGCCCTTACTTGGCCTTTTCCAGAACCTCGACCAGCCGCCATCGTTTCTGTTTGCTCAGCGGGCGCGTCTCCATGATCAAGACGGTATCGCCGACGCCGGCGCTATTACCCTCATCATGCGCCATGAACTTGGAAGTCTGCTTGAAATACTTTTTGTAGAGCGGATGCCGCACCAGACGTTCGACGCTGACGACAATGCTCTTGTTCATCTTGTTGCTGATCACCTTGCCGATCTTGGTCTTGCGCTGATTTCGGGAGGTTGCAGCAGTCGCGGTGTTTTCCATAAACTGGCTCGTCACTGGTCTCTACGGTTATCGGGTGGCCTCGCGCGGGGCGCGCCGGCCCGTGCGGTATTCTTGCAAAACCGTCTTCAAGCGCGCGATGTCGCGACGAATCATGCGCAAGCGCAGGGGATTGTCGAGCTGCCGCGTTGCGTGCTGAAAGCGGAAATTTTGATACTCTTCCATCAGATCTTTGAGCCGGCGTTCCAAATCCGCCGGGGTCAATTCTTTCAACTCATACCTTTTCATGAGCCTGCGGCCTGTTCGTTTACGAAATGAAAAAGGGAAAAAGGGACCTTACTCGCCAAACTCGCTGGCGCTCACAAAACGGGTCTTGATCGGAAGCTTGTGTGCCGCCAGCCGCATCGCTTCCTGCGCCACGTCCTTGGCCACGCCGCCGATCTCGAACAGAATCCGTCCCGGCTTGATCACCGCCACCCAGTATTCCGGTGTGCCTTTGCCTTTACCCATGCGGGTTTCAGCGGGCTTTTCCGTGACGGGCTTGTCCGGGAACACGCGAATCCACACTTTGCCGCCACGCTTGAGATGGCGGGTCATTGCCACGCGGCTGGCTTCGAGCTGGCGCGCGGTGATCCACGCGGGCTCCACCGCTTTCAACGCAAACTCACCGAACGCGATGTGGTTGCCGCGTTGCGCCGTGCCCTTCATGCGGCCGCGCTGCTGTTTGCGAAATTTCACTCTCTTCGGCATTAACATGGGATCTGGTCTCCTTGCTCACATGCGGCGGTCGCCGATGATCTCACCGCGGCAAATCCACACCTTGACGCCGATGGTGCCATAGGTCGTCTTCGCGGTGGCGCGCGCAAAATCGATGTCCGCGCGCAGAGTATGCAGCGGAATGCGGCCTTCTTTGTACTGCTCGGTGCGCGCCATTTCCGCGCCGCCCAGCCGGCCGGCGCAAAAAACACGCACGCCTTCCGCGCCCATGCGCATGGTGCCGGTGATGGCCTTTTTCATGGCGCGCTTGAAGGCAATCTTGGCTTCGAGCTGGTGCGCGATATTCTCCGCCACCAAATAGGCGTCAAGCTCCGGCCGTTTGATCTCGTTGATGTTGAGCTGAATTTCCTTCTTGGTCACGCGCTGCAGCTCTTCCTTCAGCTTGTCGACTTCGGAGCCTTTGCGGCCGATCACAATGCCCGGCCGCGCCGTGTGAATCGTGATCGTGATGCGCTTGTCCGAGGGATCACGTTCAATCTGGATGGTGGAAACGCCGGCGCGCTGTAAACGGCTGCGCACATAGCGGCGCAGGTGCAGATCCTCTTTGAGCTTGTTCTGGAAGTTCCGCCCGCCGAACCAATTCGATTCCCAGTCGCGCACGATGCCCAGGCGCAAACCGATGGGATTCGTCTTCTGACCCAAAAGACCTCCTCGCTAGTTAGCTTGATTGTCCAACGGTTGTCCGTCCGATACCACAATGGTGATGTGGCAGGACCGTTTGCGAATGCGCGAGGCCCGGCCCATGGAGCCGGCGCGGAATCGCTTCATAGTGAAGCCGCCGTCGACAAATGCCCGCATGACAAAAAGATCCTCGGTGGAAGCCTTCTTGGATTCCGTGCCATTGATGTAGTTCGCCACGGCGGAGCGAATCGTCTTCTCGATCGGCAATGCCGCCCGTTTACGAGTGAAATGCAAGACATTGAGCGCGTCATCGACGCCCTTGCCCCGGACGAGATTGATCACTCGCCGGACTTTTCGCGGAGACATGCGCAAGTAGCGCAGTTTGGCACGTGCTTCCATGACTCGATCGATCTCCTAAGCTGCTGGTGCGGCTTTGACTTTGGTCGTTTTCTCGGTGGCCGATTTGCCGGCGTGGCCGCGAAAAGTGCGGGTCGGCGCAAATTCACCGAGTTTGTGACCGACCATATTTTCGCTGATGAACACCGGGATGAACTTGTTGCCATTGTGAATGGCCAGCGTGTGACCGACAAACTCCGGGGTGATCGTCGAGCGGCGCGCCCAGGTCTTGACCACCCTGCGCTCATTGCGCTTGTTCATCTCCGCAATTCGTTTGGCCAAATTCTCGTCGACGTAGGGGCCTTTTTTAACACTTCGCGGCATGTGCTTTCAACCTCTCTTTAGAGAGACTTATTTAGACTGAGACCTTTGCGTGACTTGATGATGTATTTGCTCGAGGCTTTCTTGCGCCGGCGCGTCTTCAAACCCTTGGCCTTCTGGCCCCAGGGCGAGCAGGGATGGCGTCCGCCCGAGCTTTTGCCTTCACCGCCACCCATCGGGTGATCCACTGGGTTCATCGCAACGCCACGCACCCGCGGCCGCCAGCCCAGCCAGCGCGAGCGGCCGGCCTTGCCCCAACTGATGTTTTCATGATCCGTGTTGCCCACCTGCCCGATGGTGGCGCGATTTTCCACCCGCACCATACGCACCTCGCCGGAGGGCAGCTTGAGTTGGGCATAGCTGCCTTCGCGTGCCACGAGTTGAACCGCGCTGCCGGCACTGCGCGCGAGCTGGCCGCCGCGTCCCTGGCGCAATTCGACATTGTGCACGGTCAAGCCCAGGGGAATCTGGCCCAACGGCAGGCAGTTGCCCACGCGAATCTCGGCGGTCGGGCCGGAAGCGACGACATCGCCGACGTTCAAGCCAATGGGCGCGAGGATGTAGCGCTTCTCACCGTCGGCATAATGCACCAGCGCGATGCGCGCCGAGCGGTTGGGGTCGTATTCGATCGCGGCGATCTTGCCGGGAATGCCGTCTTTGTCGCGCTTGAAGTCGATGCGACGGTAGTGGCGTTTGTGGCCGCCACCGCGATGCCGGCTGGTCACCCGTCCCTGATTGTTGCGCCCGCCTGATTTGCGCGTCGGCTCCAGCAGGGACTTTTCCGGCTGCGTCTTGGTGATTTCCTCGAACGTCGACACCGTGCGATAGCGCAAGCTCGGCGTCAGCGGTCTAAACGTTTTAATCGGCATATGAAATCCTGATTTCTCGCTGGTCTGGGTGATTGCCCGCCCGCTGCCGGCGTTACGTGGTCAATCCCGCATAAAAATCGATTTTCTGGCCCTTTTTAAGCGTCACCACTGCCTTCTTGAAATTGCGGCGCTTGCCCGTGGTCACGCCGCGGCGGGTGTTCATGCGCTTGCTCTTGCCCTTGACCGTGATCACGTGCACGTCGAGGACTTCGACATTGAACTTCTTTTGCACGGCGCGCTTGATCTCGAACTTGTTGGCATCGGGCAAAACCTCGAAGCCATATTTGTTCTTGGACTCGCTCAAGATCAGACTCTTTTCCGTCAGCAGCGGCCGACGCAAGATTTCTTCCGGGGTTCTCATGCCTGCAACACTCCCGCGAGCCGGGACACGGCGCTCTCTTGAATGAACAGCTTCTGGCAATTGAGCAATTCGAAGGTGGAGACATCTGAGCCCACCTGCAACCGCAGGCGATAGAGATTGCGGCTCGCGCGCAGCAAGGTCGGGTCAGCCTGCGGAATCAACAACAGCGATTTGAGCTTGTCGGCTCCGAGATTTTTCAGGATGCCGGCCATTTCCCGCGTCTTACCGCTGGCAACGGTGAAATCCTCCACGACCACGATTTCGCCGGCCTTGGCCTTCAACGACAAGGCCGAGCGGCGCGCCAGCTTCTTCACTTTTTGATTGACGGACTGGCTGTAATCCCGCGGTTGCGGCCCGAACACACGACCGCCACCCACCCACACGGGCGAACGCGTAGAACCGGCGCGCGCCACACCACGGCCCTTTTGCTTCCACGGCTTCTTGCCGCCGCCGCTCACGTCCTTGCGGGTTTTGGTTTTGTGCGTGCCCTGGCGCTGGTTGGCCTGTTGCGCCTTCACGGCAAGATAGATCACATGCCGGTTGGGCTCGATGGCGAAGATCTCGTCAGGGAGATCGACGGTTTTGCCGGATTTCTGGCCGTCCTTTGTATAGACCTCGACTTGCATGTCACTCTCACTTGGAGATGATAACAATACTGTTGTTGGCGCCCGGAATACTGCCCCGCAGCATCAGAATGTTGTTTTCTGCATCGACTTTGACGACGCGCAGGTTGCGGACGGTGACGCGCTCACCGCCCATGCGGCCGGCCATGCGCATGCCCTTCCACACCCGCGAGGGATAGGAGCTTCCGCCCATCGAACCCGGCGCGCGCGTGCGGTCGCTCTCGCCGTGGGTTACCGGGCCGCCGCCGAAATGGTGCCGCTTCACGACGCCCTGAAAGCCCTTGCCCTTGCTGGTGCCGATGGCTTTGACGAGATCGCCGACTTTGAAAATATCGGCTTTGATCGCATCACCCAGCTTGAAGCCGGCGAGGTTGTCGAAATCGCGGAATTCCCTGACGTGCTGCAGCACCGGCACATTGGCCTTGGCAAAATGCCCGGCTTCTGCCTTGTTGATTTTCTTTTGGCGCTTTTCCGCGAAGCCGAGCTGCAGCGAATCGTAACCGTGTTTTTGCTGGGTGCGGATCTCGGAGACATAGCACGGCCCGGCCTGCACCACCGTCACCGGCACACTGTTTCCCTTTTCGTCGAAAATACGTGAATGCCCCAGCTTTTTGCCGATCAAGCCAGTCATAATCGCCTTTGCAAGTTTGAATCTAATCCTCTGTCACGTCCAGCGTGCGGTGCGGTCTCAGACCTTGATCTCGACATCCACGCCCGCGGGCAATTCCAGCTTCATCAACGCGTCCACCGTCTTGGCATTTGAGTTGAGAATGTCGATCAAGCGCTTGTGGATGCGGGTCTCGAATTGCTCGCGCGATTTCTTGTCAACGTGCGGAGAGCGCAACACCGTATAGATGGACCGTTTCGTCGGGAGAGGTATCGGGCCGGAAATGGCAGCGCCCGTCTGCTTCGCCGTTCGAATAATCTTATCGGTCGATTTGTCGATCAACCGGTGATCGTGCGCTTTCAGCTTGATCCGTATCTTTTGTCCAACCACGACGAACTCACTCCGAGTTTCAATTGCGATTCACAACAACAGGAATTCCGCAGACGTCCCAACAAAACAAAGGGCATCGCTCTCTTCACGATGCCCATTTCGCACGCGGGCCGCGCTTGCTATCTTGCCATTACTCCCTGATCTTCGCCACAGCCCCGGCGCCGATGGTGCGGCCGCCTTCGCGGATAGCGAAGCGCAGACCTTCATCCATGGCAATGGGAGTGATGAGTTCGACTTCCATGGTGATGTTGTCGCCGGGCATGACCATCTCCACGCCCTGCGGCAGATGCGCCACGCCGGTCACATCCGTGGTGCGGAAGTAGAACTGCGGACGATAACCATTGAAGAACGGGGTATGGCGGCCGCCTTCTTCTTTCTTCAGCACGTAAACCTCGGCCGAAAACTTGGTGTGCGGGGTGATCGAGCCCGGCGCCGCGATGACCATACCGCGCTCCAGCTCTTCCTTGTCCACGCCGCGCAGCAGCAAGCCGACGTTGTCGCCTGCTTCACCTTGATCAAGCAGTTTGCGGAACATTTCAACGCCGGTGACGACGGACTTGCGCTTGGCGCCCAAGCCGACGATTTCCACTTCTTCACCGACTTTGATGCGGCCGCGCTCGATACGGCCGGTGCCGACCGTGCCGCGACCGGTGATCGAGAACACGTCTTCCACCGGCATCAAGAACGGTTTGTCGATGTCACGAACCGGCGTCGGAACATACCGGTCAACCGCGTCCATCAACTCGAACAGCGACTTGTTCTTTTCCGGATCGTTGGGATTGCTGAGCGCCTCCAGTGCGCTGCCGCGAATGATCGGAATCTCGTCGCCCGGAAACTGATACTGCTTGAGCAGGTCGCGCAGTTCCAGCTCCACCAATTCCAACAGCTCGGGGTCATCGACCATGTCAACTTTGTTCAGGTAGACGACGATGTAGGGCACACCGACCTGACGCGCCAGCAGGATGTGCTCACGGGTTTGCGGCATGGGGCCGTCGGCGGCGCTCACCACCAGGATGGCACCGTCCATCTGCGCCGCGCCGGTGATCATGTTCTTGACATAATCGGCGTGGCCGGGGCAGTCGACGTGGGCGTAATGGCGTTTGTCGGTTTCATACTCGACGTGCGCGGTGTTGATCGTGATGCCACGGGCCTTTTCTTCGGGTGCGTTGTCGATCTGATCGTAGCTCTTGAACTGCGCCAGACCTTTCTTCTCGAGCGCTTGCGTG
Organism: bacterium; assembly: GCA_023150945.1. Classification (NCBI taxonomy): domain Bacteria; species bacterium. Next base: position 289,548 of record JAKLJX010000005.1, on the reverse strand, counting down.
ATAGCCGCCGTCAACGTGGTTTTGCCGTGATCGACATGACCAATCGTGCCGATATTCACATGCGGCTTGTTGCGCACAAACTTTTGTTTTGCCATGAATCAATCCTCCCGATGGGAACGTTGGGATGAAGTCATTGTTGACAGCTTCAGACGGTTAAGCGATCCGGCGAAACACCGCGATCAATCATCTTTGACTCTTGACGCTTTCAGTCAGGGTGTCCGCAATGGACTGGGGTACCTGATCGTAATGAGAAAACTGCATGGTGTAGATGGCGCGCCCCTGCGTAATCGAGCGCAAGGTCGTCGCATAGCCGAACATTTCGCTGAGCGGCACGGTGGCGGCGATCACTTGGGCATCGGCACGCGGAAACATGCCGCGAATGCGGCCGCGCCGGGAATTCAGGTCACCCATCACATCGCCCATGTAACTCTCGGGCACCACGACCTCCACATCCATCACCGGCTCCAGCAGAACCGGAGAAGCCTTCTTGGCGGCATCCTTGAACGCCATCGAGCCGGCGATCTTGAAGGCCATTTCGGAAGAATCAACCTCGTGATAGGAGCCGTCGAGGAGGCTGGCTTTCACATCAACCACCGGATAGCCCGCGAGCACGCCGTTTTGCAGGGCCTGCTGAATGCCTTCCATCGTCGGCTTGATGTACTCTTTCGGAACCACGCCGCCAATGATCTTGCTTTCAAATTCAAAGCCTTTGCCCGGTTCATTCGGCTCGAGTTCGATCACGACATGCCCATACTGGCCGCGGCCGCCGCTCTGCCGGATGAATTTGCCCACGCCTTCGACCTTCTTGCGAATGGTTTCTTTGTAGGCAACTTGCGGCTTGCCGACATTGGCATGAACCTTAAACTCACGCAACAAACGGTCAACGAGGATTTCCAGATGCAACTCGCCCATGCCGGCGATCAAGGTCTGACCGGTCTCCTCGTCGGTGCGAACTTTGAAGGTTGGATCTTCTTCGGCGAGTTTGGCGAGCGATTCGCCCAGCGCATCCTGGTCGGCCTTGGTTTTGGGCTCGATCGCTACCGAAATGACCGGCTCCGGAAAGTGCATCGCTTCGAGCACCACCGGTTTCTTTTCCTCGCAGAGGGTGTGACCGGTTTTGGTGTTCTTCAAACCGACCGCCGCGACGATATCGCCGGCCTGCGCCTGTTCAATGTCTTCTCTTTTGTTGGCGGACATTAACAACAAGCGGCCCACGCGTTCTTTGTTGCCCGTGGAGCTGTTGTGAACGTAACTGCCGACATTGATCGTGCCGGAATAGACCCGGAAGTAAGTGAGCTTGCCGACGTAGGGGTCGGTCATAATCTTGAAAGCCAGCGCCGCAAACGGCTCCGACGGCGACGGCTTGCGGACGACTTCCTCATTGGTTTTGGGATGTGTCCCCTTGACTTCCGGCAAATCGCTGGGAGCTGGCAAATAGAAGGTGACCGCGTCGAGCAGACGCTGCACGCCCTTGTTCTTGAAAGCCGAGCCGCACAAGACGGGAACCATGCTGACGTCGATCGTCGCCTTGCGAATGGCTGCGCGAATTTCCTCTTCCCCGATCGGCTCGTCGTGCAGATACTTCACCATGAGCGAATCGTCATAGTCCGAAACCGCTTCGAGCAATTTGGTGCGATACTCTTTGGCTTTTTCCGCGAGTTCCTTCGGGATGTCGATTTCCTCCCATTCCTTGCCCAGAACGTCATCGGCATACACGACGGCCTTCATCTTGATCAAATCGATCAAGCCGGTGAACAGTTCACCTTCGCCCAGGGGAATCTGGAGCGGGACGGCGTTGGCCCCCAGCCGTTCCTTGATCATTTGAATCGCGCCGTAGAAATCAGCGCCAACGCGATCCATCTTATTGATGAAGGCCAGACGCGGCACGCGATAGCGGTCGGCCTGGCGCCAGACGGTTTCGGATTGCGGTTCGACGCCGCCCACGGCGCAAAACAGCGCAACGGCACCATCCAGAACACGCAGCGAACGTTCAACTTCAATGGTGAAGTCCACGTGACCAGGCGTGTCGATGATGTTGATGCGATAATTCTTCCAATAGCAGGTGATGGCGGCGGAAGTGATCGTGATCCCACGCTCCCGCTCCTGCTCCATCCAATCGGTGGTGGCGGCACCGTCATGGACCTCGCCCATGCGATGAATGCGACCCGTGTAGAACAGAATGCGTTCCGTCGTGGTCGTTTTGCCGGCATCAATGTGCGCCATGATGCCGATGTTTCGGGTTTTTGATAGATCTTGGCTCATAGACATAAAAAACTCCACTTTTCCCAAGAGAAAACCCGACGTGCTTTTCTCTCAAGGCGAGTGGAGATTGCTCGCTACAGCACACTTCAGGTTATACACCTGACGGGAGGGTCAGGCTTCTCGATGTAAGTTGAGACGTAATCAATCGCAGGTTTTTGAATTGCGACAAAGTGCCTTTCACGCGCGGTTCACCAGCGAAAGTGCGAGAAGGCCCGATTGGCTTCGGCCATCTTGTGAGTGTCCTCGCGTTTCTTGATCGCATTGCCTTCCTTGTTGGAGGCCGCGAACAGTTCATTGGCGAGCCGCTCCGCCATCGTCTTCTCGCTTCGTTCGCGGGCATACCCCACCAGCCACCGGATCGCCAATGCCTGCTGGCGCTGCGCCCGTACTTCAACGGGAACCTGGTAGTTGGCGCCACCAACGCGGCGGGATTTCACTTCGAGCAGAGGCTTCACATTGTCAACGGCCTTCTCGAAAACCTGCAGCCCCTTGCGGCCACTCTTCTCCTCGGCGAGATCGACCGCCCGGTAGAAAATCTTCTCCGCAATGCTGCGTTTGCCGCGCTCCATCAAGCCATTGATGAACTTGGTCACCAGGATGCTGCCGTATTTGGGGTCGGGCAACACCTCACGCTTTAGAACTCGTTTTCGTCTCGGCATGGCTCAAAAGGGTTATTTACTTGCAGTTGATTTCTTCTTTGTCCCGTACTTCGAGCGCCCTTGATTGCGCTCTTGCACTCCGGCCGTGTCGTACACCCCACGCACGATATGATAGCGCACGCCCGGCAAATCCTTCACTCGTCCCCCGCGAATCAAAACAATGGAGTGCTCCTGGAGATTGTGGCCTTCACCGGGAATGTAGGCAGTGACCTCGTAGCTGTTGGTCAACCGCACACGGGCAACTTTCCGCAGCGCGGAATTCGGCTTTTTGGGTGTGGTCGTGTACACTCTTGTACAAACACCTCGCCGTTGCGGAGAGCCAGCCAGAGCCGGCGCGGTCGTCTTGCGACCGATTTTCTTCCTCCCAAGGCGAACCAATTGACTGATGGTAGGCAAGCAGGCTCCTATAAAATTACAGAACGTGAATATACACAAGAAGCTCTAATAAAGCAATATTTTTTATTCTGGCACTGCCAGCATGGCGATACACTCCCCTCATCCGACCGCAGTTTTGATGGTGGTCTCCATTTCACCCACTTGACCATTCGGAAAAACCCGCAGCCGTCTGAATTTGCTCAGACCCGTGCCCGCCGGAATGAGGTTACCCATGATGACATTCTCTTTCAAGCCCAGCAGCTTGTCGGTCTTTCCTTCGATGGAAGCCTCAGTGAGAACACGCGTTGTCTCCTGAAAAGACGCCGCGGAGATGAAACTGTCCGTGGTCAACGAGGCCTTGGTAATGCCGAGCAGCAAGGGTTGGAAAGTCGCCGGCTTTGCCGGGCGGAATTTGATCGGATCCTTACCGGCAGTCTTGAGCTTCTCATTCAAGCGATCCACTTCCGCTTGATCGAGCAACGCCTCGGCCACCAGTTTGGAATCACCGGGATCGGTAATCACCACCCGTTGTTTCATCAACTCGTTCTCTGCCAGAAAACGAATCTTGTCAACTTGGTCGCCTTCGAGGTAGGCGGTGTCGCCCGGGTCTTCGACTTTCACCTTCTGCAGCATCTGCCGCACGATGACTTCAATATGCTTGTCATTGATGCGAACACCTTGCAGGCGATACACTTCCTGGATCTCATTCACCAGGTATTCCTGCACTTTGTTCGGTCCCATGATGTTCAAAATATCCTGCGGTGCGATCGAGCCTTCCGACAGTTTCTCACCGGCTTGCACCCAGTCACCGTCGTGGACGAGAACATGCTTGCCGTACGGGATTTGATATACTTTCTCTTCCTTGCCGTCCCGCGAAGCAATGGTGATCTTGCGCACGCCGCGCCGAATTTCACCGAACTTGACCTGCCCGTCGATCTCGCTCACGATCGCCGGCTCTTTTGGCCGCCGCGCTTCAAACAGCTCCGCCACACGCGGCAAACCACCGGTAATGTCGCGCGTCTTGGCGATTTCGCGCGGAATCTTCACCAACACGTCGCCGGCCTTGACTTCCTGGCCGTCGTGCACCTGCAAATGCGAACGGGTCGGCAGGATGTAAGTGCTCAGCTTGCGGTCGCCATCCATGATATGAATCTGCGGGCTGAGATTCCGCAAACGCGTCTCAATGATGACCCGCTGCTTGAGGCCGGTCGTCTCATCAAGCTCCTCGCGCAACGTGATGTTCTCGCGGATATCCACAAACTTGACGACGCCGTCGTGGTTGGCGAGGATGCTGGCGGTGTAGGGATCCCACCGGAAGAGAATCTTGCCGCGCCGAACCGTCTCATCTTCCTTCACCAGCAGGTTGGCGCCGTAGGGAATGATGTAGTGCGCCACGGTGCGGTTGTTCTCATCGATAATCTTGAGTTTGCCATTCCGACCGACCGCGATGGTGGTGCCGTCGCCATGCAACACTGCCTTGAGATTCTCAAACTTCACAATGCCGTCATTCTTCGCGCTCAATTGCGATTGTGCGGCAATGCGAGAAGCGGTGCCACCGATGTGAAAGGTTCGCAGGGTCAACTGCGTGCCCGGTTCGCCGATGGATTGTGCCGCCATCACGCCCACGGCCTCGCCAATATCCACCATCTTGCCGGTGGCGAGGTTGCGGCCGTAGCAGCGCGCACACACGCCGCGCTCGGCTTCGCACGTCAGCACGGAACGAATCAACACCGTCTCCAGGCCAATGTTGGAAATCAGGTCGGCCCGGTCTTCATCGATGAGGTCGCCGGCGGCGCAAATGCTGTCGCCGGAATCCGGATTGTAGATGTCTTCCTGCGCGACGCGACCCAAGATGCGGTCACGCAGCGGCTCGATGACTTCTTCGCCTTCCTTCAAATCACCGATGCGCAGGCCGAGAATCGTGCCGCAATCATCCATCGAGATGATGACATCCTGCGCCACATCGACCAGGCGGCGGGTGAGATAGCCGGCGTCTGCGGTTTTCAACGCCGTGTCTGCCAGACCTTTGCGCGCGCCGTGCGTGGAGATGAAGTATTCCAACACCGACAGGCCTTCACGGAAATTCGCGGTGATGGGGTTCTCGATGATCTCTCCCATCTGGCCGGTCATCTTCTTCTGCGGCTTGGCCATCAAGCCACGCATGCCGGCGAGCTGCCGAATCTGCTCCTTCGAGCCACGCGCGCCGGAATCGGCCATCATGAAAATCGGATTGAAGCCCTGGCGGTCAGCCTGCAGCCGGTCGAACATCTTTTCCGCAACGTCACTGGTGGTGTGCGTCCAGATGTCGATAATCTGGTTATAGCGTTCGCCGTCGGTGATGACGCCCTTCTCATACTGATTCTGAATGGTGTGCACCTTCTTGAAGGCGTCATCAAGGAACTTGTTCTTCTCGTCCGGAATGATCACGTCTCTCACGCCCACCGTCACGCCCGAGAGCATCGCATAGAAGAACCCGAGCTGCTTGAGTTCATCCAGGAACATGGCGGTTTTGTAGTTGCCCAGCTGTTTGTAAACCTGGGAGGTCAGCTCCTCCAGGCGCTTCTTGGTGAGCAGCTCATTGACGAAGCCAACTTCGCGCGGCACGATGCGGTTGAGCAGCACGCGGCCCACCGTTGTCTCGATGATTTTGCCATCGATGCGAACCTTGATCTTCGCATGTAGCGCGATCTGGTTGGTATGATAGGCAATGTTGACTTCATCGACGCTGGCAAAAATTTTCCCTTCACCCGGCAGGCCGCTCTTTGCCTTGGTGAGATAATAGATGCCCAAGACGATGTCCTGGCTGGGAATCGCCAATGGCCGCCCGGATGCCGGCGACAGGATATTGTGGCTCGACAGCATCAGCAAACGTGTCTCGGTTTGGGCATAATAGCTCAACGGCACGTGCACTGCCATCTGGTCGCCGTCAAAGTCCGCATTGAAGGCCGCGCACACCAGCGGGTGAATCTGAATCGCCTTGCCTTCAATCAGATTTGGTTGAAACGCCTGGATGCCGAGGCGGTGCAGCGTGGGTGCCCGGTTGAGCAGGATGGGATGATCGTCGATGATCTCTTCCAGAATGTCCCACACACTGCCGTCGCGGCGATCGACCATCTTCTTTGCACTCTTCACCGTCTTGGCGATCGAACGTTCGACCAGCTTGCGGATGACGAAGGGCTTGAATAGCTCGAGTGCCATTTCCTTGGGCAGGCCGCACTCATGCAGGCGCAGCTCGGGACCGACGACGATCACCGAACGGCCGGAGTAGTCGATGCGCTTGCCGAGCAAGTTCTGGCGAAAACGCCCCTGCTTGCCGCGCAACATGTCCGAAAGCGACTTCAGCGGGCGGTTGCCGTCGCCGCGCACCGCCGCCGTCTTGCGGCCGTTATCAAACAGGGCATCGACCGCCTCTTGCAGCATGCGCTTCTCGTTGCGCAAAATCACTTCCGGCGCCTTGATCTCCATCAGCTTTTTCAGGCGATTGTTGCGGATGATGACGCGGCGATAAAGATCATTCAGGTCCGAAGTCGCAAACCGGCCGCCTTCCAAGGGCACCAACGGCCGGAGTTCCGGTGGAATCACGGGAATGACGGAGAGCACCATCCACTCCGGGCGATTGGTGCTGCGTTTGATCGCCTCGATCACTTTCAGGCGCTTCAGGGCTTCGGTTTTGCGTTGAAACGAGGTCTCCGTTTTGACCTGCTGGCGCAAATCCACAGAAAGCTGCGTCGGATCAGCGCGCTTGAGCAAATCCAGCACCGCTTCGCCGCCGATCTTGGCCAGGAAAGGTTCGGCGCCGGGCTCGCTGCTGCCGCTGTTCTCGCCCATTTCCGACATGATGCGGAAATAGTCGTCTTCGGTGATCAGCTCTTTGGGTTTGAGGCCGCTGCGACCAGGCTGGATGACGACGTAGGATTCATAATAGATGACTTTTTCCAGGTCCTTGCCGCTCATGCCCAGGATGTAGCCGATCTTCGAGGGCAGGGCCTTCCAGTACCAAATATGAACCACCGGCACCGCGAGCGTGATATGCCCCATGCGTTCACGGCGCACGGACTTGGTGGTCACCTCCACGCCGCAACGATCACAGACAATGCCTTTATAGCGAATGCGCTTGTATTTGCCGCAATGGCACTCCCAATCGCGCACCGGGCCGAAGATCTTTTCGCAGAACAAGCCGTCTTTCTCCGGCTTGAACGAACGATAGTTGATCGTCTCCGGCTTGGTTACTTCGCCATGCGAACGCTCGAGGATCTTGTCCGGCGAGGCGAGGCTGATGGCGATAGCATTAAAGCTGCGACGGGCGGCCGCATCCTGTTTCGGAAAGTAAGTCAAAACTCACCTCCACTGCATCAGAGAGGTTATTCCAAAAACATCCATTTTCACAAAGTCATACCGCACATCAAACCCGGTCAGTTGGACTTGCCGTTCTCGCCGTCATCGACAAGCTCAACGTCCAACCCCAGGCCCTGCAGTTCTCGAATGAGAACATTGAAAGATTCCGGCAAGCCAGGCTCGGGCAGATTGTCGCCTTTGACAATGGCTTCATAGACCTTGGAGCGGCCGCGCACGTCATCCGATTTCACCGTCAGGATTTCCTGCAGGGTGTAAGCAGCGCCATAAGCCTCCAAAGCCCAGACTTCCATTTCGCCAAAACGCTGGCCACCGAACTGCGCCTTGCCGCCCAGCGGCTGCTGGGTGATCAGAGAGTACGGGCCGATCGAACGGGCATGAATCTTGTCTTCCACCAAGTGGGAGAGCTTGAGCATGTAGATTTGGCCGACCGTGCCACGCTCATTGAAAGGCTCGCCGGTGCGGCCGTCATACAATTGCACCTTGCCGTCTTCGGGAATGCCGGCCGTCTTCATTTCTTCGATGACTTCATCTTCACTGGCGCCATCGAAAACCGGTGTGGCATACTTCAGTCCGAGTTTGGCCGCCGCCCAACCCAGGGTGGTTTCAAAAATCTGGCCCAGATTCATACGGGAGGGCACGCCCAGCGGATTGAGCACGATGTCAACCGGGGTCCCGTCTTCCAAGTGGGGCATGTCCTCGATCGGGACGATCTTGGCCACGACGCCCTTGTTGCCGTGACGGCCGGCCATCTTGTCGCCCACCATCAGCTTGCGTTTCTTGGCCACATAGACCTTGGCAAGCTGCACGATGCCGGGCGGCAGTTCATCGCCCACAATGATCTTGAGCTTGCGCCGCTCGTATTCCTCTTCCGTGTCCTGGACTTTGCGCTCATAAGCAGAGAACAGCGTCTCCACCAGTTCGTTGATGCGCTTCTTTTCGGTCCAGCCTTCGCCGCGGTCGAGTTTGTCAAAATCCAGCTCGGAGAGGCGCTCTTCGGTCAATTCGGTGCTGGCACGCACCACGACTTTGCCGTGCAGGTCGCGAATGGTCGCGGCCGTTTCGCCGGTGAGCAGATTGATGAGCTTCTCGTTGCGCAGTTGCTTGATGCGGCTCAATTCCCGCGTATGCCATTCTTCGATCTCGTCGACCTTCTTCTTCTCCTGGCGTTTCGACTTGGCATCCTTTTTCTTGCGCGAGAAGAGTTTGGTGTCGATGACGATTCCCTTCAGGCCAGGCGGCGCCTTGAGCGAAGCATCCTTGACATCGCCGGCTTTCTCGCCAAAAATGGCCTTCAGCAGCTTTTCTTCCGGAGTCGGATCGGTCTCGCCTTTGGGGGTGACTTTGCCGACGAGAATATCGCCCGCCACCACTTCCGCGCCCACGCGAATGATGCCGTTCTCGTCGAGATCTTTGGTGGATTCCTCGGAGACATTGGGGATTTCACGGGTCAGCTCCTCCTCGCCGCGCTTGGTGTCACGCACCTGCAGCTCGAATTCCTCGATATGCAGCGAGGTATAGATGTCCTTCTGAACCACGCGCTCGGAGATGACGATGGCATCTTCAAAATTGTATCCGCGCCAGGGCATGAACGCCACCAGCACGTTGCGGCCCAAGGCCAACTCGCCACCCTGGGTGGCGCAACCATCGGCCAGCACCTCGCCTTTCTTGACGCGATCGCCGACGCGCACGATGGGCCGTTGATTGATGCACGTGTCCTGGTTGGTCCGCATAAACTTGGTGCAGCGATAGCTGACCAGGTCGGATTCTTCAAAATTCAACAAGGCCTCGAGATCAGTCTTTTTGCCGCGGCCCGCCGAGGGATCTTTCCGGATGATGATTCTGTCCGTTTCGACGTGCTCGACGACGCCGTCATGCTCGGAAATGATCATGGCGCGCGAATCGCGGGCAACTTTGGCCTCGAAACCGGTGCCGACCAACGGCGCCTCCGGCACCAGCAATGGCACTGCCTGGCGCTGCATGTTGGAGCCCATCAGCGCGCGGTTGGCATCGTCGTGTTCGAGAAATGGAATGAGCGCCGCGGCCGCGGACACGATCTGGTTGGGCGACACGTCCATGTAGTGCACTTCTTCGGGCTGCACCACGGGAAACTCACCCTTGATGCGCGCCTTTACCCGGTTGTTGATGAAGTGTCCTTTGTTGTCGATCGGCGCATTGGCCTGGGCAATCACGTACTGGTCTTCATCATCGGCCGAGAGGTATTCGATTTCACTCGTCACGCGGCCGTTCTTGGCCCGGCGATACGGCGTCTCGATGAAGCCGAAATCATTGATGCGGGCAAACGTGGTCAGCGAGGAAATCAAACCGATGTTCGGTCCTTCCGGCGTTTCGATCGGGCACAGCCGGCCATAGTGGGTATAATGCACGTCGCGGACTTCGAAACCGGCACGCTCACGCGTCAAACCGCCGGGGCCGAGCGCCGAAAGACGCCGCTTGTGAGTCAATTCGGCAAGCGGGTTGGTTTGGTCCATGAACTGCGAGAGCTGGCTGGTGCCGAAGAAGGTGTTGATCACCGAAATGATCGTGCGCGCGTTCACCAGATCCTGCGGGGTGAGCTTTTCGCTGTCACGCAGGTTCATGCGCTCCTTGATCGTGCGCGCCATGCGGGACAAGCCGACGCTCATCTGCTGCGCGAGCTGCTCGCCCACCGTGCGGATGCGGCGATTGCCCAGATGGTCAATGTCGTCCGCAGTGCGATGGCCGTTGCGCATGTCGAGCAGGTATTTGATGATGGTCACGATGTCGGATTCGGTGAGCACCGTGGTCGACACCGGCGTCTCCAATCCCAGCTTCTTGTTCAGCCGGTAGCGGCCGACTTCACCGAGATCATAGCGCTTGGGGTTGAAGAACAGGCGATCCAGAAACTGCTTGGCGGTGTCCAAATCCGGCGGTTCACCGGAGCGCAATTGGCGATAGATCGCCTCGAGCGCCTCTTCTTGTGAGTGGGCGGCATCGCGGCGCAGAGTGTTCGAGATCACTTCCGGGCCGTAAGCGCTGTCGGAACGCAGGAGGCGCACGGTGGTGATCTTGGCCTTCTTCAAGCGATCAATCGCTTCTTCCGTCAACTCCGCGTCTTTTTCGAGCAGGATTTCGCCGGTCTCGCGATCGACGACGTCGTTGATCGACTGGCGGCCGAGGAACTGCTTGACCTTGGCGTCGGACAGTTTGACTTCGTCGATCAAGTCGAAAAGCTGCAGCACTTCCTTGTCGCTGGAATAGCCGATGGCGCGCAGCAACGTGGTGACCGGGAATTTCTTGCGCCGGTCGATATAGACGTACATCACATCGCTGATGTCGGTGAGGAATTCGACCCAGGAGCCGCGCAGCGGGATGATGCGCGCGGAGAAGAGCTTGGTGCCGTTGGGATGCTTCAATTCATCGAAGAATACGCCGGGGGAGCGATGAAGCTGGCTGACCACGATACGCTCGGCGCCGTTGATGATGAAGGTCCCGCGCGTGGTCATGAAGGGAATATTGCCCAAATAGACAATTTGTTCGGTGGTTTCACCGAACGTGCCGCTTTCTTCGTCCTTCACCGATAGCCGCAATTTGGACTTGAGCGGCACGGAATAGGTGACGCCCCGCTCCTGACATTCGTCCATGTCATACTTGGGCTTCTCGATGTAGTATTCCACGAAGTCCAAACAAAAATTTTCCCGACTGTCATAAATCGGGAAAATTCCTTTGAAGACTGCCTGCATTCCTTTGTTGTCGCGCTTGGAAGGCTCGACATCGAGCTGCAGGAATTCGTTGAACGACTTAAGCTGGATGTCCAGCAAATCCGGCAGATCGATCACGGTGCTCAATTTCGAGAATGAGCGCCGCTTTCCGTTGGTATTCTCCATGAAGCATGCACCTATAAACAGCAACCTCTTTCTTGGGGAAAGAGGGCTAAGTCAAATTCCGAAGGTTACTCGATGGCAGCGAGATTACTTGATCTCGACCGTGGCGCCCGCTTCTTCGAGTTGCGCTTTGATCTTCTGGGCTTCTTCTTTGTTGATGCCCTCTTTTAAAGTCTTGGGTGCGCTGTCCACCAGGTCTTTGGCTTCCTTCAAGCCGAGATTGGTCATCGTGCGCACGACTTTGATGACGTTGATCTTGTTGGCGCCGGCACTGGCCAACACCACGTCGAACTCCGTCTTCTCTTCCACGGCCGCTTGCGCCGGCATCGCACCGCCAGCCTGGGGCATCATGGCAACCGCAGGCGCTGCTGCGGACACGCCGAATCTCTCTTCGATGGCCTTGACCAAATTGGACAGTTCAAGAACACTCATGTTCTCGATCGCCTGGATGAAATCAGTGGTAGACACTACGTCCTCCTTACTTAACCTTACGGATAAATGAAAACCATCACTCATGTGCGATGCGCCGAGGCGCAAACGTTTTGCTGTTGGCCGGTCAGGGCGTGCCCGCCGTCTGCTGCTTCTGCTCGGCGACGGCGTTGAGGGCATAGGCCAGCTTGCGCACAATGCCCTGCAACGAACTGGCCAGGCCGGTGACGGGCGCATTCAAGCCGCCCAACAAGCGCGCCAGCAACTCGTTGCGGCTGGGCAGCTTGGAGATTTGTTCCGCGAGCTTGCCGTCATAGAACTGGCCTTCAAACACAAAGGCCCTGATGGTCGGCTTCTCGCTGTTTTTCAGAAAATCGAGCAACACCTTGGCAGGCGCGGCCGGGTCCCCCATGCCGAAGGCAATCGCGGTCGTGCCTTCGAGATGGGGCACAATGTCTTTCATCCCAACCTGAGTCGCCGCCAAGCGCGTCAACGTGTTCTTGCTGACGCGAAAATCGACGTTGGATTTGCGCAACTGACGGCGCAGCCGGGTGATCGCCTCGACGGTGAGACCCGAATAATCGGTGACAAAGACGCTTCTGGCCGCCGACAGCCTGGCGGCGAGATCGGTGACGACTTCCTGCTTTTCCGGCCGAATCGGTTTGGTTTCTGGCATGATCGTTTCCAAATCTAAACTTTATCTAAACTTTAAGATCGCCCATCACGGCATTGTTGTCGATCGCGATGCCCGGCCCCATCGTGCTCGACAGCGTGATGCTGCGCACATACTGGCCCTTCGATGACGCCGGCTTCAGGCGAATGACGGTTTCAATGAAGGTCCGCACGTTGTCGACAATCTGGGTTTCCGTGAAAGACGCCTTGCCGACATTCACATGAAGAATGCCGCTTTTGTCCACTCGGAATTCGATTTTGCCGGCTTTGACTTCTTTCACGGCTTGTCCGACCTCAAAGGTGACCGTGCCGCTCTTGGGGTTGGGCATGAGGCCGCGCGGCCCCAGCACCTTGCCGAGCTTGCCGACTTCGCCCATAACATCGGGCGTGGCAATGACGACATCGAATTCAAACCAGCCTTCATTGATCTTTTTGATATACTCTTCGAAACCGGCATAATCCGCACCGGCCTCGCGCGCCTCGGCCTCCTTGGCGGTTTTGCACAACACCAGCACACGCACCGTTTTGCCGGTGCCGTGCGGCAAGGACACCGTGCCGCGCACGACCTGGTCGGCGTGCCGGGGATCGACGCCCAGGCGCATTGCCACTTCAATTGTCTCGTTGAACTTGGCGGTCGCCGATTTCTTCAACAGAGCCACGGCCTCTTCCAGGGAGTACTCTTTGCCTGGATCAACCAGCTTGGCAAGCTCACGAAAGCGACGGCTATGTTTCATAATTCCTAACCCTGTCTGGGAGTATTTTGAGAGAGTGATGCGCTCGACTCACGCGATTTCAACACCCATGCTGCGCGCCGTACCCTGCACCATCCGCATGGCCGCCTCGATATCATTGGCATTCAAATCTTCCATCTTGGATTGCGCAATCTGACGAACCTGCTCCTTGCTCACCTTGCCGATCTTGTTGCGATTCGGCTCACCCGAGCCTTTGGCGGCGCCCATGGCCTTGAGCAGCAACACCGAGGCGGGCGGCGTTTTGAGCACGAACGTGAAGGAACGGTCGGAGTAAACTGTGATGATCACCGGGATCACCAGACCCTGCCGATCCGAGGTCTTGGCGTTGAACGCCTTGCAGAATTCCATGATATTGACGCCATGCTGGCCGAGCGCCGGGCCAACTGGCGGCGCGGGATTGGCCTGCCCACCGGGGATCTGCAGTTTGATTTCCTTGACGATTTTCTTTGCCATGCCTCAACTCTCCGACATCGTTATTTTTCTGACTCGATTTGCAGGAAATCCAGCTCAACAGGCGTGGACCGCCCAAAAATGCTGACCATCACTTTCGCCTTCTTCTTTTCCTCGTTTATTTCCTCGACAAAACCGGTGAAATCCAGAAACGGCCCGTCGGTCACGCGCACCGGATCGCCCACTTTGAAAGGAACAGAAACGATTTCCTTGGCGCGACTCTCTTGCACCCGCCCGAGGATGCGATCAATTTCATCCTGGCGGAGCGGCTGTGGCTTGTTTTTGGGGCCGACGAAATTGGTGATGCCGGGGGTGTTGAGAATCAGGTGCTGGGTGTCCTTGTCGAGCACCATCTCGACGAGCATGTAGCCCGGAAAGAATGTCTTGTTGCGGACGCGTTTTTTCCCCTCGCGCATCTCGGTGACTTCTTCGGACGGGATCAGCACCCCAGTAATGCGATCGGAAAGGCCCAAGGCGGCGGCTTCATTCTCCAAATAGGCCTTGACCTTCCGTTCATGTCCGGAGAGAACGTGAATCGCGTACCATCTTTTCGCCGAGGTCTCAGTACCTGAGGTCTCGGTATTCTTTTCAGAAGTTTCTTCCACGGGGATATATGGGAATTTGAAGTGTTCGATGACGCTAGCCGATCAACCGGTAAAGCTGTTGCACGCCCCAGGAGAGCACGCGATCAACCGCGCCTGTGATGACCGAAAAGAAGAGTGTAACCACCAACACCACGAGTGTGGAGTCTTTGAGATTCTCCCGGGTCGGCCAACTCACCTTGGTCATCTCGGTTTTGATTTCATCAAAGTAGGACTTCACCTTCTCGAGCAGCTTCTTCATAGTGCGGTCTCTTTGCTATTCGGGGCGATGGCATGGCCGATAGTTTCGGTCTACAGAAGCAGGCCTGGAGGGAATCGAACCCCCAGCCTCCGGTTTTGGAGACCGGCGCTCTAGCCAGTTGAGCTACAGGCCTACGCGGGAGCCGCGCTAGCGCGATTCCTTGTGACTCGTGTGCTTGTTACAGAAGCGGCAGAACTTCTTGAATTCGACGCGCGCCGTATGCGTCTTCTTGTTCTTCGTCATGGCATAATTGCGGCGCTTGCAGACACTGCATTCCAGGGCGATGTTCTCTCTCACGGCTCGTCACACCTTGTCTTTATATCCGAGACGGCTACAACACTGGCTTTGAGCTCACGACCGGGATTGAACCGGTGACCTCTTCCTTACCAAGGAAGTGCTCTACCGACTGAGCTACGTGAGCCTGTTCACTAAGAGCGGGAGACGGGACTTGAACCCGCGACCAACAGCTTGGAAGGCTGTGACTCTACCACCTGAGTTACTCCCGCCTGAGAGCATTTGGTTCGCCGTACCCGCAACCAGACCTCGCTGGCTGCTCTGCCTCCAACCAGCAAGTCATGCACAGACAACCAGAGAGTGGGGAGGGAAGGATTCGAACCTCCGAAGGCATAGCCAGCAGATTTACAGTCTGCCCCATTTGGCCACTCTGGAACCTCCCCTTGATCTCAAAACTGAGCGCTTCTTATGTCTCCACTCGAGCCACCAGCAGGAATCGAACCCGCGACTTCCTCATTACAAGTGAGGCGCTCTACCGTCTGAGCTATGGTGGCAACTTGGTGCCACTAACAGAGATGAGCACCCAAGAATCAGTCCTTTAAGCTCAGGCAAAATAAAACTCTACGACCCAGAAGTAGAATACAGTTTGATGTGCCTTGCCGCTGCATGGCACAAAATTTTTTATCTTCCAAACCCGTAGTTTTTGGACATAGACTCGCAATATATAAAAGTTATTGAATTTGTCAAGATATATTTTGCCCCGGAAGTCTGCAAATTGACCGCTCGATGGTCTTGGTAAGGAGCTTCGAGAACGGAAGCATGACCGAATAGTCTATGCCACCCTCCTGATTCGGGTGCGTCGCAAAAAATGCCTCCGCCAGCTCTGCCTTCAAGGTGCGGTGATTGCTACTGGGCCTCAAGCCACAATTATCATGAAAATCGCCTGCGTCGCGATCAGGATCGTTGCAGCAGCAAAATCGCGTACGATGCCAAGTTGATTTCACCGCACTGGCGTGCTCGAGTCACGTCAGCGGCAGCCCCGCCTGCACCACAGGGAGTGGCGGTGCTCATCATTTCGTGAAAGGCAGCAGTCCAATGTGTCTCCGATGCTGCGGCGCAGCACGGCGAAGTTCTCATACTCCTTTCGAGTGAAGCGAGTTGTTTTGGCACTGCCACGCCGAGCCGGCAGGCGCAACCATTCTTACCGCAAAAATCAATTGACATTGCCAACTATTTGGAATATTTTTTCGACCTGCTGAATAATCTCTTGAAATCATGATTGCGTGAGTACCTGCAGGCAGGGCACGGTACCACGCCCAAACCTCGCAGGAGCCATTTATGAAACTGACGAAGCAGCAACGTCAAATGATCATACGCGAATTGATTGTCTCCAATCATATCTCCAGCCAGGATGAACTGAGCCGAATGTTGCGGCGCCAGCGCGTAGAAGTCACTCAAGCCACGCTCTCGCGCGACTTGCGCGAAATGCGCATCGCGCGCATGCCGGAAGACAACGGCGTGCGCTACGTCCTGCCGGAAGTCGCGGAAGGCAAAAAGCTGCGCCGCGTCGTGCAGGAGGAGATCGTGCAGATTCAAGGCAATGAATGCGCGATTCTGATCAAAACCTTGCCCGGCCGGGCGCCCGGTGTGGGCGTGTTCATCGATCATCTCAGACACCCGGAGATCCTCGGCACCGTGGCCGGCAACGATACTCTGCTCGTTGTTCCGGCAGGCATGAGCAAGACCCAGGCAGTGATCGACTTCCTGCGCAACCTGGGCGCCAGTGATCAGAAAGCCGAGGCTAACAACCAACCGGCCTCATAGGACGCCGGGCCTTGCTTTCGCCCGCCTCGTTTCACTTCCCTTCTTTGCGTCGGTACTGACTCCCGACCGGTTGTGCCAGCAACCGGCAGGAGCAGTGGCGCAGTATTTCCTCCCCATTCCTCCCAAGCCGCCGGCTTAACCAAAGTGGAGGCAGCCTGCCAGATTTTTTTCCGCGAATCCCTCCCCTAAAATCTATATAGAAACAATGTAATGATTGCATACCACAAGGATATGATGCCTCAACAAACAGGTCACCGCGAGAAGTGGCTTTGCCCCTACCCCCACGAGGTGGCGCCAGTTCTTGGGGAATTCCAGCCCGCGGTCAACGGGGCGATTGAAACAGACAACGGCCTCAGCGAAGTCTGTTTCGATCCGCATTGCCTGCAGCCCATTCTGCGCTGCACGGGCTGTGGTGCCACCAATCGCACCGTCGCGCGGTTTTGCCGGCATTGTGGCCAGCACCTCTCATATGAAGAAAGCCTTCAGCACATGCTGGCGCAGCGCGACTTCACGCAACAGTCTCAGGCCAGCAGCCTCCGGCAGACAACCCTGCCCAACATTGCCGCCGGCAGCATCACGGCCATGGCGACCGGCTGGGGCTATCTGACCTTTGCCGCGGCAAACTGGGGGATTGGCTTGATGGCGAATGCTTCCTTAAATCCACCGCGTCTCATGAGCCGCTTTCGCAGCCAGGAAGGCGGTCTGGTTACCCAATTCCAGCCGGTCTCGCACCCACAGTGGCTGCCCGGCTTTTTTGCCTTGGGCCGGCGAGTGATTTTTCACCTGACCCTCGCCCCGCATCCCAGTTGCCGCTGCCTATTCCGCTTGACGGACAAGGCCTGGCAAATTCATGAGGCGGTGATTTGCGGCACGCGGGTCGTCATTCGCCTCTATGATCGCCTCGCCGCGCGCTGGCGCTGGCTCTCGATTGACGGTTCTTCACGACAGGTGACCACGTTGCCCTGGCAACATTTCGGGCCGGCGAGCCGTGCCATCAAACTCAGTGCTGATAATGAGATTCTCTATCACACCGCCCAGGAAGCGGTCCGGCTCAACCTCGACACCGGTCAGGAAAGCCACTCGCTGGCACCGGGAACTGGTCTTGATGTATCGGTGCCGCCGCTGCGCCATCCCCGCACCGGCCAAATCTTCCTGCTCGGACGCGATGATATCATCTATTGCCTCGATCCTGCCAACATCAATCTCGGCGTGGTCCCATTTGCGACCGGCTTGCGGGAAGCATCTCATCTGCTCTGGAACACGGCGGGCGATGCACTTCTCGAACTGGGCCACGGTGAACTGGCAGCCTTTGAGGCCAGGACCGGAATTGAAACCTGGCGTTTGCGCCGGGAGTCTGCCCCCGATTTTGCTGTGAATTTCGCCTCCCCGCAAAGGTGGGGAGATCACCTCATCGTCGTTGTGCGCAGCGCAGGCGGGGCTGGCGAACGCCTCGGGTTGCTGGCCCTGATCCCTCCCGGGCGGCTACTGCCCCTGTCGGAGCGTGCCGCGCTCTCGCCGGCGCCGGTCTGCAGCCCCTCCGGCTTGATCGCTGTGTTAAAGCCCGAGGCCGCCGCCTCTCGGCAGTCGGCGGCATTCTTGCAATTCAACTTCTAGCCCTTTCTCGATATCCATCGACGTGCTTTGTCCAAATTGCAAAACATGGGAAATCTCGCCTGGCGCAGCCACGGACAGATTCTGCCCCTGGTGCGGTTGTCTCCTCTATCAGGTTGAATGCAGCGGTTCGCCTGATCTCGTCTACTTTCTGCCGCCAGACGGCGGCCAGCCCGCGATCAGTTTGTTGATCAAGAACAATGGCCGGCTGCCAGTCACGGTCGTGGAGGTGGTTACCGAGCCGGCAGGATTTGCCCATTTCCCGCGCCTACATTCGCCTCAGCCAGTCGAGGAGGCCGCCGCGAAGGCCGGCAAGCCCGCACTCTTGCTGCAGCCCGGCGAGGTGCGCGAATTGCCCGGCAAGATCACAGCCGCAGCATTGCAAGCCCTCATACCTCAGCCGGAAGCCAAGCCTCCTGACGCCAACGGCGCCGTCGACCACAATCAATCACCATTCGACTCTGCGCTCGCTCCGGTTGCGGACGGCACGCTCCAGCCCGGCCTTCGAATCAGTTGCCGTCTCCTCACCAGCCCGGCTTTGGATCTCCCGGCTTGTGAATTCGAAGTCTTGCCGCTGCCGGAATTCGAATTGTTGACACCAACGCTGCAGTTGTTCGACCGGCCTCCGGCTAATTCCCCGACCTTGCGCTGCAGTTCCGGTGGCCGCATTCGCCTGCGACGCGGCAAAGCTGCCATTCGCGATTTGGCCTGTGATCTTCCCGCGGTCAAACTCGTGCCCGATGGCCCTCATCCTCTGCCGGGGCAGCTCGAAGCCGGCCAGGGCAACGGCTCGCTCTCCTTTCAAGTGGAAGTCACACGAGAATTCATTGCACCCTACCTGCGAACCGGCCAACCCATTTTGGCGGCATTGAAGCTGGTCTGCAGCAATCCACCCGGCACCTTCGCGCCGTTCAATTCACCCTTGCGCATTCTGCCGCATCCGGTTCCGCGTCTGGAGTTTCCCGGACTCGTGCGTCAGTGGGTCGAGGAACGGTTGCAGCTCAAAACGTGGGGCCTGGCCGGTCGCAGCCGCCGGCTCTCGCTGCAAGTTCGCAACGCCAGCACGTTGCCGATTGATATCATCGCGGTCACCCCCGCTGAGTCGCTCGCAGCGGCCGTGTTGCTGCAACGCCCCACTGCGCCCGTGCGGCTCATGCCCAAACAAATCGAGACGATTCACTTTCTCCTTTCTCCGGGAGCTTCGCATACCGCCACGACGCTTGCCGGTGAAATGACCTTTCGCTTTCGGGCCGGCAATGAAGCTACCTACCTCACCCGGCTGCCGCTGCAAATCGAGGTGCGCGTGCCGCAACCCTATCGCGGCGTCGCTGCGCTCGATTTCGGCACCAGTCACACCTGCCTGGCCGTGGCGGAACGCGACGATCAGCCCGCTTCTTTGCCGCGCTTGCTGCGGGTTGAAAACGAAGCCTTCGTGCCAACGGTGATTCTCTATCATGGCGTTGATCAGGAGGGCGAACGGCGCTATGACATCGGCCAGGCCGCGCTGGCGGCCAGCAGCGGCGTCGAGGCGATCATGCAAGTCATTCACGACGTCAAGAAACACCTGGGCGTCGAAACCGATCGTGAGATCGTTTTGCGCGAATCCGGTGCCACCGCCATGATTCCGGCGCACACCATCGTCGTCGATTTCCTCCGACGCTTCATCTACGAAGCCGAGCACGATCTCGCCGAAGAGCTCTATCGCCGCCAGCCGCGCACCGGCGAGGCATTGGATTTCGGCGCGTGCCTGCTGCAGAACATGCTGGTGGCCCATCCCACGACTTTCACGCCGGCCCAGAAAAACGCCCTGCGCCAAGCCCTGGCTCTCGCCGGCGTCATGCTTTCCGATGATTCCTGGTTGCAGCCTGCGCCGGTGATTGCGGGATTTGAAGGTTTGACCGCGCGCGTGCCGCACTGGCGAAGCGAAACCGATTCTTCCGTCTCCACCATGCAGCGGCATCACGTTTTGACCTATGACCTGGGCGCGGGCGCAACCAACATGGCCCTCACCTGTTTGGAATTATATCCCGAAGCCGAACGCAGCCTGGTGGCCAGTTCCACCATCAAAATGAACCTGAAGGTTGTGAGCGTCGCAGGCGATGAAACCTTCGGCGGCGATACCATCACCGTTGCCCTGGCGAAGCATTTAATGGAACAAGCCGTGGCGCAACTCGAAGAGCGGTTGCCGGCGCCGGTAGTTGTGCCGCTCTGGAACCGGTCATTCGAGTTGCCCCAGATGAAACTCGAGAAGGTCGGTTATCTGAACTGGCGGCGACTGCTGCGCCACGCCGAACAACTCAAATGCGGGCTGGCTGAGCTCGCTTCCGAGCAAAGCTGCGCGCTCAGGCACGTGACTCTGCAAGTCGTCTCCGATGGCAAAATGAGAGCGGCCACGGTTTCCAATATCGAAGTCAACAATGAGCTGCTGGAAAATCTGGTGGCCGCCAGCCTGGAAATGCACGTACTGCAGTTGCGGCAGTTGGTGCACAAGGCGGGATTGGACAGCCCGGACATTCTGCGGCTCACCGGCAAGAGCACCCTGCTCTCCTTCGTGCGCTCGCGCATGGCAAGGGTCTTTGATTCGGAGCTCTGCAAAGTCGTCTACAGCCTGGACGGCAAGCCGGCCAAGTCATTGCTGCCCATCAACGGCCTGAAATCCACGGCGGCGGTGGGCGGCGCGTTCTACCTGCGCCATCTCAGCATGGGCGGCTGGGTTGTTGCCGGCAGGGAGCCGGAGCCCCGCCGCGCCGGCGTGCGTCTAGGGCTGGGCTTGCGCGCCGGGCAGGAGCTGCGTTTTTGGGAAGTCATCGGCAAACAAGATCTGCTCGGCACGGAGTACATCGTACGCGCTTTCGGCCTCACGCGGGATACGATCATCAGTTTCTATGCCAGTGAAAAAGAAGGCCCGTTGCGCCTGCCGGAGGAGGCCAGACTGCTGGCCTCCACCCGGCTCGATTTCAATCCGCCGCTGCCCGGTGATCTGCGCGACCAGGAGCTGCTCCAACTCGTCTGCACGGGCAAGCTGCGCTTGAAATTGACCACCAATCACGAGCTTCACGTCATGCTGCAAGCCCGCGGCCGCGAGCACGTGATCTACCTCCGACTCTGACCGACCGGCACCGCCGGTCTCGCCCATGAATCATCGTCTGTTCAGGAGTTGCTATGATGATTGCCAGGATTGCACATTTGTGTTGGATTTCGCTGCTCGCCTTGCTCGACGGCAGCAGCGCGCCCGCTTTGGAAGCCGGCCGTCTCGTGCTCACGCCCGGTCAAACACTGCAAGTGCCCGCCATGAGCACAGCCAGCGACAGCGTCGAAGTCCACTTCACCCTGGCAGTGGCGGATTCCTTCAAGCTGCAACGTCACCGCTGCCGGTTGCAGGGCAGCAGCGGTTTCGTATTGCGCACCGCGCCAACTTACCAGTGGGCGCTGCAAGACTCCGCGCTCATCATCCTGTCGGAGCTCGATCTGACTCTGCGCGCTGCGGCGGACTCCAGCGGATCCTTCCATCTGCGCTTTGATTTTGTCAATCTCGAACAGCCGCAGCGGCCGCCCGCCACCGCAATGCTCATCATCGGCAAGCCGGAAGCACTCCGCGAAACGGCAAACGCCGCTCCGCTTGATTCACTGACCATTGCGGCCGCTGATAGTGACTCGGTGGCCGCCAGCCTGGCCAAAATCGCTGCCGAAGAGGAACCGACTGCCACCCAGGGCAAGGTGCTGCTTTGGGTGTTGATCGCCGTGGTCGTAGTCGGTGTATTGCTGATGGTCGTGCTCAGCATTCTCAGCAGCAGCAAGAGCCGGCAATTCTCGGAGCAGACTTCCTCCAGCAAGCGCGTCACGCGTGAGCCTGCCGCCGTGCGTTCCAAATCCACCATGGCCACGACGCCACTGGCGGGCACGCCCGGCCCAACCCGGGTTGCTGCTCCGGCAGCACGCAGCGCGCGCCCGGCAACCGTCGCACCTGGCACGGCAGACGATCTTCCTCTGCCGGCCAATCGCCTTGCTTTTCTCTACAAAGAAGCCGAACCCAAAGCCGAAGCCCCGGTAACAGAAACCGCAACCACGCCGGACATGGTCGCCAAGCTGCGGGCGGTGGCCGAAGCCACGCAAAAAGCCCTCGCGGCGCAACATGAAATGCTCGAAAGTCTGGCCAAGCAAGCCGACCCGGAAAATGGCGCTGCCGCCGGCGCCGCTGCTGACGCTGCCAGCAGCGCTGAGTCTGCGGCGGCGGCGCCGGCAAGACGTTGGGATCTCGCCGGTGAGCCGAAGATCCGCGCCGCCAGCCTTGATGAAATCGTCGAAGCAATCGATGGCGTGGTCGCGGCCAGCAGTACCAAGCCGCTGCTCGCCCCTCCGAGCGTCACTGCGCTCAAGCTCGACTCGTTGCGGCGCACCGCCGAGGGCCTGCAACACCTCGCCCGCGCCTGCCGCGAAGCTGGTGTGCCCGTCGAAGCCGGCGCCGCTGAGACCCTGCACCGTCACACCGTCGATCTGGCGATCAGCTATGAAACCTGGATCAATGACCACGCCCTGAAGCTGTCGCTCAACCTTCCCACGCCCGGCAAAGACAGCGGCGAAACGCGCCGTGAAATTCTCGACTCCCTGCTCGACAGCCTCTACGAGACCCGCAAGATCGCGGTGCAAGGTCCGATCTATTTCGACCGCCGCATCGCGCAACTCATGGACGAAGACCTGCCCAAGCTGCGCGCTCAAATCGAAGCCTTGGATCAACCTGCCCTCAATCAGCTTTGGCAACAGCTTTTTTGAGAGAAAGACGCCATGGCGGCCACGCCGCACCTCCGGCCCTTTTGAAGAGAGCCATGAAGCCTGCTTCATGGCTTTTTCTTTTTGCAGGCTGGGCGGCCGGTATTTGACTTTGTGCCGGGAAAAGCTATATTCATGCGCAATCCGGCAAGTTCAAAGCACATGATCTCTATCCGCAAAATCGCATGCTCTCCTGGCGCAACATTCCTCCTGTGGCCGCCGCCGTGATGCTGCTGGCGCAGCCGGCCTTCAGCCGCCAATCGGATTCACCGTCACCATTGGTTGCGGTGACGCGCTGGCAATATCATCCCAACCGGTTGGGCGCGGAAGCGCATCTGCAGGGCGGCGCGATGACAGCCGCCGCCGGCAATCCGGCCGCGATGGTGATCAATCCCGCCAGCCTGGCCTCCATGCCGGATCGGCTTTCGCTTTTTGTTGAAGCAGGTTGGGCCTCACGCACCGACTTCTTTCGTTTTTTGAATATCAATATTGCCTCGCAGTTTCAGCCGGTGCAGTATGCCGGTGTGGCTTGGCGACCGCTGCCCCAGCTTGCCCTGGGCGTGTCTTATCATCGCCCCACCAACTACGATCTCGATTTGGGAGAAATTCAATTGCGTTCGGCGTTCCAGCCGGCAGGAACAAACGCAGTCGCGACCACGAAATTGCGGCGGCAGGAACATGCCCTCGGCGTGGCGCTGGCAACGTCGGTGAATGGGCGGTTTCACTTCGGGGGCAGCGTGCAATGGCGCCGCGCCAGCATGACCGATGAAATTCCGCAAGCTTGGGCCGAGGGCAGCGATTCCGCTTGGCGCTTGGCCGTGGGTGCGCTGTGGCACTATCGCGACTGGCAGTTCGGCCTGGCCGCGCAGTCACATTACCAGGCCACCAACGTATTGACGATGCGATCGCCGGCGCAAATTACCGAACGTTTTTTGCACGAGGAACCGGCGACCTTCCGCCTGGGCTTGATGACGCCGCCTTTGTTTCAACGCCTGCGCCTGAGCGCGGATGCTGAATTCAAAGATTTCAAGGCGAACCTCCCGATCGAAAAATGGCAGTTCTATGGCGGCGGCACGCTCAGCCTGTCACGCCAGGTGGAGGTGGGCTGCGGCGCCTTCACTTTTCTCAAAGACTACTCCGCCTTCGTTGATGGTCCGGAATCTGAGATCTTTTTGACCGGCGGCGCGCGCGTGCAACTCGGCCGCTTTCGCCTCACTGCCAGCTTTCTCGATGGCGATCTGCTCAACCAAAATTTCGCCGGCCAGCGCGGCGTGAATCTCGCGCTGGGCTATGCCATGCCCTGAAGCCGCCGCTTGGCCTTTCACTTCAACCACGGAGGAAGTTAATGCCCAGTTCACATGCGCGGTGGCAGCCAGTCATCAACCTGCTCGTGTTGCTGTTCGTGTGCGCCGGACCGGCGCTGGCGCAACGCACGCTCATTCACGCCGGTACGCTGCTGGATGGCATCTCCGAGCAACCGCTGAGCAATATCACCCTCGTCATCACTGCGGGCCACCTCCGCGCATTGGAAAAAGGCTTCCTCCCCGCGCAAGGCAACGATACCGTCATCGATCTCAAGGATAAATTCGTGCTGCCCGGCTTGATGGATATGCACACACATCTTGCCGGACAAACCGAAAAAGGCGGCTACCTCAAGCGCTTCCAACTCTATCCCGCCGATCAAGCGCTGGCAGCAACGCCCTATTTGAAACAGACTCTGCTGGCGGGTTTCACGACCGTGCGCGATTTGGGTGCCGGCGAAGGCGTCGATCTGGCGCTGCGCGATGCAGTCAATCGCGGTGATCTCATCGGTCCGCGCATGCTGGTGGCCGGCAAGAGCCTGGCAGTGATGGGCGGCCATGCCGATCCCACCAACGGCTATCGTGAAGACCTTCTCGGCGTGCCGGGCATCGAGCAGGGCGTGATCAATGGCGTGGCGGGCGGCCGCCAGGCGGCATTGTTGGTGATCAAGCGCGGCGCGGATTGGGTCAAGATCACTGCCACCGCCGGCGTGCTGTCGCTCTCCGGCAACGCCGACAATCCGCAATTCACCGAAGAGGAGATTCGCGCGATTGTGCAAACCGCGGCGGATTTCGGCCGCAAGGTGGCCGCGCATGCCCACGGCGCCGAGGGCGCCAAGCGTGCGATCCGCGCCGGCGTGGCTTCCATCGAACACGGCACCTATCTTGATGACGAAGCATTGGCGCTGATGAAACAGCACGGCACCTACTTGGTGCCGACCATCACCGCGGGAAAATCCGTCGCCGATTCCGCGCAAATCGAGGGCTACTACAGTGCCGTGGTCGTGCCCAAGGCGCTGGCGGTGGGCCCGGTGATTCAGCAGACTTTTGCCAAAGCCTGGAAAGCAGGGGTGCCGATTGCGTTCGGCACCGATGCCGGTGTGTTCCGCCACGGCCGCAATGCCGTCGAGTTCCAATACATGGTGGAAGCCGGCATGCCGCCGATGGCGGCGATCAAATCCGCCACCTATCATGCCGCCAAACTGCTCGGCCGCCTCGATGATCTCGGCACGCTCGAAGCCGGCAAAATCGCGGACGTGATTGCGGTCGCGGCGAATCCGTTGCAGGACATCAAAGCCTTGCAGCATGTTGTCTTTGTGATGAAAGAGGGCGTGGTTTACAAAAACGACTGAGCGCCGCATGCCTGCGGTGCCTGAGCGGAGGGCGGGCACGGCAAGTTGGAGAGTCTCTTCCATGGATTACCAATTTCTGCTCCTTGAAAAGCACAACGGCGCCGGCATTCTGCGCTTGAACCGGCCGGCGCGGCTGAACGCCTTCGAAGCCAGGATGGTGCAGGAAATTCCAGTGGCGCTGCGCGAGCTGCTGGAGGATGACAACGTCGCCGTGGTGATATTGACCGGCAACGGCCGCGGCTTTTGCGCCGGCGCGGAGGTCAACTACCTGGAACAACTCGCCGCCGCCAAAGACATCGATCAGGGCCGCGTGCTGGTGATGACCGGCAGCGAAGCCGTGGAAATGATTCACGCGGCAGAGAAACCGGTCATCGCCGCGATCAACGGCGCCGCCGCGGGTGGCGGCGCGAGCCTGGCCCTGGCTTGTGATCTGCGCTTGATGGCTGCGGGCGCCCGCCTCGGGTTTCCGTTCATTCGACTCGGTCTGCATCCGGATCTCGGCTGCACCTATTTCTTGCCGCGCCTGGTGGGAACCGCCAAGGCCGCAGAGCTGCTCATGTCCGGCGAGATGATTGCCGCCGAAGAAGCATTGCGATTGGGAATCGTGAATCAGGTTTTGCCGGACGAAGAACTGCTGCCCGCGGCGTTGCGGCTGGCGCAGTCGCTTGCCGGGAAATCCCGGCTGGTGCTGCGCTTGCTCAAGAAGGGCCTGGCGCAAACCCTCGGGCAATCGCTCGAGGCCATGCTCAAGTATGAGATCTACGCGCAGGGTTTGTGTTTTGAATCCGCTGAAGCCGCGCAGGCGATTGCAGGATTTCTGGCTGCGCGGAAATGACATCCCGCAGTGATCTTTTGAAGAATTGGTGTCTGTCCGGAAAGGAAAAAACCGTCCGGGCGATGATGTTTTTGGACGGACACGAATTAGGCATAGCTCCTCGTGCGTCACAAGATTCGCCCGTATGCCATGGCCCAATGAAGGCTCACACATGGCAGAGCAACAACGCACTGAGAATTTGATGGACGGAAACGGCGGAATCTTATCGAATTGTTGGGTTCCGGCTGATCCGAGGTCGGAACATCTTTAGACAAGCACTATCTGATGTTCGGCCGCGGAACGCATGATTGTCGTAGCACTTTTTCAATCTGGATAGGCAGATATGATAACCGACCAGGAGTTGCAGGCTCTCCTGACCGATGTAGAATCGGACCGGGTGGAGCGAAAGGCCTCTCTCAGCGATCGCAGCAAGATCCGGCAGGCGATCTGCGCCTTCGCCAATGATTTGCCGAATTCGTGTCTTCCTGGTGTCATCTTCATCGGGGTCAATGACGACGGCAGTTGCTCCAAACTTGCGATCACGGACGAGTTGCTGCGCACAATTGCGGACATGAGATCGGATGGCAATATTCTGCCTTTTCCCAGCATGACCGTCCAAAAGAAGGTGCTAGCAGGTTGTGAAATTGCCGTCGTCGAAGTGCAACCGGCCGACTACCCGCCGGTTCGCTACAATGGCAGGGTTTGGATACGCGTGGGACCGCGCCTCGCCCAGGCAAGCCTGGAAGAGGAAAGAAGATTGATGGAGAAGCGACGCGCCGGCATCCTGTGGTTCGATCAACAGCCGGTGATTGGCGCAACCAGCGAGGACCTCGATCTCGAGTACTTTCGAATTCATTATCTACCTGCGGCGGTATCTCCTGAAGTGCTTGCCGAGAATCAACGTTTGATCGAAGAACAGTTGGCCTCATTGCGATTTCTCGACCGGCATCTAGTTCCAAATGTCGCCGCCATGATCGTCTTTGGCAAAGATCATCTTCGTTGGCTTCCAGGAGCATATCTGCAATTCCTGCGGCTGGACGGCACCGAACTGACCGACGCCATACGACACCAAGTTGAACTGACGGGCCCCTTGGAAGACCTGATTCGGCGCCTTGACGAGGTATTAGCCGCCAATATCTCCACGACGTCTGATGTGCGCAGCGGGTCAACAGAGACCAAGCAGCCAGACTATCCCATGGTGGCCCTGCAGCAAATCACCCGCAATGCCTTGCTGCATCGGTCCTATGAATCCACCAGCGCGCCCGTGCGAGTCCATTGGTTCACAGACCGCATTGAAATCCACAGTCCCGGCGGGCTCTATGGCAATGTTAACGAACGGAATTTTGGTCAGCCAGGCGTAACGGACTATCGCAACCCTTTGTTGGCGGAGGCCATGAAGGTTCTGGGTTTTGTACAACGCTTCGGTCTGGGCATTCCCCTGGCCAGGAAAGAACTGCGGCAAAACGGCAATCCCGAGCCGGAATTTCATTTTGATCCGACTCGCGTACTCGTCACCATTCGGAAACGGCCATGACGACCATTGTTTTCTTCAACAACAAGGGCGGCGTGGGGAAGACATCTTTGACCTACCATCTCGCCTGGATGTTTGCCGATCGCGGCGTGAGAGTTTTGGCCGCAGATTTCGACCCCCAGGCGAATTTGACTTCCATGTTCCTGGAAGAGGACCGCCTCGAGGAGCTGTGGCCGGAAGGCGAACATCCGCTCAGCATTCTGGGAACCATCAGGCCAATCCTCAGAGGGACGGGAGATATTGCCGTCCCGCACGTGGAGGAGGTGGCAGACAATATTGGGGTGGTGGTAGGTGATCTTGGCCTGTCCTTGTTTGAGGACAAGCTCTCGGACGCCTGGCCGCGCTGCCTCGATGGAGATGAGTCTGCCTTTCGCATCATTTCCGCTTTCCATCGCGTGCTGCTGCAGGCAGCGCAGACGCGGGAAGCTGAGCTGGTTTTGCTTGATATTGGCCCGAATTTGGGCGCCATCAATCGGGCGGTTCTCACCGCTGCGCAATATGTCGTCGTGCCGTTGGTGCCCGATCTGTTTTCCCTGCAGGGGCTGCGCAACCTGGGCCCGACGCTGCGGCGCTGGCGGCAAGAATGGCAGGAACGGCTGAAAAAAAATCCCGAGCCAGAACTGCAATTGCCGGTTCACAGCATGGAGATGTCAGGATACGTGATTCAGCAACATGCCATCCGGCTGGACCGGCCGGTTAAATCCTACTCTCGCTGGCTGAGTCGTATTCCCCTGGAGTACCGAATTCATGTTCTGGAAGAATCGGCCGCAACTACAGTCGGGGCCAGGGCTGAAAATGATCCTCACTGCCTCCATCTGCTCAAGCATTATCGCAGCCTGATGCCGATGGCTATGGAAGCAAGAAAGCCGATGTTTTTTCTCCGGCCCGCTGACGGCGCCATCGGCGCGCATGCCAAGGCGGTGCAGGATTGCTATCTCGATTTCAAAGCCATGGCGTTCAAAATTGCTGCGCGCTGCGGCATACCGGTTTCATGAAGCGACTGATCTGACGCTGCTTACCACGAAAAATGCAGGAACATTGCCATGATCAACTTCTCCCTCTCCGAAGAACAGCAGCAGTTCCGCGAACTCGCGCATGAATTCGCGCAAAACGAAATCCGCCCCGTGGCCGCGCACCTCGACGAGCAGGAAGAATTCCCCGCAGCCGTTTGCCGGAAGGGCTGGGAGCTCGGTTTGATGAACGTGCACATTCCCAAAGAATTTGGCGGCATGGGCTTGGGCGTGCTGGAGGAATGCCTGATCTCCGAAGAGATCGGCTGGGGCTGCACCGGCGTGGGCACGACCATGATCTGCAACACCCTCGCCATCGCGCCCGTCATCGTTGCCGGCAATGACGATCAGAAGAAGAGATTTCTCACGCCGCTCACCGAGGAGTTTGCCTTCTGTTCCTATGCCGTCACCGAACCCGGCGCCGGCAGCGACGTGCAGGCGATCAAAACCACCGCAAAAAAAACCGGCACCGACTACGTGCTCAACGGGCAGAAGATGTGGATCACCAACGCCGGCCACGCCCGCTGGTTTTTTGTGATTGCCTACACCGATCCCGCCAAAAGCTACAAAGGCATCAGCGGCTTCATCGTACCGGCGGACACGCCCGGCGTGAAAATCGGCAAGCACGAACCCAAGCTGGGGCAACGTTGCTCGGACACGCGCGGCGTGAGTTTTGAAGAGGTGAAAGTGCCGGCCGCCAACATGCTCGGCAAGGAGGGCGACGGCTGGAAAGCCGCCATGGCTGCGTTCGATCATTCCCGGCCGGTGGTGGCCGCCATGGCGGTCGGTTTGGCGCGCGCCGCGCTGGAACACGCCGCGAGCTACGCAAAGGAACGCAGGACCTTCGGCGTGCCCATCGCAGCGCATGAGGGCATCAGCTTCATGATCGCGGACATGGCCAAAGACATCGAAGCCAGCCGCTTGCTCACCTGGCTGGCCGCGTGGACCATCGATCAGGGCAAACGCAACACCCTGCAGGCCGCGTACGCCAAATGCTTCGCCGCGGACACCGCCATGCGCGTGGCCACCGATGCCGTGCAGGTTTTCGGCGGCTACGGCTTCTCGCGCGAATATCCCGCCGAAAAACTCATGCGCGATGCCAAAATTTTTCAGATCTATGAAGGCACCAGCCAGATTCAGCGATTGATTATTGCGAAGGAGATTTTTGAAAGGTAAGGGGAAGTGCGGGGCCGCATTTGAAATGCCTTGCCTGCTGTGCTATTCGCTGCGCTGAATTTCCTCCCGCCGGAGCCCTGCAAAGACGGTCAGGCTCTCGCTGCGAGTTCGATGGACCAAGAATCCCTACGGAACAAGAGACAGAATAAAGACAACAAATGAGGCAGAGATCTTTGCGGACCTTTGCGGTTTGGCATCTTTGCTCAAATTCTTTCAATGATGAAGAGGAGACCATCATGCTGCAACGTCTTCCCCTCTCGCTTTTCGCGCTTGGGCTTGTGGCTGCTGCAGTTCCTGCCCAGGAATCATTGCGCCCCGTGCACACCTACTCCATCGTCGCCCGCGATCCGCAAACCGGAGAAATGGGCGTCGCCGTGCAATCGCATTGGTTCTCGGTCGGCGCGCTGGTCACCTGGGCCGAGGCCGGCGTGGGCGCGGTGGCGACGCAATCGTTCGTCGATCCCGCTTACGGTCCGCTCGGCCTGCAACTCATGCGCGCCGGCAAAACCGCGAAACAGGCATTGGCTGCGGTGCTCGCTGCTGATCCCGGCGAGGCCGTGCGCCAGGTCGCGATGATCGACGCGCAGGGCAATGTGGCCGCGCACACCGGCAGCAAGTGCATTCCCGCGGCCGGGCACTTCGTAGGGGAGAATTTTTCCGTGCAGGCCAATCTCATGTTGAATGAAAAAGTCTGGCCGGCCATGGCCGCAGCGTATCAGAACACCAGCGGCGATCTGGCCGGCAAAATGCTCGCTGCGCTCGATGCCGCGCAGGCCGTAGGCGGCGACATTCGCGGCAAACAATCCGCCGCGATTCTGATCGTGAGCGGAACCAATACCGGCCGGCCGTGGGCGGATCGCATCATGGACCTGCGCGTCGAAGATCACCCCGAGCCGCTCAAGGAATTGCGGCGCCTGGTGCACGTCCTTCGCGCTTATCAACACATGAATGCCGGCGATCTCGCGGTCGAACACAACGACATGGCCAAGGCGCTGGCGGAATACGGCGCCGCACAGAAGATGATGCCCGACAATCTCGAAATGGCTTATTGGACCGCGGTTGCGCTCGTCAACGCCGGCCGCCTCGACGACTCGTTGCCGCTGTTCCAAAAAGTCATTGCCGGCGATCCGAATTGGGCTGTGCTGACACCGCGCCTGCCGCAGGTGGACTTGCTGAAAGTGGATGAAGTTCAGTTGAAGAAGATTCTGAGCGTGACACCGAAACCGAAGGGAGAATAGTAACCCATCGCCGTTATTGCGGCCCGATGGTTGGCATTGCCACACTTGAATCTCTCGACAAAAGAGAGTATCTTTGCCCGCACGTCGAGGTGAAACCCAGGACCAAGAATTCGAGTGACTGCGCCCCCCGACCTCGCATTCTAGCCGAAGTGCCGGGGGCCATTCTCTAAATGCGGACTACTCTGGAAAAACCAATGCGACCGCGAAGCTCTTTTCCAGCTTGGTTCGTTTGCAGTCTGGCAGACTGCGTTACACAAAAACAGGGTGAAATGAGGCACATCATGTCTCTGGTCATCAATGGCAAGTACGTTTACGACGCTTCCGGGAAAATTGTGGAAGTCATCCTGCCCATCGATCAATTTCAGGAATTGCGTCGCCGTGCCGCTTCCGCCGCGGCGCCCATCGAATTTTCCGAACAAGCCCTCGCCGGCCGCGAAGAACTGAGCGCCAAAGAAATGACACAAATCGCTGTGTTCGGCGGTGCTTTCGATTGGCTCAGGGATGAACCCGATCTCTATACGGATGCTGATGGAGAAGCGGTATGAACCTTGTGCCGCTGGCGCGTGGCGATATTGTTTTGGCCGCTTTTCCCTATGCCGACCTTTCCCTGCAAAAACGGCGACCCGCGCTCATGCTCAATGAGAATACAGATCTGGGGGATGTCATCCTGGCTTTCATCAGCAGCCAAATTCCTGCCAGCCCGCCTCCCAGCTCTCTTCTTCTCGCAAGCTCTGAACCGGAGTTCCAACAAACCGGTTTGAAGATCGATTCGGTGATTCGATTGGACAAGATTGCAACCATCGAGCGCTATCTCATCACTCGCCGTTTGGGTAGACTGCCGGATAGCAAGCGAGAGGAGATGGAGAATGCCTGGGCTTATGCGTTACGGATCTCGATTCATCGGTCATAAATGGCGTCGATCCGAATTGGGCTGTGCTGACACCGCGCCTGCCGCAGGTGGACTTGCTGAGGGTGGATGAAGTTCAGTTGAAGAAGATTCTGAGCGTGACACCGAAATCAGGGAAAAAGTGATTTCACCGCAAACCCATCGTGATGGAAAATGTGCCCGCCCAAGTTTGCCAGCAATGCGACGAACAGTATTTCGACCCGGCAACCGTGACGATGCTCCAGAAAATCGTTGGAAGCCGTAAGAAACCGGAACGAACGATCAAGGCACCGGAGTCTGATTTGGCGGCCGTCGTCTTGTAAAAATCTCGCCGACCAAAGACGTGAATCGCGCTGCCGCCTGATTTGAGCCGTTGGAATCGGGCAGCAGCGGTTTTTGCATTTTTGCAAAGAAGCCGGCTTTCCTTCCTGATTTCTGCGAAATCTCCGCTTCGCAGGATTTGCTCTCCCCTGACCCAACATCAATAAAGTCAAAGGTCTCGCTCTCTGCACCAGCGTCTGGCGCAAAGATTGCAAGTTGCCCGTCAGATTCCCAGGCCCTGGAGGCGCAGGAGGCTCCAAGGTGCAGGATTTCCCCTTCTCCCCGTCCCTGACCTGCGGCGGCGCAGCAGCCGCCTAACTCTCAGAACCTCGATCGGCGCGGCTGCATGCTGATTTCGGCTGCGTGGATCGGCGCACCCGCGTGCGCACCTCTGCGCGGCAACCGCGGATTTCTCCATGCAGTTCTTTCTCGACCAGGCGTGCTAATCACAAGGGCATCCGACTATGAGTCAAGGTCTCGACAAAGAAACCCTCGATCTGACGCTTTCTGCCATCAAAGAATTTGCGACCAGCCATCTTCCCGAAGAAAAACTTCTCGAACTCGATGCCAAAGACGAATTCCCCGTCGCTCTCGTGCGCGAGATGTGCACGGACTTGGGCATT
Source organism: bacterium (assembly GCA_023150945.1). Taxonomy (NCBI): domain Bacteria; species bacterium. Next base: position 256,202 of record JAKLJX010000005.1, on the reverse strand, counting down.
CAACTTCTCTTCATTCCCGAAGAATTTAGCGGCATGGGCGGCGGCGCCTTTGATGTCTATCACATCTGCGAGCAATTGGCCCGCATCGATCTTGGCATTGCCACCGGCGTGTTCGCCACTTTTCTCGGCAGCGATCCGATTATGTTCGGCGGCACACCTGAGCAGAAAAAGAAATGGCTCACTCGCATTGCGGAAGAAGGTCTGCTCATGGCCTACGGCGCCACCGAGCCGGAAGCTGGCAGTGATTTGGGCGCGCTGCGCACCACCGCCACGCCGGTCGAAAAGGATGGCAAGATTGCCGGCTACAAAATCAGCGGCAACAAAATGTGGATCAGCAACGGCGGCTACGCGGATCTCTACAGCATCTTAGCGAAAGCGCCCGGCGGTCCGAGTTGGTTTATTGTGGAAAAAGGCGCGCCTGGTTTCAGTCACGGCAGGCCGGAAGACAAGCACGGCATTCGTGCCAGCAACACCGCTCCCCTTTCGCTCGATGAAGTTTATGTCGAGGCTGATCACCTGCTGGGTGATGTCGAAGGGCAGGGACTCATTCAAGCGCAATTGGTTTTTGGCTACACCCGTTTGATGGTCGCGGCATTTGGCCTTGGCGCGGGTTGGGCCGCGCTCGATCGTGCCATTCGTTATTCCACCGAACGCATGCAGGCCGGTGGTCCGCTCTCCGAGAAACAAGGCTACACGCACAAGCTCATTGTGCCGCACGTCGCCCGCCTAGAAGCCAGCCGCGCCTACATCGAAGAAACCGCGGAGCGCATCGATTCCACCGGCGATAATCTCAACACCGAAGGTGCGATTGCGAAATACCTCGCCACGGAAGCCGGCAACCTGGCTGCTGATGCGAGCATGCAAGCGCTTGGCGGTTACGGCTACGTCAGAGAATACATGGTGGAGAAAATCAAACGCGACGTGCGCATCACCACGATTTACGAAGGCACGTCCGAAATTATGGAGATGACGATCTGCCGCGACCGCTGGCAATTGCATCTGAAAACCCGCGGCCAGCATTATCACGACGAAGCGCGACGATTCGAGGAATTGCATGCGCGTCATCCCAACCTCGGCGCCAACATTGCCGCCTTGAGCTTGCATGCCCTCGCCGAACTTCTGGAAAGAGCGCGCGTGCGGCGTTTGACACGAAATCAACACGTCATGTTTCGCCTCGGAGAATTGATTGCCTACGCCGAGTGCGCCGGCAGCCTCGCCAATCGCGCCATTCGTGCCGCCGATGGCAAGTTGAATTCAAAATCCGACGCGCGTTTCAATCCCGAAGCATTGGCCGCCATCAGCCGCGTCTTTGCGCGCGAAGCGGCGATGAAGGTGGCGGAAGAAGGCATGCGCTGGATTGTTGGTGCGGATGACATCAATGATGTTGAGTTGGCGGAGTTTGAAAAGAAATTGAATCTTCCCGCTATTCATCGGACGCAAGCGGGATTGATTGCGGACATGGATTTTGTGGCGGATGTGGTTTATGGGCGAAAATGAACTCCCGCGAAATCAATGCCGCAGCTATTGGGCCGAAGCCGCCTAAAGGCGACCGGAGAGACTTGAAAAATTCATACAGACGGCTTTGGCCGTCTTCTGCTCTGAGCCTGACGGTTTATCGTCAGGCGTTGAAAAAACAACTTTCACCGGAATCAAGAGATAAAAGATTTCATGCCCGCCCAATCAATGACCACAGCCGAAATCCTCGTCCGCTACGTCGCGCTGCCCGATAAACTGGAAGCCGCCCTCGCCGGTCTCGCGGAAGCTGATCTCGAATTGGCCCGCTCAGCAGAAAAATGGACCATTCGTCAAATCGTCCATCACATCGTCGATGCGGACGAAGTGACGAAAGTCATCATCAAAGCGGCGCTGGGCAATTCCGGTTGCACCTTCGGGTTGGAGTGGTACGATCTCAAAAATTCCTGGGTCCCGATTTTGAATTACGCGAGCCGCCCGGTTGCACCCGCTCTCGCGCTCTTTCGAGCCAATCATCGCGACCTGGAGGCGCTGCTGAACCATTTGCCCGAGGCGTGGGAGCGGTACGTCATGCTGAAGCGCGACGCCAATTCGGAATTGCGCAAGATCACGGTCGGCCAGCTCATCCAAACGCAAACCGCCCATGCGTTTCATCATATCGAGCAAATCCGCGCGACGCGAGATGTACATAAAAAATAGAATTTCTTTTACTCTTACTCCTACTCCTACTCTTACTCCTACTCGGCTTCAAAACCTCGCGTTGGAAAATCGTTAAGAGCGAGTAGGAGTAGGAGTAGGAGTAGGAGTAAGAGTAGGAGTAAGAGTAAGAGTAAGAGTAAGAGTAAGAGTAAGAGCGAGAGCAGTAAATTTCAGCGGAGAGAAGAAATGAAATCTTCGGCGCACAAAGCCGTCGCGGTTGTGGGTGTCGGCGCGATCCTGCCGGACGCACCGGATGCCGCGGCCTTTTGGCAAAACATAAAAACCGGACGCTACAGCATCAGCGAAGTTCAGTCCGACCGCTGGGATCCGGCATTGTATTTTGATCCTGATCCCAAAGCGCCTGACAAAAGCTACTCGAAGATCGGCGGTTGGGTGCGCCAGTTCGAATGGGACCCGCTGAAATGGAAGCTCCCCATCCCGCCGCGCGTCGGTGCCGCCATGGACCTGGCGCAGAAATGGGCCATCGTTGCCACGCGCGAAGCGCTGAGTGATTACGGCTTTCCCGGCCGGCCGCTCGATACCGACCGCACCGCGGTGATCATCGGCAATGCCTTGGGCGGCGACAACCATCTGCTTACTTCCACCCGCATTCTCTTTCCGGAATTCCTCGCCGAGTTGGATCAAGCCGCCGGCTTCGCGGAGCTGCCCGCGGCCGTGCGGGAGACCATCCTCGCCGAGTTCCGCCAGCGCGTCGGCAAGCGCTTCCCGGAAATCACCGAAGACACCATGCCCGGCGAACTCTCCAACATCATCGCCGGCCGCATTGCCGCGCTCTACAATTTCCACGGCCCGAATTACTCCACCGATGCGGCTTGCGCCTCGGCCATGGCGGCCATCAACGCCGCAGTCGAAGGCCTGATGGCGCGCGATTTCGATGCGGTGATCACCGGCGGCATCGACGCCAACATGAGCGCCTCTTCCTACGTCAAGTTCTGCAAGATCGGCGCACTCTCTGCGACCGGCACGCGGCCGTACGCGGCCGGCGCGGACGGCTTCGTGATGGGCGAGGGCGCGGCACTTTTCGTGCTCAAACGCCTGGCTGATGCCGAGCAGGAGGGCGACAAAATCTACGCGGTGATTCGCGGCCTGGGCGCCTCCAGTGACGGCAAAGGCAAGGGCATCACCGCGCCCAATCCCATCGGCCAGCGGCTAGCAGTGGAGCGGGCTTGGGAAAGTGCCGGACTCTCTCCCGCCATCGCCACGATGATCGAAGGCCACGGCACCTCAACGGTGGTAGGCGACCTCGCCGAAGTCGAAAGCCTCATCGAGGCCTTCAGCCCGCACGGCATTCCGGCGGGCACGATTGCGCTGGGTTCGGTGAAATCCAACCTCGGCCACCTCAAAGGCGCGGCGGGCGCGGCCGGCATTCTCAAAACGATCTTTGCATTGCACGAAAAAGTACTGCCGCCCAGCCTCAACTTTGACAAGCCGAATCCCAACCTCGATTTTGTCCGCTCGCCCTTCTACGTCAACACCGAGTTGCGGCCGTGGACCGCAACGCGCGAAGGTGTGCGCTGTGCCGGCGTGAGCGCGTTCGGCTTTGGCGGCACCAACTTTCACACGGTTTTGGAAGAGTACATTCCCGGCCGGATCGCGCACAGCACGAAAACCACGGTTGCCGCCGGTGAATTGAGCAGCACGCCCGCGGTCGCCTCACTCAAAACCCCGTTGCGCGGCGCGTTGCTGTTGGGCGCAGAGCATGAAAAAGCGCTGGCGCAACGGCTGGCGGCGGTGCAGCAACAAGCAGCCGCCGGCTCGGCGCCGCCGGTCGCGCCGCCGCTGCAATCCGATCTGCAAGCACCGCTGCGCCTTGCCCTCGATTACGGCAGCGCGGCCGAGCTTGCCGAAAAAGCGGGCAAGGCTTTGAAAGCGCTGGAGGAAAAACAATCCGGCCGCTGGAAAGCCCTGCGCGCCAAGGGCATCTTTTTGGGCAAAGGCCCGAAGCCCAAGGTCGCTTTTCTGTTCACCGGCCAGGGCTCACAATATCTCAACATGCTGGCGAGGCTGCGCGCCACCGAGCCGATCGTTGCCGAGACTTTTGCCGAGGCCGATCGCGTCATGCAGCCGCTACTCGGCGGCAAACGCTTGAGCGATTACATTTTTCTGGATGAAAGCGATGAAGCGGCCAAAGCAGCCGCCGAAGAACACCTGAAGCAAACGACCATCACGCAGCCGGCCGTGCTCACCACTGAAACCGCACTGGCGCGCTTGCTGGGCGCTTATGGCGCGGCGCCGGACATGGTGATGGGCCACAGCCTGGGCGAATACGGCGCGCTGGTGGCGGCCGGTGCCTTGCCGTTCGAGGAAGCCCTGCAGGCAGTGGCGGCGCGCGGCAGTGAAATGACCAAAGCCTCGTTCGATGACAACGGCATGATGGCCGCGGTCTTTGGCCCCATTCCTGAGATCGAAAAAATTCTCAGCACCATCGCCGGCTACGTGGTGATTGCCAATCTCAACAGCACAAAAGAAGCGGTGATCGGTGGCGCCACGGCAGCGGTGGAAAAAGCCATGGCCGCGGTGCGCGAGGCCGGCTACGTGGCGCGGCCGCTGCAAGTGAGCCATGCCTTTCACACCAAGATTGTCGGTGCGGCCGGCGAGGCGCTGTCTCGCATTTTGCAGCGCATGCACCTGCAATCGCCGCGCATTCCGCTGGTGGCCAATGTCACCGGAGAATTTTACCCGACGGGTCCGCAGGTGACGCCGCAGATGATCGAGATGCTGGCGCAGCAGGTTTACTCGCCGGTGCAATTCGTCAAAGGCTTGCGCACGCTGTACAACGCCGGGGCGCGGGTGTTTGTGGAAGTCGGGCCGAAACGTGTGCTCTACGGTTTTGTGGATGACGTGTTGGGCGAGCATGAGGACGTCTACGCCCTGTTTACCAATCATCCGCGCATCGGCGAGGCTGAGTCGGTGAACCTGGCGCTTTGCGGGTTGTATGCCGCCGGCGTGGGCCATGGCCTCGCCCCTGCTGTTGAAAACGTTTCCGCCATGTTGCCAACGGTTTCTCTGCCAAGCAATCTGCCGGCGCGTGCGCCGCTTCAATCAGCAGCGCCGGCGCCAGTTTCACCGGCACCGATGCCTGTGTCTGCCGCAGCCATGCCGGCCCCGCGGCCCACCGCAACCGGCAGCCGCGACCGCTATGTGGAGCTTGGCCATTTGTTCGCGGAGTTTCTCGAAAAGGGTTTTCAAATCTACTCCGGCGGCCAACCGGCAAAACCCGCGCCGGTCACAGTCTGCATCAGCGGCGCGGCCATGGGCTTGCCCGGCGTCGAGCGGGTCTTCGACGATGCCAATGTCGAGCGCATGCTGCGCGGCGATCAGTTCATCGGGCCGGTGCCCATGCCTTTCCGCCGCGCGATGGTCGACAAGAACATCACGCGGCTGGTGAAAACCGCGGAGGGCAGCAGCCGTTTCGAAATCATTCAAGACTTGAGCGAGGTGATCAAGCTCGCGGCGCGCGCCAAACCGCTGGATTTGGTGCATGACTTCGGCTATCCCGAAGACCGCCTGGGCGCGCTCGACATCGTCTCCCAACTCGCGATTGCCGCCGGTATCGACGCGCTGCGCGACGCCGGCATTCCGCTGGTGATGCGCTACAAAACCACCACCAAGGGCACGCAACTGCCCGACCGCTGGATGCTGCCCGAGGAAATGCGCGACGATACCGGCGTGATCTTCGCCTCGGCCTTTCCAGGCATGGACTCACTGACCGAGATCATCTCCGGATACTATCAAGACCGCATTCGCCGCGAACGCCTGGAAGAGCTGCGCAGCCTGCAACAGCGCGCGCAGACCGACGGCAGCCCGGCTTTGCGCGCTGAACTCGAGCGCCGTATCGCGAGCCTGCAGGCCGAGAGGGAAGCGCATCCCTATCACTTTGACCGGCGCTTCCTTTTCCGCGTGCTCAACATGGGGCACTCCCAGTTTGCGGAATACATCGGCGCGCGCGGCCCCAACGTCGGCACCAACGGCGCGTGTGCCAGCACCACTCAGGCAGTGGCCATGGCCCATGATTGGATTCAAACCGGCCGTTGCCGCCGCGTCATCATTCTCGCTGCGGATGATGTGACCTCCAACAATCTCATGGAATGGTTCGGCGCGGGTTTTCTCGCCTCAGGCGCGGCCGCCACGGATGAGAAGGTCGAAGAGGCCGCGATTCCCTTTGATCGCCGGCGCCATGGCCTGATCGTCGGCATGGGCGGCGCCGCCCTGGTGGTGGAAGCGCTCGACGCTGCGCACGAACGCGGCCTGCAGCCGATTTGCGAGGTGCTCAGCACGATCGCGGTAAACAGCGCCTATCACGGCAGCCGGCTGGATGTGCGTCACATTGTCGGCGTGATGGAAAAACTCATTGCCGGCGCCGAGGCCGCCTGGGGCATCAGTCGCTACGAAATTGCATCGCAATTGGTATTTGTCTCCCACGAAACTTACACGCCCGCGCGCGGCGGCAGTGCCTCCGCCGAGGTGTTTGCCCTGCGCGACGTGTTCAAGTCCGCGGCCGATCAAATCGTGGTGGCCAACACCAAAGGCTGCACCGGCCATCCCATGGCGGTCGGCATCGAAGACGTGGTGGCGGTGAAGATTTTGGAAACCGGCATCGTGCCGCCGGTGGCCAATTTCAAAGAAGTCGATCCGGAGTTGGGTCTGCTGAATCTGTCGCGCGGCGGCTCCTATCCGGTGCGCTATGCGTTGCGTTTGGGCGCGGGCTTCGGCTCACAAATCAGCATGTCGCTCACGCGCTGGCTGCCGCCCGCGGATGGCCAACGCCGATCGCCGCGTGAACTGGGCTATCAGTATCGCATCGTCGATCCGGTGAAGTGGCAAAATTGGCTCCGCCGCGTCACCGGCTATCCGGCGCCGGAAGTCGAAGTGACCTATCGCACGCTGCGCGTCAAGGATCAAGGTCCGGCGCAAATAGAACGGCCTGCGGCAACCAGCGCCGCCGTGCCCGTGCCGCCGCCGGTGCCTCCAGCCGCAAGGCCGGCACCGCTTGTTCCTCCGGTTGCTGCAGCCGCACCGCCGATTCCGGCCGCAGCTCCAATGCCCCAGCCCGCCGCGCCTCCACCAGTGGTCACCGCCGCGCCGGCGCTTGCAGTTGATCCGGTGCAGGAACGCATCATGCAGATCATCACGGAAAAGACCGGCTATCCGCGCGACATGCTCGATCTCGACCTCGATCTCGAAGCGGATTTGGGCATTGACACCGTTAAGCAGGCCGAGATGTTCGCCGCCATTCGCGCGGCTTATGACATCCCGCGCGATGACACGCTCAAGCTGCGCGATTTCCCCACGCTCAAGCATACGATTCAATTCGTCTATGATCGCCGGCCCGATCTCCGCAAACCCGCAGCCGCGCCAATGCCTGCGGCGCCGGCAATCGTTGCGCCGCCGCCGGCTGCTGCGCCTGCAATTGCAGGCGATCCGGTGCAGCAGCGCATTCTGCAAATCATCACTGAAAAAACCGGCTATCCGTCGGACATGCTCGATCTCGATCTTGATCTCGAAGCGGATTTGGGCATTGACACCGTCAAGCAAGCCGAGATGTTTGCCGCGATTCGCGCGGCTTATGATATCCCGCGCGATGACACGCTCAAGCTGCGCGATTTCCCCACGCTCAAGCACACCATTCAATTCGTCTATGATCGCCGGCCGGATCTCAAACCCGGCATCGCCGCGCCTATGCCGGTTGCGCCGGCCGCGGAGCCGGAAACGATCGTCGCGGCGGCTGGCGAGGATCCGGTGAAGCTGAAAGTGTTGGAGATCATCGCAGAGAAAACCGGCTATCCGCCGGACATGCTCGATCTCGATCTTGATCTCGAAGCGGATTTGGGCATTGACACCGTCAAGCAAGCCGAGATGTTCACGGCCATTCGTGCGGCGTATGACATCCCGCGCGATGACACGCTCAAGCTGCGCGATTTCCCCACGCTCAAGCACACCATTCAATTCGTCTATGATCGCCGGCCGGATCTCAAACCCGGCATCGCCGCGCCTATGCCGGTTGCGCCGGCCGCGGAGCCGGAAACGATCGTCGCGGCGGCTGGCGAGGATCCGGTGAAGCTGAAAGTGTTGGAGATCATCGCAGAGAAAACCGGCTATCCGCCGGACATGCTCGATCTCGATCTTGATCTCGAAGCGGATTTGGGCATTGACACCGTCAAGCAAGCCGAGATGTTCACGGCCATTCGTGCGGCGTATGACATCCCGCGCGATGACACGCTCAAGCTGCGCGATTTCCCCACGCTCAAGCACACCATTCAATTCGTCTATGATCGCCGGCCGGATCTCAAACCCGGCATCACCGCGCCGGCAGTCGCGACACCGCCTCCGGCTGCAACAGTTACCGGCGTGACCGTCGCAGCCGCGCCGGTTGCCGCCAGTCTGGAGGCCGCCAATCAGATTCCGCGGCGCATGCCGGTGCCGGTGTTGCGGCCGCCGCTCGCCCTCTGCATACCCACGGGCGTCACGCTCGCGGCCGGCAGCCGCGTACTGCTGATGCTGGATCAAGGCGGTGTAGGCAAAGCGCTTGCCGGCCGGCTGCAAAAACTCGGCGTGGAAACGTTGGTGATTGACGACGCGCCCAACGCTGAAACGCTACAGGCGCGCCTCACCAATTGGCTGACAGCCGGGCCGATTCAAGGCGTGTACTGGCTGCCGGCGCTCGACCCGGAAGGCGAGCTTACGGCATTGGATCTCGCCGGCTTTCGCGAAGCGGCGCGGGTGCGCGTGAAACTGCTCTTCACCACCATGCGCGCGCTTTACGACCACATCAACAAAGCCGGAACCTTTCTCGTTTGCGCCACGCGCCTCGGCGGCCAGCACGGTTATGACGAGGCAGGTGCACTCGCGCCGCTCGGCGGTGCCGTCGCCGGTTTTGCCAAGTCCTACAAGCGGGAACACAGCGCCGCGTTGGTGAAAGTGGTGGATTTCGAAGCGGGCCGCAAAACCGCGGCTTTTGCCGATCTTTTGATGGACGAGACGCTGGCCGATCCCGGTGCAGTGGAAATCGGCTACCAGCGCGGCCTGCGCTGGAGCATCAGCCTGGCAGAAAAATCCGCTGTCGATGGCCAGCCGGGCATGATGCTCAACCGCGACACGGTCTTTCTCATCACCGGCGCCGCGGGCAGCATCGTCTCCGCGATTACCGCCGACCTGGCGCAAGCCGCGGGCGGCACGTTTCATCTGCTCGATCTCGCGCCCACGCCTGATCCGGCTGATCCGGATTTGCAGCGCTTTGCCGCGGACAAGGAAAACCTCAAGCGCGATCTGTTCGAAAGAATCAAAGCCCGCGGCGAGCGTGCCACGCCGGCGCTGGTGGAGAAAGAGCTGGCCGGCCTCGAACGCAAGCACGCGGCGCTCGCTGCCATGCAAGCGGTGCAACAGGCGGGCGGCACCGCGTACTACTACAGCGTCAATATGTTGGACAGCGCGGCAGTGGCTGCAGCGATGCAATCCGCGCGGCAGCGCAGCGGCCGCATCGACGTGTTGCTGCATGCCGCGGGGTTGGAGATCAGCCATCTTTTGCCGGACAAAAAGCCGCAGGAGTTCGATTTGGTCTTCGATGTCAAAAGCGAAGGGTGGTTCAACCTGCTGGCCAATCTCGCTGAGCTGCCGCTGGCTGCGGCCGTTGTGTTCAGCTCGATTGCCGGCCGCTTTGGCAACGCCGGCCAAACCGACTACAGCGCCGCGAATGATTTTCTCTGTAAGAGTGTCGCCAACTTCCGTAACAGCCGGCCCGCGACCCGCGGCATTGCCCTGGACTGGACTGCCTGGGGCGGCATCGGCATGGCGGCGCGCGGTTCGATTCCGGCGATCATGAAGCAGGCTGGCATCGACATGCTGCCGCCGGCAGCCGGCATTCCCGTGATTCGCCGCGAGCTGACCGCCGGCGCCACGCGCGGCGAAGTGGTGATCGCGCAAAGGCTGGGCATGATGCTCAGCGAATTCGATGAGACCGGCGGCTTGCATGCCGGCCCGAAGAGTGAGCTGTCCGCCCGGCTGCAATCGCGCGGCGTGATGATCGGGCAAGTCAGCGGCATGGGCCTTTACAGCGGCCTGACCGTAAACACGACGCTCGATCCCACGCAGCAGCCGTTCCTGCACGATCATCAAATCAGCGGCACGCCGGTGTTGCCCGGCGTGATGGGCCTCGAGGCAATGGTGGAAGCGGCGCTGGTGCTGTTTCCCGAGCGCCATGCGATCGCGGTCGAAGAGGTGAATTTTCTCGCGCCTTTCAAATTCTACCGCAACGCGCCGCGCACGATTACGGTGCAGGTGCAATATGCGGCGGAGCAGGAGGAAATCGTAGCGCAATGCCGGTTGCTGGGCAGCCGCACGCTGCATGGCCAGTCCGAACCGGAGGTGACCACGCATTTCACGGCACGAGTGCGGCTGGCTGCCGTGCCGGCGGCGCCGGCAAAGCGCGAGAAGATCGATCCTGCTGCCGCAGGCGCGCGCGTCGCGGCGGCGGACATCTACCGGCTGTATTTTCACGGCCCGGCTTATCAAGTGCTGGCGACCGCCTGGCGCGCGGGCAACGAAGTGATCGGCCAGTATGCTGAAAATCTGCCGGTCAATCACGTACCCGAGACGCTCGCCACGGCAGCAGCACCGCGCTTGCTCGAGTTGTGTTTTCAAACCGCCGGCATTTGGGAGTTGGCGAGTCAAGCGCGCATGGGCCTGCCTTCGCAAGTGACCAGCATCGCTTTCGGGCGGCCGGCCGAGGGCGTGAAAGGCCGCTTGTTTGCCGCGGTGCAGCGCGGCGAGAATGAAACGTTCGAGGCACAGGTTGTAGATGACAAGGGCAATGTCTACCTCACGCTGCGCGGCTATCGCACCATGGCGCTGCCGGATCCGGTGGCGCAGGCGTTGCTCCAGCCGTTGCGGGTGGTGGTCGAATAGAAATGACAAACTGAAAGCGTGAATGCAGAATCCCCAAAGGTTGTCGGTCGCGCGGACGGACGGCAACCTTTTTTTTGTTTGAATGAGGGCAGGTGGAATGAAGACAGAATTTCGGCGCATTGCCATCGTCAATCGCGGCGACGCGGCCATGCGCTTCGTGCAGGCAGTGCAGGAATACAATCAGGAATTTCACACGCAACTGCGCACGCTGGCGCTGTTCACCGAGCCGGACCGGCATGCGTTGTTCGTGCGCGAGGCGGACGAAGCCTTTACCCTCGGCCCAGCGATTTACGTTGATGCGGCCGACGGCGAGCGTAAGAACAGTTACCTCAATCACGAGTTGCTGGCCCAGGCCTTACGCGCTTCCGCGGCGGAGGCGGTGTGGGTGGGCTGGGGCTTCGTGGCGGAGCAGGCCACATTCGCAGAGTTATGTCAAAATCTCGGGCTGGTCTTCATCGGGCCGGGCGTGACGGCCATGCGCAACCTGGGCGACAAGATCACCGCCAAGAAAATCGCCGGGGAACTGGGTATTCCGGTGATACCGTGGCAGGGCGCGGCGGCGCAGACGCTGGCCCAGGCGCGCGAGCACGCCGAGCAGCTCGGCTATCCCGTCATCATCAAATCTTCTGCCGGCGGTGGCGGCCGCGGCATTCGCACTGCCGTGCGGCCGGAGCAGCTCGCTGCCGCCTATGCCGGCGCGCGCTCGGAATCGCTCAAAGTCTTCGGCGACCCGACGGTTTTTGTCGAGCGCCTGCTTACCGGCGTGCGTCACCTCGAGGTGCAGATTCTCGCGGATCAGCACGGCACGATTTGGCCGTTGGGCGTGCGCGACTGCAGCGTGCAACGCCGCCATCAAAAAATTCTCGAAGAAGCGCCGGCGCCCAAGCTCCGGCGCAGCCACCGCGACGCTCTCGCTGACGCCGCCGTGCGGCTCTGTCAAAGCCAGGGCTATGTCAACTGCGGTAATGTCGAATTCCTGCTCGATTCCCGCCGCGGCGAGTTCTGGTTCATGGAAGTCAACACCCGGCTGCAGGTGGAACATGCCGTGACCGAGTTGACCACCGGTCTCGACCTGGTGAAGCTGCAAATTCACGTGGCGCGCGGCGGCAAGCTCGAGGGCAAACCGCCGCGACCGGCGGGCCATGCCATTGAAGTCCGCTTGAATGCCGAAGATCCGGCGCAACAATTCACGCCCGCGCCCGGCACCGTCGAAGTGTTCCGCCTGCCTTCCGGTCCGGGGGTGCGCGTCGATACCGGCCTGGCCGACGGCGGTGTGGTGCCGCCGGAGTTTGATTCGATGATCGGCCGCATCATTGCGCACGGCCGCGACCGCTCCGAGGCGCTGGCGCGCCTGCAACGCGCGCTGCTGCACACCTCGGTGGTGATCACCGGCGGCATGAGCAACAAGGGCTTTCTCACCGAATTGCTCGGCCGGCCGGAAGTGGAACGCGCGCGCGTGGAAGTCGGCTGGCTCGACGGCTTGGTCCGCAGCAACGGCCATCTCTCCGGCCGCCATGCGGAGGTGGCGCTCGTGCTTGCCGCGATCAAAGCCTACCTCGCGGAATTCGAACAGGAGAAATCGACCTTCTTCGCCTCCGCCCATCGCGGCCGGCCGCTGGTGCGGCTGCAGAACGGGGTCACGGTCAAACTGGTTTATCAGGGCCAGTCTTATTCGCTGCACGTGTTGCAGCTCGAGCCGCATCGGTTTCGCGTGCAGGTGCAGGAGCACCGGCTGGAAATCCTCGCCGAGCGCCTCGATCAGTTCGAATGGAAGCTGACGATCGGCGGCCGCAGCCATCGCGTGTTTTCGCTGGCGGAACAGCCGCCTTTTGTGATCGAAGTCGACGGCGTGCCGCATCGCATCGGCCGGGATGATGAAGGCTTGGTGAAAGCGCCGGCGCCGGCGGTGGTGGTGAGCGTGCTGGTGAAAGAGGGCGATACCATCGTTGCGGGCGAGCGTGTGGCCGTGCTCGAGGCGATGAAGATGGAGATGACGATTCTGGCGCCGGCCGGCGGCAGCGTGAAGCAAATCTTCGTGCGCCAGAATCAGCAGGTCAATGCCGGCGCGGCGTTGTTGTCGTTGGAACTGGGCGATCACAATCCGGTGCCGGCGACCGCCGGCCGGGCGCCGCTGCAATTTGCCGCGCTGGCCGCGCCCGTGGCGCCACCGGGTGCCGCAGCCGAGCGCTGGCAGGCCAACCTGGCGGCGATCAAGTCACTCCTGCTCGGGTTCGACGGCGGCGCCGATGACATCAAACGGCTGCTGGCCGAACGCAGGGCGCTTGCCGCCAGCGCAAGCGCGGAGTCTCCCGAGTGGTGGCAGCAGGAAATCGCAACGTTGACGATCGTGACGGATCTGCTCGCGGTGTTCCGTCGCGCGCCTTTAGATGAAAGCCGCAGCGAAGGCAACGGCCGCTCGAGCGCGGAAGAGTACTTGCACGCTTATTTGCGCAACACCAAAGCCGGCAGCGAAGGTTTGCCCCCGCGTTTCGTGAACTGCCTGCTGGCCGCGCTGGCGCATCACGGCGTTACCAGCCTGGCTGATTCGCCGGAGCTTGATCGCGGCCTGTTTCGGCTGGCGCGCTCACACCAGCGTTTGCCCGAGGCGCAGAGCCTGCTCGCCAGCATTCTCGAACGCCATCTCGAACACATGCCGGCCTTGCAGCCGCTCGCCGGACCGGCCTATCGCGATTTGCTCGATCGCCTGATCAACGAAACCCAGGGCCTCTTTCCCGAGATCAACGATCTCGCCCGCGAAGTGCGCTATCGCTATTGCGATCAGCCTTTGCTGGATGAAAGCCGCCATGCGATTTATCATACGGTCGAGGCCCATCTCGACTACCTGCAACAACAGCCGCAGGCCGCCGATCGCGAACAGCGCATTCAGGAAATGGTGGATTGCCCGCAGCCGCTCAACCAATTGCTCTCGCGCCGCATTCAAACCGCGGACTTCGAAATGCGCGGCCTCATTCTCGAAGTGATGAATCTGCGCTTCTATCGCATCCGCGAGCTGCGCGACTTCCGGCGCGAAGTGGTGGCCGGCCGCAACCTCTTGCGCGCCTGGTATGAGTATGAAGGCACCGCCATCGAGCTGATAAGCTGCCATGCCGACTATGGCCGGCTGGCGGACTTCCTGGTCAGCCTCACGCCCCTGCTCGCCGCCATTCCCGCCAACCGCGACGTGGTGATGGACTTCTACGTCTGGCAGTCGGATTTTTTCACCAGCCGCGATGAAGCGGCCGACCTGCTTGCCGAGCAACTCAACCGCGCGCCGCTGCCCCGCCGCATTCGCCGCGCCGTGTTCGTGGTCTCCGGCCTGGAAGCGCCCGCCCCGCTCGGCGACGTCGAAATCTACACCTTTCGCCAAAGCGAAAACGGCTTTCAAGAAGAGCGCGTCTATCGCGGCTTGCATCCGATGATGGGCAAGCGCCTGCAAGTCTGGCGGCTGAGCAATTTCGCCATCGAGCGGCTGCCCTCGGTCGAAGATGTTTATCTCTTCAAGGGCGTGGCGCACGACAATCCCAGCGACCAGCGGCTGTTTGCCTTTGCCGAAGTGCGCAACATGACCGTGGTCGCGCGCCGGAGCGAGGCCAGCGTGCATCTGCCGCAACTCGAATGGATGTTGCACGAAACCCTGGCAGCGATGCGGCGCTATCAAGCCGCGCTGCCGGTACACCAACGCCTGCACTGGAATCGCGTGCTGCTGTATGTCTGGCCCGTGTTCGAGCTCGATCCCGCGCGCCTGCAGCGCATCATCGCCAAGCTGGCGGCCATCGCCGAGGGCCAGGGCATCGAGAAAGTCGTGGCCAACGTGCACGTGCTCGATCCGGAAACCGGCAGGCTGCGCGACGTGATTCTGGACATCTCCAATCCCGCCGGCGGCGGCGTGGTGACGCGCTTCCGCACGCCCTCGGATCAGCCGATTCGCACGCTGTCGGATTATGACAAGAAAGTCGTGCAACTGCGGCGCCGCGGCATGGTCTATCCCTACGACCTCATTCGCATGCTCACTCCCGAAAAGGAAGGCACGCATGCCGACTATCCCGCCGGCGAGTTTGTGGAATATGATCTCGCTGCCTCGCAGGCGCTCGTGCCGGTGAGCCGGCCCGCCGGGCAAAACCAGGCCAACATCGTCGTGGGCGTGCTGCGCAATTTCACTGCCGAACATCCCGAAGGCATGGCGCGCGTCGCGCTGCTCGGTGATCCCAGCAAGGCCATGGGCGCGCTGGCGGAACCGGAATGCCGGCGCATCATCGCGGGGTTGGATTTGGCCGAACAGCTCGGCGTGCCGCTGGAATGGTACGCACTCTCCGCCGGCGCTTTGATCTCGATGAGCAGCGGCACTGAAAACATGGATTGGATCGCGCGCGTGCTGCGCCGCATCATCGCGTTCACGCAGGCGGGCGGCGAGATCAACGTCGTGGTCACCGGCATCAACGTCGGCGCGCAACCCTATTGGAACGCCGAGGCCACCATGCTCATGCACACGCGCGGCATTCTCATCATGACCCCACAAAGCGCCATGGTGCTCACCGGCAAGCAAGCGCTGGAATATTCCGGCGGCGTGGCCGCGGAAGACAACGAGGGCATCGGCGGCTACGAACGCGTGATGGGACCCAACGGCCAGGCGCAGTATTTTGCAGCGGACGTGGGCGAAGCCTGCCGGCTGCTGTTGCGCTACTACGAACACGCCTACCGCGCGCCGGGCGAGCGTTTTCCGCGGCCGGCGCTCAGCAATGATCCGCTCGAGCGCGACGTGCGCCTGTTTCCGCATGGCGGCGAGTTCGAAGTGGTGGGCGACATTTTTTCCAGCGAGAAGAATCCCGGCCGCAAGAAGCCTTTCGACATCCGCAAAGTCATGCGCGCCACGATTGATCAGGATCATCCGCCGCTCGAGCGCTGGCTGGGCATGCGCGATGCCGAGATTGCCGTGGTGTGGGAAGCGCATCTCGGCGGCCAGCCGGTGTGCCTGCTGGGCTTCGAATCGCGGCCGTTGCCGCGCCTGGGCATCGCGCCGGCGGATGGCCCGGCCACCTGGACCGGCGGCACGCTGTTTCCGCAATCCTCGAAGAAGATCGCGCGCGCCCTCAATGCCGCCAGCAACAATCGGCCGCTGGTCGTGCTGGCCAATCTCTCGGGCTTCGACGGCTCGCCGGAATCGCTGCGCAACTGGCAGTTGGAATACGGCGCGGAGATCGGCCGCGCGGTGGTGAATTTCCAGGGCCCGATCGTATTCTGCGTGATCTCGCGCTACCACGGCGGCGCATTTGTGGTGTTCTCCAATGCGCTCAACGACAACATGGAAGTGGTGGCGCTGGAAGGCTCATATGCTTCGGTGATCGGCGGCGCGCCCGCTGCGGCCGTGGTGTTCGCGCGCGACGTGGACAAACGCACGCGCGCCGACCGTCGCTTGACCGAATTGGAGCAGCGCAGCGCGCTGGCGCAGGGCGCGGAAAAGGTGAAGCTGCGCAACCAATGGCAGGAAGTGTATCAAAGCGTTTATTCCGAAAAACTCGGTGAAGTCGCGGAAGAGTTCGACACGATTCACAGCATCGAGCGCGCCCAGCGGGTCGGCTCGGTGAATACCATCATCCCCGCCGCCCGGCTGCGGCCGTATTTGATCGAAGCCGTGCGCCGCGGCATGCAGCGTTCCCAAGCCGGATGAGCCGGAACCGAAAAGAGAAGACTCGCGTGCAGCCGCCAGGACGCCATGAAGCCGCAAGGCATCTCTTTGCGGAACCCTTGCGGCGCTGCTGGCAAGCATGAACGGGCAAATTCTGCAAGAGAACAGTGCACCAGGACAACAGCGATGAATCAGTCTCCTGGGGAATGATCAAACAAACGACTACGCTGTCATCCAGTAAGGATCTTGTGGAGATTTGGGCACGCTCCCGTGGCATTCACTTCAAAAGCTCACCGACGAGACGCGAAGAAGGACTCTCTTGGATCTGAAACTCCGCGCTCTCCGCGTCGCCGCGGTTCATATGTCTACTTTCTGCTTGTAAGAATCTTCCAGGATTTTGTTCTGACCTTGCGCGCCTCATGGCCTATGAACAGCATTCTTTGGATCATGCAAACGCAGGCGCAGGCGCCCGAGGACGACGAGTGGTTGAGCCCGACCGAGCGCCGCCTGCTCACGGGCCTGCGCTTTCCCAAACGCCGCCTGGACTGGCGCCTCGGCCGCTGGACGGCCAAACGCGCCCTGTGCATGCTGCTCGCCCAAGCCGAACCAGCGCGCGTGCTGCTGGAAGAGAAACACGCGCAACTGCTCCGCGACTTGCCGGGCGACTGCACACCGGAGACTGCAATGGCGGCATTCGAGCTGCGCGCCGGCGCCACCGGCGCGCCTGAGATGTTTTGGCGAAAGCAACCGCTGGCCCTGGCGCTTTCGTTGAGTCACAGCGAAGGAAGCTGTGTGGCAGCGCTGGCGCCGGAGGCCTGGCCGCTGGGCTGTGATCTCGAAGCCGTGCAGCCGCGCAACGCGTTGTTTCTGGCGGACTACTTCACCTCTGCGGAGCAAGCGCTGGTGCTGAGCGCAGCAGATGCCGAGCAGCCGCTGCTCACCAACCTGCTATGGAGCGCCAAGGAAAGCTGCCTGAAGGCGCTGCGCCAGGGCTTGCGCCGCGATCCCCGCAGCGTGGAAGTGCAACTCAGCGCGGCCGCCGCGCCGGCGGGATGGCAGCAATTCACGGCGCGATGCCACGAAACCGGCCGCAAATTCCACGGCTGGTGGCAACCCCTGCCGGGCTTCGTTCTCACCCTGGTGACTCACCATATAACCTCACCTCCCTTGGAATTGAGTCTATAGTTACGCCTTCGTTTGTAGTAGCGCCTTCAGGCGCCAAGCCTAAAGTCGTGATAACATCCCTCATGCCTCGCCCAACCTGTGAGAAGCATGCCTAAAGGCATCACTACGAACGTGCGTAGCATTACTACCAACGCGCACAAGTGCCATTTACCTTTTTGCCGGCAGGCGTCATATTCAATCCCGTGTGAACAACGATGACCTCCCCCTCCAACTGGAAATTCTCACGGTTGCATTTATGCACCGGCAAACCTATCTTGCGAAAAAAGGGAAGATGCTGGCAGCATGACAAACGGCCCAGGTTCGCAGCGCAAGAAACACACGCATGGCGGCCAGCAATGCCGAAAACCACCCCAGTGAAAATCACCCCAAAACCAACCTTCTCATGCCCATCATCGACATCCACGTCCACATTCAACCCTGGGAACAACTCAAGCCCGGCGTGCGGGAAAAGATGACTGCCGGCCGCAGTGACCTGGCCGCCATCGAACAGTTCATCAAATCGCCGCGCGCCTTTTTGGAATTTCTCGACGCCAACGGCATCGAGGCCGCGGGGTTGATCAATTACCCCAGTCCCGATCTCATGGGCTTCACCGCGGCAACGAATGATTTTGTCGCGCACTACTGCCAAGAAAATCCCCGCCGCCTGATCGCTTTCGGCGGCGTGCATCCGCGCTTCTGCGATGACGTCGACACCGAGCTGACCCGGCTGTTGCGCCTGGGCATTCGCTGCCTGAAAGTACATCCGCCACATCAAGCCATTGGCGCCAATGTCTACCGTTCCGGCAACGCCGCGCAGGAAACGCTTTATCGCCGCGCCGAACGGGAAAACCTGCTGATGATGTTCCACGGCGGCACCAGCATCTTTCCCGGCGCGCGCAATGTCTTCGCCGACACCATGCCGATCGACGACGTGGCGGTGGATTTCCCCAATCTCAAAATCATCATCGCGCATGCCGGCCGGCCGCTGCATACCGAAACCACTTTCTTCCTGCTCCGCCGCCACCGCAACGTGCACATCGACATTTCCGGCATTCCCCCCAAAAAACTGCTGGACTATTTGCCCCGCCTCGCGGAAATTGCCGACAAAACCCTGTGGGGCACGGATTGGCCGAGTCCCGGCGTGTGGGACATGCGCAAGAACGTCGAGGCCTTCCTCAGCCTGCCGCTGAGCGACGAGCTGAAAAACGCGATTCTCCATGAGAATGCCCGGCGCTTGCTGCGCGCTTGCGGTGCCTTGCCTGATTGAGGCAAAAGGAGGCGTCTACCTTGCTGAATAGTCCAGAATACCCCGGCTTACGGTTGTGGTACTAATTGTCTACAGCGGATTTTCAGACAATCTGAAAACCGCGGCCCCGCCGGTGCGGAACGGCTCGAGTCCGACAAGAAACCAGAACAGGAGCAAACAGAGATTTCTTCTTTGTTTGCTCTGTTTGCTCATGCTTAACGTTTTATTCTGCCTTTGAGCGCCTTATCGCTTAGATCGATGGCAAGCCAGGTGCGGTCGTTTTCCCAAGCACAGAGGTGAGAGATGAAATGCATTTACTTCAACCAGCACGGCGATGAGGAGGTTTTGACCTACGGTGATCTGCCCACGCCCGAAGCCGGGCCGGGCCAGGTGCTGGTGGCCATCAAAGCCTGCGCGCTCAATCATCTGGATCTCTGGGTGCGGCGCGGCATTCCCAGCTTGAAGCTGCCGCTGCCGCACATTCTGGGATCGGATATTTCCGGGGTAGTGGCGCAGTCCGGCGCGGGCGTGACGCACGTGCAAGCCGGGGACGAAGTCATCGTCTCGCCCGGCGTTTCCTGCGGCTACTGCAAAGCCTGTCTGTCGGGGCGCGACAACTATTGTTTCCAATATGGCGTGATCGGTGAGCATCGCAGCGGCGGGTATGCGCAATTCATCGCCGTGCCCGCGGTCAATATCATTCCCAAACCCGCGCAGCTCAGTTTTCATGAAGCCGCGGCCTTTCCGCTCACCTTTCTCACCGCCTGGCACATGCTGGTGGCAAAGTGCCGGGTGCAACCCGGAGACTGGGTGCTGGTGCTGGCCGCCGGCAGCGGCGTGGGCGTGGCCGCGATTCAAATCGCCAAGCTGCACGGCGCGCGGGTGATTGCGGCGGCGAGCAGCGCGGCCAAGCTGGCCAAGGCGCAGGCGCTGGGCGCGGATTTTTTGATCAACTACGAACAGCAGAATTTCCGCGAAGCCGCGCGCCAACTCACCAACCGGCGCGGGGTGGACATCGTTTTCGAACACGTCGGCGAAAAGACCTGGGATGATTCCATCAAAGCGCTGGCGCCGGGCGGCCGGGTGGTGACGTGCGGCGCCACTACCGGCTATCGCGCGCTTACCGATCTGCGTTATCTCTTCTCGCGCAACCTCACGCTTTTCGGTAGCATCATGGGCTCACACGGCGAAATGCGCCATCTCACCGAGCTGTTCGCAGCCGGCGCGCTGCGGCCGGTGATCGACCGCGTGCTGCCGTTGCACGAAGCAGCCCAGGGGCATCGTCTGCTGGCACGGCGCGAACAGTTCGGCAAGATCGTGCTGGCCGTGGCGTGATCAGGGATTCATGCGCAGCTCGGCAGCAAGGCGATTGGCTCATCAAACCCGGAATGGAATTCCACCTCTTTTCCAGCGGATAGAAGCAACCCAGCGGATGCTTTTTGTCGGTTGGGAGATTTCTGCGCTGCCCGGCCGGAAATTTCAAGCTTGACTTTCTCGGGAATTCTCCTACTTTTTCGCCTGCTTTTACCACCGGCGGCAGCCTCGCGAACTGCGGCCGCACAAGTACCTTCACTTCATTTACTGCACACAAAAGCTCCGGATCTTCCCTGATCTCATTGTCAAGCAACGTGGCGCTCACGGGGCGAGAGCAGTTTTCTCTGCAAAACTGGACGGGGACCATGCCCAACTTGCAAAAGAGCTTTGTGCCGCCTTTTTTCCTATCACTGCAGCCGCCTGCTCCACAGTTATCCCAATCTCGTCAAAATCCCTCAGCACACCTTAACCAACGCGAAGGAGGACGCTCATGAGATGGTTGCAACGCATTTTCGTTTTGGGCTGCCTTGGGCTGGGCTTGGCCTTGCCGGCGCTCGGTCAAAGCGATCACCTGCTCATCTCCGAGTTCGTGGTCACGCCCACCGATGGTGAGTTTATCGAGATCTTCAATCCAACTTTCAGCACGATTGATCTCTCGAACTACTATCTCACTGATGATGTCAGCACCGGCAACCCCGACTACGTGAGAGTCGTCAATGGTGCAGCCGCACTGTCGGTCGCAGGCTTCGATTTCTTGGTGAAATTCCCGGACGGCGCCAGCATTGCGCCCGGCGGGGTGACAGTCGTTGCATTCAGCGGCGCTGGCTTCAAAACCACATACGCCGTGGCGCCTGACTACGAGATTCTGGGAACTGACACCACGGTCACGGATATGGTGAGCATCGTGGTCACTGCCAATGCCGGCCTCACCAACACGAGTGAAAGTGTTGTGTTGTTTACGTGGGACGGCCAGAGTGACCTGGTGCAAGACGTCGACTACGTGGTGTGGGGCAACAAAAGCACGGCCGTTGACAAGACCGGCCTGGCGATTGACGGGCCGGATGCTGACAGCAATCCCAGCACCTACAAAAACGACACACCGAGCGCCAGCCAAACGGTGGTCAATGCCGACAATGACAGCGACTTTCAGCCGCACGAAACCGGTTCCAGCGCCGCGCGCAACGCGCCCGAGGCCGGCGAAACACGCAGCGGCGGCAACGGCATCACCGGCCATGATGAAACCAGCGAGAATTTCAGCTTTGCCGGCGGCAGTTGGACGGAAGACAACGCGCCCACGCCCGGCACCGTGCCGGACGGCCTGGCCAAGCAACCGGCCTATTTCATGGCCGTGCTGAGCGGCAGCCAGGAAGTGCCCAGCCTCACGCTGCCCGCCACCGGCGGCGGCTATTTCGTGTTGAATGATGAACGCGACGAGCTGCAATTCCATGTCAGCGTCACGGGGTTGAGCGGACCGATCACCGCCGCGCATTTTCACAATGCGGCAGCCGACCTGAATGGTCCGCCGGTGCGCACGATCACCGCGGATTTCGAAGGGGAAGTTGCGAGCGGCAGTTGGAAGAGCACGGATACCGAGCCATTGACTCCAGACCTGGTGAATGAACTGCTCGCGGGCAACATTTATGTCAACGTGCACACGGCCGCCAATCCCGGCGGCGAGATTCGCAGCCAGGTTTTGCTGGGCAGCGAGAAAAAATTCACGGCCAGCCTCAATGGCCAGCAGGAAGTGCCGCCGGTCAGTGTGCCGGGCAATGGCGTGGGCAAATTCACGCTGAATGCCACCGGCACGCAACTGCAATTCGAAGTGGCGGTGAATGATCTGAGCGGCCCGCTGACTGCAGCGCATTTTCACAACGCGGCCGCCGGCGTCAATGGTCCGCCGGTGCGCACGATCACCAATGTTTTTACCGACGGCACGGCCACCGGCGTGTGGAGCAGCAGCGACACGGTCGAAGCCCTGACACCGGAACTGGTGGCGGAGTTGCTCGCCACCAAGCTGTATGTGAATGTGCACACCGCCGCCAATCCCAGCGGCGAAGTTCGCGGGCAAATTCGCGCCGGCGCGGAAACGGTCTTTCTGGCGGTGCTGGAAGGCAAGCAGGAGAACCCGGCGGTGGCCACAACCGCGGCGGGCGGGGGATACTTCGTGCTGAACGCCGAGCAGACGGCGTTGAGCTTCATGGTGAAAGTCCGCAATCTCAGCGGCCCGATCACCGGCGCGCATTTTCATTTGGCGCCGCGCGGCACCAATGGCCCGGTGGTGCGTGCCCTCACCGCTGATTTCACCGATACCACCGCAACCGGCGTGTGGCGCAGCACCGATGCCCAGCCGCTGACACCGGCGCTGGTGGCGGATTTGCTCGCGGGCAATCTTTATGTGAATGTGCACACCGCGCTCAATCCCGGCGGTGAAATTCGCGGGCAATTGGAAAGCGGCAAAAGCATCAATCTCGAAGCGCAAGTCGAAGGCAGCCAGGAAGTGCCAGCGGTGATGACCGAGGCCGCCGGCATCGGCTATTTCAAACTCAATGCCGCGGGCACGGAGCTGACTTTCAACGTCGGCACGATCGGCTTGAGCGGACCGGTCAATGCCGCGCATTTCCACAACGCCAATCGCGGAGTCAATGGTCCGCCGGTGCGCACGCTCACCAGCGAGCTGGGCAGCGGCGGCGGCTCAGGTGTGTGGAAGAGTTCTGATGCCGAGGCTTTGACCCCGGCGTTGGTGGTCGAGCTGCTGGCCGGCACAATCTACATCAATTTCCATACTGCCGCACATCCGGCTGGAGAGATTCGCGGGCAACTGCTGCCCGGCTTCCGCGGCATCGCGCCGATCGGAGTCGCGCGGCAATTGCCGGACGGCGCGGAAAAGATCGCGATTTCCGGCATCATCACCACGGTGGATTTCCGGCTGTCGAGCACGAACAGCTCGGAGTTCTATCTGCAGGATGCCACCGGCGGCATTCGCATGTTCGTGGGGAACGCCAAATCCGCGGTGACCCAGGGCACGCGCGTGCTGGTAAAGGACGGCCGCATTGCCACCAATTCCGGCCGCCGCAACATCGAAACCGTGCCGGATTCGATTGTGGTGATCGACGAACCCGGCCTGCCGGCGCCGGTGGTGGTGACGGTGGCCGAGTATGTCAACAATCGCGCCGCAATCGAGGGTGAGTTGATTCGCGTCAATCAGGCCAATATCATCGGCACATTTCCGCCGGACAACAGCGACAGGACGCTCACCATCAACGATGGCAGCGGCGAGCTGGCGATGTTCATCGATCGTGATACCGACATCGACGGCGCAGTGCAGCCGCCGAATCCGGTGAACATCATCGGCGTGGCCACTTCCTTCAACAACACGCTGCAGATTCAACCCTCGCGCCGCGCGGACTTCAAAGCGCCGGCGGTTTTCTTCGCGACGCTGAGCGGCAGCCAGGAAGTGCCGCCAGTCACCACCACGGCGCAGGGTGGCGGCATGTTCGTGTTGAATGAAGATCAAACCGAACTCAGCTATAGCGTGAGTGTGATCGGACTCAGCGGCCCGATCGCCGCAGCGCATTTTCACAATGCCGCCGGCGGCGTGAACGGGCCGGTGGTGCGGGCCATCACTTTCACCGACGGCATTGCCAGCGGCACGTGGTCGAGCACCGACACCAATCAGCCGCTGACCCCGGCATTGGTGGCGGAATTGCTCGCCGGCAATCTTTATGTGAATGTGCACACCGCACTCAATCCCGGCGGTGAAATTCGCGGCCAGGTATTGCCGGGCCAGCCGATCAACTTCACGGCCACGCTCAACGGGGCACAAGAAGTGCCGCCGGTGACGACCACGGCAAACGGCAGCGGCAGTTTCACGCTGAACGCCACCGGCGCGGAGCTGTCCTTCTCGGTCACCGTGAATGGTCTGAGCGGCGCGATACAGGCGGCGCACTTTCACAACGCGCCGGCCGGCCAGAATGGCTCACCGGTGCGCACGATCACGGCTGATTTCTCCGGCAATACGGCCACCGGTGTGTGGCGCAACAGTGATGCCGAGGCGCTGACCCCGGCGTTGGTGGCGGAGTTACTGGCCGGCAAGATCTATGTGAATGTTCACACTGCCGCCAATCCTGCCGGCGAGATTCGCGGACAACTGCGTACCGGCGCCGCGACGGTCTTTCACGCGGTGCTCAGCGGCCAGCAGGAGAATCCGGCAGTCAACACCAATGCCGCCGGCGGCGGCCGCTTTGTGTTGAATGAAGACCGCACGCAGCTTTCCTACAAGATCAAAGTCGCCAATCTCAGCGGGCCGATCGCTGCCGCGCATTTTCACAATGCCGCGGCCGGCGTCAACGGCCCAGTGGTGCGCGACATCGCGTTCACGGACACGGTTGCCACCGGCGTGTGGAGCAGCACGGATGCCACCCAGCCGTTGACCCCGGCGCTGGTGGCGGAATTGCTCGCCGGCAATCTTTATGTGAATGTGCACACCGCGGCCAATCCCGGCGGCGAGATTCGCGGCCAGGTGTTGACCGGCGTGGCGATCAGTTTTGCGGCGCAATTGGAAGGCAGCCAGGAAGTGCCGCCGGTGACGACCAACGCCGCCGGCTACGGCAATTTCACGCTGAACCCCAGCGGCACCGAACTGGGCTATGAAGCCGGCTACACCGGGCTGAGCAGCGCGTTCCGCGCCGCGCATTTCCACAATGCCGGCCGTGGCAAAAACGCCGGCGTCGTGCGCGACATTCCTTTCACCGGCACCACGGCCAGCGGCGTGTGGAAGAGCAGCGACACCACGCAGGCGCTCACCCCGGATTTGGTGGTGGAGTTGCTGGCGAGCCAGCTTTACGTCAACGTGCACTCGGCCAATTTCCCCGCCGGTGAGATTCGCGGCCAGGTGATTCCCGGCGCCACGGCGATCATGCCGATTGCGATTGCACGGCAAGCGGTCAACGGCACGGTGGTGACGATCGAGGGCATTGTCACGCGCGCGCTTGGCCGCTTTGCACGGCTGCAGGATGCCACCGCGGGCATGACTGCGTTTCAAACCAGCGGCGCATTCCGCGCGGCGGTTGACAGTGGCAACGTCCGCATGGGCGATCGGCTGCGGGTCACCGGCACGCTGTCTGAGTTCAGTGCCTTGAAGGAACTCTCGCCGATCAGCAGCTTCGAAGTGATTTCGCGCGACAACGAGCTGCCCGCGCCGCAGACCGTCACCCTGGCCGAGCTGGCCAGCAACGGCGAGGCTTATGAGAGTGAGTTGATTCGGGTCGAGGGCCTGACCATCAATCCCGCCGGCGACACGGTGTTCGCGGCAAACAAGACGTACACGGTCACCGATGCCAGCGATCAGTCCGGCGCGGTGGCGTTGCGCACGCCGGCAGCCTCGGATACGAGAATCGCAGGCGTACCCATTCCCATGGGAACGTTTGCGCTCGAAGGCGTGCTGGGCCAGTTCAGCTCTGCGAATCCGGCAACGGGTTATCAGCTTCATCCGATTCTGGCGACGGACATCACGCCCACTACCGGAGTGGAGGAACAGAACGCGGAGCTGCCCGAGCGTTTTGCCCTGCTGCAGAACTATCCCAATCCCTTCAATCCCACCACCATCATCCGCTATGATTTGCCGAAGCAGGTGCACGTGAAGCTGGCAATCTACAACCTGCTGGGCAAGCGCGTGCGGACGCTGGTCGACGGCCTGGAGGCGGCTGGATTCAGGCAAATCTCTTGGGATGGCAAAAGCGATGACGGCGGCCGGGTGGCCAGCGGAATCTATATCTACCGCATCGAAACCGAGGGCTTCGTGCAGGCGCACAAGATGACCTTGTTGAAGTAGGCCGCCGGCACGATCCGGCAGAAGTCGAACCGCGGAAACAAAAACGCCACTGGTGTTGCACCAGTGGCGTTTTTGTTGTTGCTGAAGGCTGGGTGACAGAACAATTCGTGTCCGTCCGAAATCGCAGCCTTTTGATAAAGGCGTTCCTGCAACGGCTTGGCCGTGGCATCGAAATCCTCAGAGTCTACACGCCACTCGAGGTTTTGGAAACCTCGGCACAGCCGAGGTTGGAGCATTTTTGGACGGACACTGCTGTAGTCTATTGCATCGTAGCCCCTCTGTCATCCTGCAATGACAGTCGCCCACAAGGGGCGGGGACTAAAAACCTGCTCATCCAATTGAAAACCGCTGTAATCTATTGCACCGTAGCCCCTCTGTCATCCTGTAAGGATCATGTGAAGATCTTGGCACGCTGCCGGGTATTTCACAAGATTCGCCTGAATGACATTTTGAGAGCCACTCTCACGAATGAAAGTAACAGCGCACTGGCGGCAGAATGATCGGCGCACCGTGGACTTGTTCGGTCAGGACTGAGGGTAAGCCTGAACAACTGGTGTGCATGGGCTGCAACCCGCGGGCTGATTGCACGGGATTCAGCGCTTGATGCGCGCGCTCCCCCCTCCCATCACGTGTTTGATTTCCTCCAGCGTCACCATGCTGGTGTCGCCGCGCGTGCTTTGCAGCAATGCGCCGTGTGCCGCGCCCATTTCCACGCATTCCTGCGGAGTCATGCCGTGCAGCAGGCCGTACACGAAACCGCTGCAGAACCCGTCTCCGCCGCCGACGCGATCTTCGATCTCGAGATTCTCATAGCGCCGCGATTGATAGAACTGGCCGTCATAATACATGATGGCAGACCAATTGTTGACCAGCCCGCTCACCACTTCGCGCAAGGTGGTGCCCACCGCCCTGATGTGGGGAAAGGTCTTCACCACCTTTTCCACCATCTTCTTGTAGCCCTCGACCGGCAGCTTCTTGAGCTGTTCATCCGTGCCTTCGACCTCGAAGCCCAGCACTTTCTGGAAATCCTCCTCATTGCCGATGAGCACGTCGATATAGGGCACCAGCTTTTTGGTCACCTCGATAGCGCGCTTGCTCGACCACAGCTTGCTGCGGAAATTGAGATCATAGCTGACCACCGTGCCGGCTTCGTGCGCCGCCTGCATGGCTTCGGCAACGACTTCCGCGCAACTGTCGCTCAACGCCGTGAAGATGCCGCCGGTGTGAAACCAGCGCGCCTGGCGCCGGCCGAAGAGGCGCCGCCAATCGACTTCACCCGGCTGCATGTGGGCGGTCGACGAGTGGCCGCGATCATAGAGCGTGACGCTGGGCCGCACCCCGATGCCCACTTCGGTGAAATTCAAACCGATGCGGTCGGCGCGGCCCACGCCGTCGTAGGGCACCCAAATCACTTCACTGAGATTCATGCCGCTGGCCTGCGCATGATTCTTGATGAAGGCGCCGAGCGGACTCTCGACCAGGCGCGACACCCAGGCGGTGCGCATGCCGTAACGCGCCAGCGCATAGGCGACGTTGTATTCTCCGCCGCCGGCATAAGCCTCGAAGACCGGCGTCAGCTCGATGCGCTGATGTCCCGGCGGGCTCAAACGAATCATACATTCGCCCAATGCCAGCAAATCGAATTCGGTTTCATCCGCGGATTTGATTTTGAGTGCCATGGTGATCTCACCTCCTCAGGTTAGAGTTGTTGTAGTTGGCCAGCGGCCGGGCGGTTTCTTCATTTCCGGACAGAGACTAACTACAACGTTGTGTCGAATTCTATTGCACAGACAAAAAGCCCTACGGGGGCGAAATGTAGAAGCGAAGGGCAACGCCCTGGAAAATTGACAGTCATGAGAGAGCATCCAGTATTCTGTTGCTTTGATTTGTATAAGTGATTCCGCGTGTCATTCAGAAGGAACCTTGGGAGGCACCTGGCACCGTGCTCAAATCTTCACAGGATCCTCGCAGGATGACATGGGTGGTGGCTAGACATTTCAAGGGAACAAGACCCCCGGCCCCTCGGGGCGCCCTAGAAACACGCCAGAAATGCCGCCCTGTCAGGGCTTTTTGCGATGGACTTTGTCAGTTCCCAGGGCGCTGCCCGTGGGCTATTGCATGTGACTCCGTCGGGGTCAAGCTGGCCTCCTGGAGAAGCCAGTGTCCTTAACGTTGTAGTACTAATAAAGCAGGATCGCCTTCAAAATCAATTCCCTTGTTCCGGCGGGCCGGTTTTGGCAATTGACAAATCTTGCACAATTGCTTATCTTTTGCCGCCTGCAAGCTTGAAGTGACCTCCGGCTGCGCCCGCCATCCTGCCCCGCTTCAAGCAACCCGATCAATCCAATGTCTGGTTGTGGTATTCGACAACAGAGGAGGGAGTTCATGAACTGGTCCAAAGCTGTGGTAGCCGGCCTGGCCGGCGGCGTGGTGAATGCCGTGTATGAATTCATTATGCACGGCATGGTCATGAGAAAAACCTATGAAGGACTGCCGGAAGTGTTCCGCCAGGATGCCAACTTCATGTGGTTTCCGGTTATTGCGATCCTGATGGGCCTCGCCGGCGCCTTGCTGTTTGCCCGCACACGTGGCTCGTGGGCAGCGGGCGCCAAAGGCGGCATGATGTTCGGCGTCTTCATGGGAGTGATCAGCTTCATCGCAATGTACTACAGCCCACTCACCGTGCAGGGTTTTCCCTACTATCTGACTTACTGCATGGGCGGCATCGGCTTCATCGAGTGGGTGATCTTCGGCGCGGTGGTGGGAAGCATCTACAAAGCCTGACGCCGGCCGGTGAGGCCGTCGCGCACCGGTGTTGATTTCTGAATTATCTCTTCCAGCAGTTTCCACTTCACGCCGCTGAAGACGCGCCGCGGCTGTCATTGCAGCAGGCCGCCGGCGCCGCGCAAAGCATGCCGGCACCGGTGAGGCAATGACAGCCTGCGGGGGCGCGTGGCGGCGCTGACGCACAACCAGCGTGACACCTGAATTTTGCATCATTCTTTCGCCTGTGCATGCAACCGCAGGTGAGCAGGGCAACAATTCCCACGCAAGATCCAGGTCACCCCCTCCGGCCGCCGAGTGCCGCGACCGCCACCATTCATCCCCGGTTGCCCAATGCCAAGCTCCACTCGCGCAAACATTCATGCCCAAATACTGGCGCGCCATGCCGATTCGCTGCACGGCACGCTGCGCCTGGAATGGCGCTACTCCCGCAGCCTCCGGCTTGCGAAAGCTTGCTTCGTTTATGAGCCACCCCGCCTTCAGCCCGGCCGGGCAGCGGCGCTGCTCTATCTCTTTCGCGGCCATGAACGGGAATGGTGCAATTTTCACGAGGATACTTCGCGCAAGAAATCAACTGCCGTCGAGGACATCGATGCGCTGATCAACGCCGGCTTGCTGCCGCCCATGGTGGTGGTGATGCCGGGTTTGAATTCCGACGACAACGCGGTGCCCTCTTTGGGGATCGACATGGCCGGTGCCTGGCCGGTGAAACACACGGGCTTGGGCAGCGGCCGCTGCTGGCATTACCTCACCAGCGAGCTGCTGCCCGAGTGTGAGCAGCGTTATGCCGGGCCGGCGACGAGAAAACTGATGGCAGGTTTTTCTTTGGGAGGATACACGGTGAGTTTGTTGGCGGCCAAGCTGTCCGGCTATTTTGACGAAGCGGGCATCTATGACGGCACCTTGATGTGGCCGGGCCATCGCTATCCGCGGCAGGGCGGCGGGGCCTTGCGCGATCGCGTGTGGCTGGCTTCGCCCTTGTTCAACGCCGCGCTGGGCAAGCCGAGGAATCGCCGCGCCCTGCGCGCCTGGAATGCCACTGATATCATCGCGCGCGCCCGCGGCAGGACGCTGCACCGTCTCCGCCGCACGCGCTTCTGGGTGGCCAGCACCGCGCACGACGGCATGCGCGGCAATCGCGATCGCGCCGAGCAGTTCTGCCGCTTGCTGGCCGAAAAAGGCTGCACCCTCGGTTTTCCGCAAACCGTCTTTGCTGCGCGCGCCGCGCACAACTGGCACTGGGCCGATCGCTTTCTCATGCGATTCTTGCAGGAGGCGCTGGCGCCGCAGCCACGGCGAACGCGCTCGGTCACGGCACGTCGCGGTTAGAGGAGAGGCAGGAGATTCGCCGGCTGGTTCAAATACCGCGTCTTGATGAGATGGCAGTGATGCAATTCATGCCCGGCAATGTGGTAGGCGATGGCGCGCACGCTCATGCGCGTGCCGTTGGCCACGCCGCAGCGCGTAAAAGCCCGCGGCTCGAGACCAGCGAACAATGAGAGGGTGGCGCGGCGCACGGTGGTGAATTCACGCAGCAGATCGGCAAGGCTGCGCGCGTTGGCTCCGGAATGGCGGGCATAGTCGTCCTGCTCGAAGCCCGGCAACTCGGTTTGATCATTGCGGGCGAATCGCAGGGCGCGATAAGCATGGATGCGCTCGTCATCGCTGAGAGGGAGCAGAATCTCCTTGATCGTCCATTTGTTGGCCGCATACCGGCGCATGAGTTTCTCCTCGGGAAGATCGCGCAAGAGGGCCTTGGTCGCCGTGAGATTGGCGGCCTGGTGCTGCAGCACCAGGCCGTCATCCGGCAACAAATCGATGTACATGCTCGCATAGGGGGCATATTCGCCCGGCTGTGGCTGGTCGATCTTTTTCATGTCCGCAACTCTCCGCGCCGGCTGCTACTGCAACAGATTCTGCCAGTTGTCATCGCGCAACTCACCGCGTTTGTTGGAATGGACGAGTTCGAAATCGTTGAAGCCCAAGCGGTCGATGAAGACGAATTCAACGCCGTTCTCAATGCCGAAGTACCGCCAAATCTCATGCGGTTTGGCAATGCCGGCGCTCGCCACGCGCTCGATTTCGTTGGGATCGCCGTAGAGCAGATAAATGCGGCCGCGATGCGAGCGCCAGCCGGCTTTGTTGAGGCTGGTGTAGCGTTCGCCGGCAATCGCCACCCGGCGCAGATACTCGGCGCGCGTGATCGCCGGGAAATCACCCCTGCCCTTTTCCACCTCCCCCCAAAACCGCGTGAGAAATTCGCGCTTGGCCTCGGCGGTGACCAATCCTGCGAAGATTTTGACCTCTTCCTTGATCGCGAGATATTTCGCCTGTTGAAACTCCTCGTCAAGTGCCGCGAGCGAAAGATTCGCTAAGTTCGCGGCAAGCGCGGACGTGGCAGCCGGCTTGGGGGTGAGATGCGGATTGTAGACAAAGAACGCTCGTTCCGCATCGACCAGCAGGCTGTCACGCTGATCGAGCAGCAGCAAATGAAAGAGATATTTCCCCGAGGGCAGCGAGGTGATGTTCGAGGTCCCCACTTCAACGGTGTTGCTGGCGCCATACTTACGCTCCTTGCTGACCTCGCGCACCGGTTTGCCGTCGGCATCTGCCAGCAGCGTCTTCACGCGATAGGTGGCCTGGGGATCGAGATTGTAGAGCTCGAGGTAATGAAAGACCACCGGCGTGGTGGCGGTGCCAAACACCATCTGGGGATAGGGAATGACCTCCATCCCATTCTTGAAGAAGAGATCATCTCGCTTGGTGGAGGGCGCAATACTGCGGCACAATTCGATGTCGCTGATGCCCACACCGCCGGGATAAGCCACCACCTCGAGGGCGGAAACCACGCTGTCGCGACGGCCGGGCGCCAGCGAATCTGCGGCAATGACTTCCAGGGTATACTCGCCATGGGGCAGAGCAAAGCCGGCTTGCGTGACCATGGGATAATGGTACCAAGCCGCGGCGGTATCAGCCTGGGAGACCTTCAACAGCGTGCGCTTTTCGGCAACGACCCGCGCGCCCGACCGTTCCAGCAGGCGCGTGGTGATCTGCACGCCGGCGTGGTACTGGCCATTGGCCAGGTGATAACTGAGCACGCGCGGCTGGAAGCTGTAGTACACCTCCAAATAACCGCTGCGCTCGTCATTGCGAAAGCGCGCATAATCGAGATTGAAGGTCAGGGGCGCGGCCGGCGCCAGATCTTGCGCCGCGGCCGGCACACCGGCCAACAGCAGACAGGCCAGCAGGGCAAATCGAGGTTTCATGACTGACCACCTGAGTTTCTGTGCGAGAGATGTTCAGCCTCGGCCGGGCCGAGGCTTTGGTAGAATTTTTCCGAACCCAAATCACGCTTCGGGTATCCCAAGGCGCCGCCGTGGGGAATCGTGACAAAGCATTCGGTTCTCACGGCGGGCAAATTCATAGCGAAATCAGATTGGCGAACAACCGGAAAGCACCGGGATGAACGTTCAGCAATTGCGGTGCGAGCGCCAAATCCACATAAGTGAAGCGGCCGCGGCCCAGAATTTTCGTCACCAGCAGCGGCGCGGATTCCGCCGTTGTTTGAATCGGAGTCTCTGCTCCAGCCAGCGCCGGCCCGGAGATCAAATTGTACGCGCGGCGAAAGAGCCAGCCCTCCCAGTCCGACGCCTCCAGATGATTCGGAAAAGCCAGCAGGGCGTGCGCCGCTGCGGTTTGCAGCGGCGTGTTCGCTTCCCAGCTCAAAACCGGGATGAGATGCAAGCCTTCCCACAACGGGCCGTTGTTCCACACCGGCGCCTCTTGCGCGAGTATGATTACGTGGCCGCCGGCCTCGGCAAACCGCTGTAACGCCGCGCGCCGCTGCGCCAGCTCGGGTTGAAACGACAGCACCCGGCGGTCGATCAGCAACACCTCGAGCGAATCCAGGCGTTTCTCCCAATCGGCGCTGGGTGAGAGCGCGGTGTATTTCAGATTCAGGCGGCGCAGCGCTTCGGCAGCCGGACTGTCGGCCAGCGCGGCCAGCAGGCCGAGGCGCTTGGTTGAATCGGCCGTCGCGTAAAATTTGCGCGCGAGAAAATTGGCCTCGGGAATGCTGTCGATCTGCACCTGCATCAGGTAGTTGCCCGGCGGCGGGTCGCCGCGCCAGGTGAGCGGCAGCACATCGAGATGAGTGGCGCCCTTCTCGCTCAGACGAAAGCGGCTGGGCCGCGCCGTGGCATAGGCGTCATCAACCCAGACCTCATCGGTCACGCCGTCGCGCGAGAAGTTGGTGAGGCGGAGGCGCAGATGCTCCTTGGCGTGCATGCGCACGATCGGATTCAGCACCTCGGTGGAAAAGCGCGGGCCAAAAGTGAGTTTGGCTTCCGCACGGTAGATGAAATCCTGCTCCCGGTTGGCGGCCCGGTGAATCACAAAGAACAGCAGCTTTTGATAAGACTCCGCGGACTGCTGTTGATGATAGGCCGGGGGAAACGTGTAGGTCACTTGTTTGGGCGACAGCAGGCGATAGGGATCGTTCAGCCGCAGCGGCAGCTTGTGCTCGAACCCCTCGTCGACGATCCAGCCGGTTTGAGCATCGACGTTGCCGAAGAAAACCGAAGTGTTTCCGCCCTTGCTCAAGCCGGTCACTTTGGTAAGCGTGAGATAAGTGAGTTGCCGCTCGCTCAGAGCGGTGTCACTCAGGGTGAATTTGACCTCGACGCCCAACAGCGTGCAGCGCAAATCGCCCAACGTTTTGTTCCAATGCAACAACCGCCGCCTTTCGGTCTCCAGCAAATTCTTCTCCGCCAGCAGGAGGCTGACGGAATCAATCAGGCTCACGATTTCTGCCAGCGCACCGCTTGCCTTGCCTTCCTGCGTCTTGCCGGTCAAATCGCGCACGCGTTTTTCCAGGCCAGCCAACCGGCCACTGGCCGGCAACGGCAGTTCGGCATCGAGCGCAGCAAGCGGTGCAGCAGAGGCGCCGGCGAGCAGCGTGTAACCCACCGGTCGCCCGGCGCGCCACATGGTCCGCTGCCGCGCCAGGGAGGCATAAGCGCGTCCGGCCTCCTGCCCGATTGCTTCATAAGTTTTTTTCCACTGCGCAGTCACTTGCTGCAACGGCGGACGCACGCCGCTGCCGTCATCAACAAAAACGCGATCGACACGCCAGCGGCGGGGCGCCTCCAGGCCATTGGCGGGCAATGCAGAATCGGCAGACTTGAGCTGCTGGACGGTCGCGAGTACATCTGCTGCCAGGCAATGCCGCGGCCAGCTCGTGCCGGCGGTGCCGCGTTCCGGCTCGGGCGCGAGCAGAACGATATCCGGCTGAAACTTGAGAAACAGCCGTGCCAGCTTCGTGCGCACGGAATCGGCCGGCCACGCGAGCCGCACACTGGCGGAATCATGCGCGGCAACGAGATCAGGCAGATTGAGAAAATAGACTTCAGCGCCCACGTGCGCAGCAGCACGAGTCGCTTCCTCACGCCGTACCGCCGCCAAGTAGGCGGGATACTCGGTACGCAGGTCACTCTCCCCCGCTTCGCCGTTGCTGGCGAAGGCGCTCATGGTGGTGGCGCCGCGGCCCAGGCGAAAATAGGCCAGCGTTGCCAAGTCTTCACTGCCGGGCTGCAGCGCCAGCGCGAGCACGCGCAGGTCGGTGCGCGCCTCCAAAGAGCGCTGCTGCAGCGCGCGGCGCCCGGTCTCCGGAAAGTAGGATTGCGGCGACGGGGTGCTCTCGCAGGCGGCGAGCAGAGCCAGAAGCAGCACGGGCAAACCACGCGTGACAAGACGATTTCTGCTGATGCGTTTCATGAAAAGCAACATATGATTCCGCCGAAGGTGAAATAAGAGAGATCGTGAACCGGTTTTGCCAATTCACACTTCAGATCGACATCATGCCAATCGCTCATTTTCTGATTGCAGCCGACCGGCCGGGCTCATCTCGCGGGCAAGCAACCTTTACTCGATTTTCGCCAATGCAGCAATTCCACGACAACCGGGCGGTGAGGGACGGAACGCGCCAATTCATCAGAGCTTGCAAAGCTGCCAGGCGGATGGCGTATTGATAACGATTTCTGCGCCAATTTTCAACCGGCTTTGTTCGAATGCCAACGGCCACGCAGGGACGGCATTTCTCACGATTGCCGTCGGGCAGACTGCGCTGCGTTCGAAAGGAAGAAAATCCCCACGGTGCCTGACCTGGCAGCAGGAATCTTCCCGGCTCCCAACGCGGCGCACAACAAGAAAGGCTGCCCCGGCGGAGCAGCCTTTCTCACAACGAAACTCAGTTACGGCCGAACTGCTTAGAAGCCGAGCTTGAGCGTAAACATCTGGTTGCTGTCGAAGAAATCGACGGAGCGATAGGCGTAATCCAGGGTGATGTCGAGCGACTCGGTCTTATAGAGAAAACCGAAGCCCAACGCCGGCCCGAAGATTTGGTCATCGCCGCCGTTCGAGATTTCCACCGAACTGTCATCGACGCCGCCGTTCGGCGAGATCTCGATGCCGGCGCGACCGGCGAGGCGGAAGTTGTTGCTCACTTGATACAGCGCTTCCGCGCCGCCGCGATAGCCATCGAGGCCGAGGTTGTTGTTGGCGAACGCGCCGCTGAAGTTCATCTTGAGATTTTCGCTCATGGTGCGCTCGTACGCCAGACCAATCTCGACCGAAGAGGGCAATTCAAAGCTGGCCGTTTTGACATCATAGTACTGCTCCGGCCGGCTGCCTTCGGAGGAAACTGCCCGGCGCAACAAACCCGAGCCGCTGAAGCTCATCTGCGGGCCGATGTTCTTCATGGCAACGCCGAGATGCAGGCCCTTGATGCCGGCGAGAGTGTGGTACTGCACGCCGAAATCCAGCGCAAAGCCGCCCCCACTGGCGCGGCCCATTTTCTCCGAGATGATCTTGACAGTGCCGCCGGCGGTGATGGCATCGGTGAAGGCACGCGAGTAGGTCAGGCCCACGGTCACGAAAGTGGGCGCGAAGGTCCGGCCCGCCCGGCCTTCCGGATCATCGTTGGTGGTCAACAGGATGTCGCCGAAATCAAAGGAACGGATGCTGAGACCGACGACACCGAAGCCGCCGAAGCCCACGCCCACGGCGCCGTAGTTCAGGCGAATGTCGGCGAGGTAGGACATGGTCGTAAAGGTTCCTTCGGCGGTGGTGGCCAAACGGCCGAGGCCGGCAGGATTCCAGTGCAGCGCGTCGATGCCGGCACTGGTCGCCAGGCTGGAGCCGCCCATGGCCAGGTCGCGCGCGCCCACGGGAATCAACAACTCGGTCGCCGCGGCCGTCCCGATGCGTTTATTTTCGATGCCTTCGCCCAGGGCCTGCGCTGACAGCCGCAGCGGCAACATCGCCAGCGCCACGCCGAGGCAAAGCATGGAAATGACTACTTTACTCTTCATGACATTTTCTCCTTCTGCAAGAGAGTTGTGAAAGCGAAAATGAGTCAGCGTAGCGCTCAGAAAACTTCCAGCACTTCTTGTTCTTGAATGACGGCCAGTTTCAACACCTTGACCGCCTTGGCGCCGGTGGCCGGCAGGGTGGCTTCCACGTGCGCGATGTACATGCCGCTCGCCACCGGCAAGCCGGTTTGATTCTGCAGGTCCCAGCGCAGGAACTGCGAGGAGTCATTGACTTTCTCGAGTTTGCGCACCAACTGGCCGGCCATGTTGAAGATGCGGACCGTGGCGTTGGGCGGCAGATTGTTGAAGGTCACGAAGCGATTGAGCGTGGTGTTTTCCGCCGGGTTGAAGGCGTAGTAAGGATTCGGGTACACGCCGATATTCTGTGCGCTGGCAGCGTCAAGTGCGCCACCCTTTTTCGGCGCCGGCGCAGCGAAGCTAAAGGCATCATCCGGTGTATTCGGCCGATTCGGCGTAATGGTAATCACGTTGCCATCGGTCCAGGCGTTGGCATTGCGGCGCTGCCAGGTCGCGAAGTACATGACCGGCTGCGGGCCTTCAATGATCTCAACTTGCCATGCGGGGTTGGGTGTCTCGCTATAGTCTGCGTCGAAGATCCACAGCCATTCGCGCGGCCCGGTGGAAGCGGTGTTGTTGGTCGTACCGGTAACCCCAGGGTTGTAGCGACCGTCGACTTTGCCGTCCACTGCGTTGTTCTCGAGAAAGGCCACGGCCAAGCGGCGCGGCGGATTGGCATCGACATCATACACCGCCAGCGGCACGCTCTTGGTGAAGTCTTGATAAGAATAACTGCCGCCTGTGTTGATGATGTAAGGCGCAAACTCCGGTCGTGCCGGCGCTCCGCCGAAGCCGCGGCCATGCCGATAGGCATAGGAAACATTTGGCTGATTGGGATCAAACTCGAGATCATTGGCGTCGGCATTGGCGAAACGAATCTCGATTTTCTTGAGCTTGTCGGCGGGAATGATGTGCGTGCCATCGCCGAAAACCGAGCGCGGAGAAGCCCAGCCCAGCGCGCCTTCGAAGCCTTCGAATTCCAGACCGGCCGCATCAGCCCAGGTGAGGAAACGTGAACCCGCGGTCCATTCCCATTCTTTGACACCAGGCGGCGGACCGGAAACCACCAGGAAAATCCCATCGATGATGTCATACTTCTCATCACCGCTCTGGTTGGTCTTGTTGGTCAAGACCGTCGTGCCTTTCGTCGTGTTCAGCAGATTCCAGGTGGTGTTGCCATCGTTGTCCACGGCAAATCGAACTTCATAGCTGTCGCCCGTGCTGGCTTTCGGGTTGACGACGATGGGCAAAACGATGCCATCGCTGCCACCGCCCAGGCGATTGACCTTCAGAGTGTCGCCAAAAGCAGTCTCGTACTCGATTCCGAAAGGCACGCGGGGAACGACGGTAATGATTGTCGGTTCGGACTCCAAGGAAGCCGGCAGATAGCCGGGCACGGTGGCGCGGCTATAGGCGGTCACCGCCAAGTAATACTCCTGGCCGTTGTAGAGTTTGCCGATATCGCGAACGTAATCGCGG
Source organism: bacterium (assembly GCA_023150945.1). Lineage (NCBI taxonomy): Bacteria > bacterium. Next base: position 218,220 of record JAKLJX010000005.1, on the reverse strand, counting down.
TTGAAGTTGAAATACCGCGCGATGCCGCTGTTGGTGCCGAATTGCACCGGTTTGTTGAGAATCTGGCCCGAGGCAAGATCGAACTGCTCATCCAAGACCACAGTGGGATCGGTGGCCAGATCGAATACGGCTATGCGCTTGGCTTCCGACAAGGAAGCGCCCCGGCTGGGGAATTGGTAGACATTGTAGCCCTCGAAGGCATAGCCGCCGGGTTGTTGCACCGTGGTCTCGGTATCACGCACCCGGTTCAAATTGCTGCCCCATTCCACACCCACCGTGCCATCCAGTTCCGAGACGGTGACAATCGGTGCAACCGGCGGTTTGGGAACTTGGAACAAGGCGTTGTAGGTGTTCTGCGCGAAGCGGTCGTTGAACTTCATGACTGCGACGCTGGAAATACGATCGGCGCCCAAGCCACCGACCACCGCCACCACCACTTCCTGGGTCTCACCGGGATTCAAGCTGAATGGACCGGTGCTCAGGTTGATGCGGCGGTCTCCCGGCACGAAGGAGTATTGCTCACCTTCGCCATCGAGAAAGCCGGTCTTGGTCACCGGATCGCCCGAGAGCGGAAACTGATCGGGCGCCACGCCGGGCGGGAACGGATAGTATTGGTCGTCGCCGTCGATCGGGGCAAAGCCGCGCAGCATCTTGTACCAGCGAATGGTGCCCTGCGTATAGGAACGCGGCGGGTCAGAGATCGGCGAGCCGGCCGAGAAGTAGGAGAATGAAGTCATGCCCAGGTTCTTGAAGCCGTCTTTGTACTTCAGATCGAAGACGGCGCGGTCAGTGGGATCGCCGGGCACGGCCGGGCCTTGCAGAAAGTCGTAGCCGATGGCAGGCGGCGGCAAGCGAAAGCCGCGATACTCACTGTCAACCGCCTGGCCGTTGTAGACGTAGCCCAAGCTCAAGTTGACGTCACAGCCGGCCACGTCATCGCCTGAATTGCCGAGATCGGGATCCGACCACTGCGCCACATACATTTCGTTGATGTAGAAGGAGCCTTTGGTGCCGCCGGCGTCGGTGACATCCACGCCGCCCTTATTGATCAACTTGACGCGGCGGAAATAGATGTTGCCCAGGGCGTCGGTCCGTTTGTAGCCCCACAGCGTGACTTGGATTTCCAAGCCCAGGGGTTCCGAGCCCTGCAATTGCAGCGTCGTGCTGGCATCAAGGTCGTTGAACACCGTCCACACCACCTGGTCAGCCGGGGAGTTGGGATCCGCACCGGCAATACCCGGCTCGTCGTAATTGCCTTTGATGAGATCGTCGACCGTAAAAGTCGCGCTGAACTCGGGCGGCGGCTGATAGCCGGGCGTGCCGTTGCGCTCGATATAGGGCGCACCTTGCTGCACCGGCCATTCCTTCCAGTCCAGCGCATAGCGCGACATGATGGTGGCGACTTGCGCATCGGTAACGTTCGCGACTGGAATTTCGTTGTATTCAGCGGCATCGCGGCGCTTTTCCGTATCCGACATCACGGCATAGTCGCGGCGGATGCGATAAGCCCGCACGTCAGCATCAGCGGTGTTGGCAGCCACGGCAGAGGCACCCTCGCCGATGATCCGGCCTTCACGCGTGCCCACGAGATAGTTGGCGCCGCCGACGCGGATCAATTGATCCTTGGGACCGGGCTGGGTGTAGTTCGGATCCAAATACACCTTGCCGCCCCACATGATGCCGTCCTGGTAAATCGCCGATCCGGTGCCGCGCGGGAAGTAGGTGCCGTCATCCGCGATGGGGGAATGATTGGACATGCCGTCATTGCGGATCCACGTCCAAATGTTGTTGATGTTCAGAATCTGATAGCGCGGGGTGCCTGTGGGCTTGCTGAGCGCTTGTTGGTTGCGCTCCTTCTCGCCCGCCGGCCGCTCAGCGAAGGCGGTCGCTCCGTACAGCAGCAGACCGGCCAGCATCAGTTTCAACAGACTGCTCTTTTGCATGATGTGTGACTCCTTTTCGTTCTCGAATCACGGTTTTGGATGGCCGCCGTTCCTGTTCGACCCGGGCGTGCGCCACAACCGCCGGCAGCCGGTGAGACTCACATCGGGAACGGCGTCTCGTCAAACGCTGATCGCCTTGCAACACCTGCAACCGCACCAGCCGGCCACCGCCGGGCGGCGGGCTGGCATCGGAAGCTTAGAACTCCAACCGCAGGCCGGCGAAAATCTGGCGCGGGTTGCCGAACAGATCATTGCCCGTGGCGGTGTTGTAGGCCCAGCGGTTGTCCACGTTGACGGCACGATAGAAGTCGGCGTAGTTGGGGATGGCCACATAGGAGCCGGCGGCCTCGCTGCGCAACCAGCCGTCATCCTCCGAAGTACCGGTGTTGGGATAAACGTTGAGCACGTTCTTGGTGTTGAACACGTTCAGCACGTTGACGTAAAGCTCCGCATCGAAGCGGCCCAGCGGAATCAAGCGGCTGAAATTGAGATCGACGTTGAAATTGAAGGGCGTGGAAGAGCTGTTGACCGGCTCCACCGGATAGCTGCTGCGCGGGTCGATGAGCGGCCGCACGCCGATGTTCCACGGGCTGGCCTGGCCCAGCGTCTCGGGCTCTTGGATCTGCGTGTAGGAATGGCCGCTGTTGAACGTCAGAATCGCGTTCAGGCCGGTGCCCTGCAGAATCTTACCGCCGTCGCCCTTGGCGAAACGATAGTCCAACACCACCGAGCCGCGATGCGGCTGGTTGTAATTGAGCTTGTAGGTCAAAATCGGATAGCGCGCTCCGCCGTCGCTCACCGCCACTTGCGTGGCGCGGCTGTCGGAGCCGGTGCCGCGCGCATCCGAGAGCGTATAGCTCACTTTCGCGGACAGGCGCTTCACCCGGCGCAGTTCCAGCGTCAACTCCAGACCCTTCACCGTGCCGAAGTCATTGTTCAGCAGGCCGGAGAAGACGGTCTGGCCTTCCGGAATGGTGCCCTTGCCTTCGGACAACACGCGGTCAAAACGCAGTTGCTCGATCAGGTCTTTGTAAAAGCCGGTCACCGTGAACGCAAAATTGTCGGTAATCGACTGGCGAATACCCATTTCATACTGCGTGGTACGCTCGGGTTTGGCGGTGAAACCGGCGTACTGGCCGAAATAACCGTAGGGTGAGCGCGTGACCGGGCTGACCGAGATGCTGAGCACCTGGTTGCCGGTCAGAATGTCAACGAGTTGGGGCAACTGCACATACTTGCCGTAGGTGGCATAGAAGACGGTGCGGTCCGTCACCGGGAACGAGAAGTTGATCCGCGGCAGCAAGTAGTCGGTGGCTTCAGCGGTGGTCAGTTGGGACTCGTCGATGTAGTTCACTTTTTCATCGAAGGCCGGATTTTCGAGATCCTTGGGCGCGGGCGCGTCGGTCGCGATGCGCTCATAGCGCAGGCCCAGATTCACCACCAGGTCGCGATACTCGAGCTTGTTCTGCACGTAGGCGGCGAGGAAGAGCGGATGGCGCGGTCCGTCCGGGCCGGAGTTGATCTTGTTGCCGTCGACGTCATACCCGAAGAAGTTGATCATCTGGGTTTGACGCGTGCCGCCGGCGCGTGCCATCAACACCTTGCGCTCGTACTCGCTGGCAAAAACGCGCGGGTTGTTGCCGCTGCGGCCATACAGGAATTGCATCGTGGCGGAGATGTTGTTGACATCGAAGTTGCGCATGGTCCAGCGATCCATGCGGCCGCCGACTTTGACCTCCCAGCTCTTCGACACTTGCGAGGTCAAATCCAGCGAAGCGCCCAGATCTTGCTGGCTGTCGCGATAGTAGGTGTTGATCGGCGCGTTGGGATGATTGAAGGCGAAGTTGTTGATGGTGCTCAGGTCATACGGGCCTTCATAACGGCGCACGAAGCCGGTATAGCCCTTTTCCGCGTTGGCGAGGCTGTCGGTATAGAGCGTCCAGTTGTCGCCGAAGGTTTCGTCATACTGGCGAAATTTGCGCTCGGAGAACGAAATCGAGGCTTCGTAGAAGGTCTTCGGGCTGAGCACGTGGGTGGCCTTCAGATTGGCCAGCGAGGAAATGGTTTCCTGCTGTGCCAGGCGGCGTTGGAAAACGTTCTGCAGTCCGTTCTGCGATTCAGCCACCGGCGTTTGGGTGGGGGTGCCGCCGGGCCATTCGCCGCCCACCGGGTTGTTCACTTCGGCGTAGCTGCCGGTGAAGCGGAATTTCAGGACGTTGCTGAGATCATAAGTCAGCGTGCCTTGCACGGAGTTGTCTTCGCGCTGGTTGCGCGGCAGGTAGTTTTCCTCGAACTCCACGGCGCCTGGCAGGGGTTGCCCTGCACCAGAAGGCCCGGCTTGGCCGAGCGCGTCGGTCACCAAATTGTCGAAACGGAAAGGCTCGAGGAACAGCGGCTGCCGGTTGCGCTGGTAGTTATGCTGGCCGGCAAGGAAGAACTTCACTTTGTTGGAAAGCAGGGGGCCGCTCGCGGTGACCACGGCATTGCGATGGCCGAAGGCCGAGGTGCCGAGGAATTTTTCGCCGGGTTTGGCAAAATCATCCGTGCGGTAATCGACCGTGGCCTTGAAATCCTGGCCGCCGGTGCGAACGGTGGTACGCACGATGCCGGAATTGGCACCGCCGAATTCCGCGGTATATCCGCCCGATTGTAATTGAATTTCTTCGATGGCCTCCTGAATCACGCCGACGTTTTCATTGTTGTTGAAGGGATTCAGGGCGGTGGCGCCGTCGATATAGTAGGCGACTTCGCCGACGCGGCCGCCGCGCACGTGCAGGTTACCGTCCTGCAGCACCGTTCCCGAGTTCAACGCCACGATTTGTTGCACGCCACGGAACGGCAGGTTCTGAATGTCTTCCTGCGTGGTCAGGCGCACGGTGTTGGTGGTGTTGCGCTGGATCAACGGGCGCTCGGCCACGATTTCCATCGCTTCCACCGCAATTGCGGAGCTGGGCAGCGAGAAGTCCTGCGTGGTCGTCAAGTTGGCGCTGACACGCACGTTGGCGATCACAACGGTTTGGTAACCGATGTAGCTCGCGCGCACGGTATACACGCCGGGCGGAACGCTCAGAATGACGAAATCGCCGTTGAGGTCCGCCGCGGCGCCCAGCGTCGTGCCGTCGACCACGACGTTGGCGCCGATCAGAGGCTCGTTGGTGTCCTTGGCCGTCACGCGCCCGCGAATCTTACCGTCTTGGGCGAACAAAAAGCACGGCAGCAGGAGCAACGAGGCAAGCACTGCCATGGACCTGCGATGCATACTCTACCTCCTCCAGTGATGGTTAGTAGATGGGAGTTTAGTTGCCAAACCTTTCCTTCCCTGCGGGACGCTCAAGCCTTGCTGCAGGCGTGGCTCGCCGGTTTCCTCCCGGGAGCGAGCATCCCCAAAAACAAAAAAGCCCTCCAACCAATGGCGCGCCGCGCCACTAGCCGAGGGCTAATGCAGCCGAAATACCGAAAATGTAGGAATGACGGTAGTATGAGATTCTCATTTCGCAGAACTTGGCACACCCACTGCCGACGCTTGAATTTCTTGGCGATCCGTCGGAAGTTTTGTCCTTCCTGCTACTGCCCTGGTGGAATCGAGTCTTTGTCTACTTCAGAATCAGTGCGATGAAAGGAAAGCCGTCTTGCGAACCGTGGAATCAACGTGGTCAGAACCCAGCCATAACGCAAGGGGGGAAAATTTCCACATATATATGGAATAGAGTAGCAATCACCTCAACAGAAATTATGCCAGTGTAACAAACATGACAGAACAGGTATCCGCCCAAGAGAAACTCAGGCATTAAAATCAAGATGTTATGGCTAAAAACCAAACTTGAGTCAGGTCCGATTTTATCAGGCATGCGTGCGCAATTTTGCATAACATCGGGAAGGCATTTGCACGAAGGGACCAGCCGCCGGGGGGATCTCGCCCGTGGAGACGCAGCCCGTGAACACCGCCTGCCTGCGATGGGATCCGTCTACAGCCAACGCAAACGAATGCATCGGCCGCGCCATTCACAACTTTTTGCTTGCATCTCTGAGACCGGAGTTCCATTTTCCGCCAGTTCTCACGCCCACGCCGCAACGCGCCATGACGCTCACAGAGGAGGCCTTTATGCTGTCTTGCAGATGGCTTGCCCAGTCGTTGATTCTTTGGGGAGCCCTCCTCCCCGCTGCCTTGTCCGCCCAGCAGAGTTCCTTTTCGGGGATTATCCGCGACCTCAACACGCACCGCGAAATCCGCGGCGTCAGTGTCTATTTCGAGGGCACAAAAACCGGCACGGCCAGCGACCTCAGCGGCCGCTTCACCTTGCGGCTGGCAGACACCAGCGCCGCCCGCATCGTGGTATTTCAGCATGTGGCCTATGAAACTCGCGCCCTCCCGCTCGCGGCGCTGCTGAATCTGCGTTACGTCTATCTGCAACCGCGCGTCATCGTGCTGCCGGAAATCGAGGTGCGCGAAATCGGCGAACGGCCGCCGGAAATCGCCCGGGATTTGCCGCAAACCGTGTCGGTCATCGACGCCAAAAGCTTCGAAATCCGCGGCTTCGTCGACGCCGGCGATTTGCTCAAGACCGATCACAGCGTGCAGATCGAGGAGCAGCTCAGCGGCCGCAAGACCGTGTCGATTCGCGGCAGCAACCCGGATGAAGTAGCGATCTTGTTCAACGGTGTGCGGCTGAACAGCGCCTATGACAACGTCTTCGATTTGCAGTTGCTCGATTTGCAGGATCTCGAGCGGCTGGAAGTGATCAAGGGCAGCAACACCGCGCTTTATGGCGCCGATGCCTTCGGCGGCGTGATCAACGCGGTGCCCAAAGTGCAGAAGGACTATTCCATTCGCTTTCAGCAGCGTTTCGGCACCTACCGCTCCGGCAATTGGGGGTTGCATTTCTTTCGCCAATTCAACCGGCTGCTGGCCTCCTACAATCTCGCGCGCGGCGCTTCCAAACGCAGTTTCGTTGCGGTTGCTGAGGACCTGGGATTGAAGAACACCGAATTGCATCATTCCGCCAATCTCACTTACCGCTTCAGCGAAGCCGGCGGCGGCCGGCTGGGCAAATCCTTGACGGCGAGTTACCTCTACACCGATCGCCTTTATGAAGATCGCTTCTTCGATGAACGCGCCGACAATCTCAATCACGTGCTGACGGTGCGCTATGCCGCGGAACAGGCGCGCCAGCAGGATTTCGAGCTGGCGGTATCGCTGCAACGAATGGAAGAAGACCGGCGGGTGGTGAGCGCCGGGTCGGTGAGCGGCGTGGTTGACAATCGCGCCTTTCATCTCAACGCGGAGAAGCATTTTCCCCTGGGCCGGCTGGATCTGCTGACGGCGTATCAATTCGAGGGCGCGCGGCTGGAGTTTCGCGATGACCGCGACGTGCCCGGCGAGCAGCGGCTGGGCTTGCATTCCGCCACGTTCACGCGGCAGCATCACGGCGTGGTGGCCATCGCCAAGCTGCACAATGACGGCGGCTCGGACTTTTTTCAAGCCGTGGACGTGGATGTCAGCATGCGCCACGATCGCGTGCTGGATGAACAGCCGGACTACGTGCTGCGCGGCAATCCGGCGGATCAGAATCCGCTGGTGGCCGCCGGCGTTTTCGAGCGCAATGATTGGCGCGCCACCACGCTCAAGTTCGCCTTCAGTTTTTCGGGGTACCGCAACAATCTTGCGGTGAATGGCTATTTGAATGTGGGCGCCAATGTCAAATTTCCCACGCTGCTGCAGCAGGTCAGCTCGCCGGCCTTTTTCGCGCCCGCTGCCAGCCAGCCCAATCTCGCGCCGGAGAAGAACCGCAGCGTGGAATTGGGCATGGTGATCACACGCGACGTGCGCGCGCATACCAGCATCTACGGCTGGCAGGTGAGCGGCAACTTCTTTCAAAATCATTACGCGAACAAATTCCGCGCGGCGGCCACGCCCGGCATTCCGATCCTGTTCTACGACAACGTGCAAAACGCCCGCATTGCCGGCATCGAATCCCAGGCCAGTGTGTTCTTTTTCCGCAAGAAAGTGACGCTCAGCAGCGGCCTGTCACGCTACTCGATTTCCGAGCGGGCGGCGTTCCCCTTCAAATCCGATCTCAAGCGCACGTTCACGCTCAATGTCGATCATGCCGGTTATTCCTTCCAGGCCTACTGGTTCACGGAAAGCGAGCAAGTCGGCTGGCTGCGCCGCATCAAAGCGGGAGACCAGTCGGGCGGCGCGCCCGCATTTGGCGGCCTGGCCGAGGTCACGCTGCCGGCCTACTCCAATCTCGATTTGCATCTCAGCAAGACTTTTGCGATCGACAAACTGAAGCTCTTTGTCAATGCCTCCGGCCGCAATCTGCTCCACCAAACGGGCGAGGTGTTGCAGGGGCTGGCCATTCGTGACCGGCGCTACTATCTGGTGCTGGGCGCGCAATATTGATGGATCACACCACGGCAGGCGGGCCGCCCACCCCGCGAGGGAACGCCCAGCCGGCGGGCAGCAAGCAGCATAACATTTCATGCGAGGCCACAGCCATGATGCAAGTGCGATCTTTCGGTGCGGTCGCCGCCCTTCTGGCCGCGCTGTTGGTTCAGAGTTGCAGCAAAAGCCCGCTCTCCGAGGACGGCATTCGTGTTGAAAGCGGCGAGTTGCAGGGACGCGTGCAGTTGAGCGACGGCGGCAATCCCGCCGAGGTGTACGTCTGGCTCGAAGGCACCACCGTTGCCACGCGCACCGGCAGCACGGGCGAATTCACCCTGCAATTGCCGCCGGCGGTCACGCAGACCGATGCCAGCGGCTGGCACCGGCTGTATTTCTATTTGGCAAATTACAAACTCGCTTGGGCCGAGGTGCTCGTGCGCAACGGCCGGTTCGTGTACGGCGCCGGTGACTTGAACGCCGACGGTGAGTTGATCAACCAGGTCTCGCTGTTCAAGATGCTGCGCATTCTCACCTACGTCGAGCCGGCAGTGGTGCCGAGCCAATTCGACGGCCCGGTGCACGTGCAGGTGTCGTTACAGGCCACGCTCGATTCAGTGACCGTGGTCTATCCCAAAAGCGTCGGCGGCTTTCTGGGCGCGATTCTGCTGCGGCAGCGGGAATCGGGGCAAATTTTTGCGGATGTGCCGGACGTCGGCGCGCACACGCGCGACTATGATCGCATCGGCCCCGAAGTGCGCAGCCGGCGGCTAGTGTTCAACTTCACGCCCAACATTGTGCCGCCCGGGCATTATGAAATCATCCCGTATTTCTTCATCGAGCACGCCAACATGCCCGACGGCTTGCTCGCCAGCCTGGGTGAGCGGGTCGAGGAAATCGGCGCGGACTTTCTCAAGATTCCCGCCAAGCGCGAAGGCGGCCAGTTTGTGGTGACGGGTGGCACCGGCTCCCTTCCGTGAAACGGCCGGATGCGGTTGCGGCGAGGAGAGTCTCTGCCTGCGAGGGCAGTCCCAGGCGCACTGGAAAAACCATTTGCATATTTGGCGCCGATTCACCATGTAAGGGAGCAAAGTCACGGCGTACGACGCGGCTTCCCGCGCATGGAACTGGCTCCCAACTTCTTCCGCCGCGCTGTCTATGAGCAAAGTCATCCGCATTCTCTTCCTCGCTGCGAATCCCCGCGATACCAGCCCGCTGCGCCTGGATGAGGAAGTCCGGCGCATCGATCAGGCGTTGCGCCAATCCCAATTTCGCGACCGCTTCGAGATCGAGCAGCAATGGGCGGTGCGCGTCAGCGATCTGCAAAGCCATCTCCTGCGCTACCAACCCGATATCGTCCACTTCAGCGGCCACGGCAGCGAGGCCAGCGAAATCATTCTGGAAGACCACGAGGGCAACAGCCAGCCGGTGTCGAGCGCGGCGTTCGGGCAGTTGTTTGCCCTGTTGAAAGACAACATCCGCTGCGTCGTGCTCAACGCCTGCTTCTCCGCCGGCCAGGCGCAGGCGATCGCGCAACAGATCGATTGCGTTATCGGCATGTCCTCCGCCATCGGTGACGCCGCTGCGCTCAGTTTCGCCTCCGCGTTCTATCAAGCGCTGGGCTTTGGCCGCGATCTGCAAACCGCCTTCGACCTGGGCTGCCTGCAAATCAATCTCGAAAGCTTGGACGAGCAGCAAACACCCAAGTTGATTGCGCCGAAATCCGACCCCAAACAGGTCATCTTCGCGTCTGCCGAACCCCTGCCGACCGGCGCAGTGCCGGCTGGTCCACCCGAAGGCACCACCGCCTCCTCGCGCGAATATGCCATACTCATGACCATCGGCACGGCTTGCCTGTGTTTGATCATTTTGGTGCTGGGCACGGTGTGGGCCGTGCTCGATAACAAGATCAACGTGGAGACACTCGGCAAAATCGAGTCAGCCGGGTTTGGCGGCGGGCTGCTGGGTTTCGGAACGATTCTCTACCGCATCATCAAGATCGCCTTGTCAGGAGGTGGACAGAAATGAATGTGAAAAAAACCGGCGGCAAAACGCAGGCAGCCGGCCGGCGCGTATCGCTGTGGATGGTTGCCCAACTTTTGCTGACGATTGTCGTGGTCGTGGTGGTCGTGGTGGTGGGGCAGAAGATTCGGCCGTTAATCGCCAGAAAGCAAGCGCTGGAAACTGAAATTCGCCAGATGCAGGCACAGCGCGCCTACTTGGCGTTCACGCTGGACAGCCTGGCGCGGCAAGTCGACGATTTATCCCGGACGCTGCAAGGCGGTGGCAACGAGCCGGCACAAAGGGAATTGTCCTCGCTGAAGGCGGGATTGAGCCAGGCGCAAGCGCTCGCCACGGTTCCTGACTCCGCGACGATTCCAGCGCGGCTCTATATTCACATTCGCGATGAGCAACAGCGACCGGCCGCAAAGCAGGCGGGCGAGCAGGTGAAGGCCGCGGGTTATGTCGTGCCCGGCATCGAGCGTTTGGTGGATAAAGGGCCGCAGGTTACCGAACTGCGCTACTTCCGCAAAGCGGACGAGGCTGATGCCCGGCGCTTGCAGGCAGTGTTGGCAAGGGCGGGCGTGGAGGTGAGACTTTCAGATCTGTCAGCGTCCTATGAAAATTCCAGGAGCATCCGGCCCGGACATTTTGAGTTGTGGTTTGCACCCGGCGAAATCGAATTGCAACTGCGCAAACTCAAGCGGTGACCGAGGCAGCCGCAAGCCCGCGCGCGGCATTGCCCGCTTTCAACCGGTTCAGCGGGATTTCATCGCCGTCAGGAAGAGGTATCGATACCAATAGCCGGTCGCACCGGCGAGGCCGGCCGGCACCACCGCCACCAGCGCCGTCAACACGAATAGCAACACGACGCTGTTCAAACCGAGGCCGGCGCCGAGCATTGCTGCCACGCGATCGGCAATGAATTGACCGGACGACAGCCAGTTATACAGGCTTGCGCCCAGCCACAGCGATCCCGCGCTCACCATTCCCACTCCCATGCCGTGCCACACCGAGCGGGCTGCCCACATGCCAAAACCCAGCGGCACCAGCATAATCCACCACCAGAACGGCGTGAGAAGCTGGAGCATCAGCATGATTGCCAGGCATAGAGCGACTCCCTTCATGGCCTCCCTCGCAAAATAGTCCTGCCGATGAGACGATCATCCGTCTGCAAATGTGATTTCAAATAAAGCGCCGCGTAACTCTTCCCGGCCAGCCAGTCATCCACAAAGTTGTCATAGAACTGTGAGCCGGGATTGCCCGACTGGCCGCCCGGATAAATTACCCAAGCTTGCGGCTGCGGACCCAGGGCCGTTATCATGCGCCAGGAAGGCCCAGTAGTGTTGGTGATGGCATTGACGCAGGTGTAGTTACCGCTGCTGCGCAAACCCAAGCGCCCCAGGCCGGGAATATCGGCAAGATGGCGAAGGTCGGTTCCGCGCGTGTGGCCCCATTGCCAAGCCGGCCCCATTGGCCCGAACTTCTCGCGAAGCTGGCGCACCGCGGATTGCAATGCGAGCCAGGCGAGGTCGGGCAGAGTTTCGCGGGCAGCGGTGTTGCGCCGGTCGAAGTAGGGCGCGTGCGGCGCATGCAGAATCAAGTCAACGGTCACGTCCCGGCGCGGCCGCTTGAGGCGGTGGTCACTGTTTGGCCATTCATCATTCCAAATCGAATCCTGCAAGGCGCGCCACCATTGCGCAAAAATTGCCGGCGCCACCTGATCGGCCTGAAACTCATAATTCCACTGCTCGAGTTCGGCGCGTGCCTGCGCCTGCTCCGGCGTCAAGCCGGTTGGCGGCAGTTGCGCCAGCAGCGCCGGCAAGACCGTGGCGGCATGCAGATCCACGACGTCATTCTGCAAAGCCTGCATGTCTTCCGGACGCAGGTGGCTCAGCGCTGCAAGCTGGGAATTGATGCGGGCGCCGCGCTCAAAGGCAGCATACTCGCCGCCGAGAAAATAGGGGTAGGTATCGGCGACCGGACTCTGATTTGCGGAGCTGACAAAACCACGGCCGGGATTCACCGTGTGCGGCAGATGCGCGCGCGCAATCCAACCCGGCCAATCGTAGGCACGATCACTGCCGTCGCTGACCGTACGGCCCTGCTCCGGCCAGCGCAGCGGGAAGCGGCCATGGTGCCACAGCGCAATCGTGCCGGCGCTGTCGGCGAACGCAAAATTCTGTGCCGGGCAGGCATAGTGTTCCAATGCGGCGAGAAAATCGCCGTAATTACGGCTGCGATTCAGCTTGAGAAAAGTGGCCAGTTCATTCGAGGCGTCATGCGCCACCCAGCGCAGCGCGGCGCCGCGTGGCACGTCGCTGGCAAACGGCTTTTCCGCAGCACGATAGGCCACCGGCCCGTGATGGGTGAAGGGAATCGAGTCGCGCACCGTCGCGCCGCCGCGGATCTTGATTTCCTCGACGCGCCAGGCCGTTGGCCGCCAGGCGCCGTCATGGAAATAAGCCTGGCGCGTGCTGTCTTGAAAAACGATGTGATACCAATCCATCACATCGGATTCGGCATTGGTGACGCCCCAGGCGACTTGCTGGTTGAAGCCGATGACCACCGCGGGCGCGCCCGGCAAGCTCACGCCATAGACGTTGACTGTCGGCGCGGCCAGTTGCACTTCATACCAAATCGCCGGCAGGTTGAGCGTCAGGTGAGGGTCATTGCAGAGAATCGGATAACCGCTGGTTGTGCGGCTGCCCGCCACTGCCCAATTGTTGCTGCCCCGCGCCGGCAGGGCCGCCGAGAGAGAAGCGTCCTCCGGCGGCACGTATTTGAACTCGTGACCCTGCTGCGGCACCGCCGCCGGCACAAACTGCCACTGCGTCTCCGCCGGCACAATCGGCTCCATGAACGGCGGATAGCCGGGATGCAACAGCCGCGTCAGCGAATCGCCCAGCGCCGCGGCCGTGCGCGACATGACGACTTCCTCATTGCGGCTGGTCAGGCGCCAGGCCATGAGTTTCAGCAGCAGCGCCGACTTCATCACCGTCCACGCTTCCGGACGGTAGTCGAGAATCTTGTATTCCAGCGGTAAGTGGCGCAGCGGCAGATTGCTGATCCAGGCGTTGACGCCGCGGGCATAGGCCTCGGCCGCCTGCCAGGTGGCGGAATCGGCACGCATGGCAGCCAGGGCATTCTCCGCGGCGTAGACCATGCCCAGGCGGCGGCGGAAGCGATCGTGTTCCAGGCCGCGTGCGCCGACGATCTCCGCCAGCCGGCCGGCAGCCGCATGCGTCTGAAACTCCATTTGCCAGAGCCGGTCGCGGGCCGTGAGATAACCTTGCGCAAAATACAAATCGTGCTCGTTCCCGGCAAAGATATGCGGCACGCGGCGCTCATCCCACAACACGTGCACGCTATCCTGCAATCCGGGCAGGAACATGTGGGTGGGCAATTCATCCTGGGTAGTGTTGTTTTGCCAAAACCCGGCAAAGGGATTGAGGAATTTCCCGAGTGGTGGAATTTGCTGCTGCCGGAAATTGAGCAGGAGGAAAACAGCCAGCATGAGCAGAATGCCGAAAATCGGTTTGAGCCAGCGCATGAGCGGTTCCAAAGGTTCTTCCGAAAATTGGGCGGAGTGTATCCAAATCTGCCCGGAAAGTCAAGCGCAAGTTGCGGCTGGTTGCCATGCCACACCGGCAGCGGCACCGCGGAGTTCGTGCTGCGACGTTTAGTGGAATCCTCATTTCGAAATGATTGGGGACAAAAGGATTGAAGGATCTTGGGGGCCAGTAACAAAAAGGCCCGAGTCGCGCGACCCGGGCCTTTTGGCTGTGAGGGGGGTGCCATGCACTGCGTGCTGATCGCTCTCAGCACAATCGTTCGTTTCACTGCTGAGCATTGGCAAGTCGCATGCCGCGGTCGCCGCAAGCAAATTCGGAAACGGCGGAACCGGGATAATTGCAGAATGATGGAGCACATGCGAACGTTGGGAGAGAGTTGCGTCCGGCCGCCTCGGGGGGGATGGCCGCAGCGATCAAATACAATCTCGCATGCGGCAATTGCAAATCAGTCGGAGGTGGAAAATTGCGGTCGGTACACCACGACGGCGCGAATGGCCGAGGTCAGCACGCGGTTGTTGAATTCCATGCACATGCCCGGCGCCGCCAGAATATCCAAACAAATCATGCTGCCGCCCCAAGTGCAGCCGTTGATTCTGACGCGATGCGGTGACAAGTGTTCGCGATCGAACCAGCCGCCGGCCACCAGGAAGGTGTCGTCTTCGATCATCACGAGATCATACTCGGAATTCTGGGTGGTGACGACCATGCGGTCGGCAAAACGCAAATCGCCGCGCCGGATGCTTTTCATCTGCGGCACTTGTTCCACGCATTTGTCGATGGTCATGACGTGCCACGCCGCCGGTTGGGCGGACGCCAGAGCCGACTGCTGCCGCGCCTTTTGCCGTACAACGGTAATCCAGTTTTTGAGTGTGTCAATCAACATGAAAACCGGCGCCAGGATAGATGGAATCCAGCCAGAGAGGCAATGGCTCGCGCTGTGGTGCGGATGATTGTGGGGAAATAAACACAATTTTGCGACAGGACGCAATCACAAAAATGCCGAGAATGCAACGGCCGCGCCGGTTTGGCCAGCATGGGGGGACATGCCTACCCGTGCGCTGCATTCTCGGCAATGGTGCTGCTGGTTATTGGGTGCCGGCACGGCACCGCGGTTCACCCAGACAGGGCCGCTCGTGGGCCAAATCAGTCTTGCGAATTGTCGTTGGAATCGGTGAAAGAGGAATCGCCACCCCAAGTGTCACTGTGGACCGTACTCCCCTCCCAGATCGGCGAATACGGGTCGTTGACCTCCCCGCTGTCATCGAAGGAATCGGGGTCGTCATAGCCGCCCGTACTATTGTCGCCATCGTAAGCTTTTGCTGCTTGGTGGTTGGTAAAAGTGTCCGTCCAACTCATGATGACAGCCTCCTGCAGATTGAAGCGTTGAAAAACGTCCTGGCGCCGCGCCATCACTCCGAATGGAGCCGCCAAACCCTGAACTCGTCGCGGCGGCTGTCGTGGTGATGATCACCCCGGCCGCCGCCCTGCCGGCGCATGCCCTTCGGCCAGCTCAGCGAATTCCGCGATCAGCAGAATTCCGACATCATCCCTGAGCGCCGTCTGCGTTCGCGCCCGCTTGCCAAATCGCTTCCCCGGTTCAGCCTGACGTCAGAATGACGAGATAGTCTACCAACATCGAATCCAATTTGAAGAAATTGCGGGAAAGTCAGCCAAGGTGGTCGGTGCGAACAGGGGTGGAAGAGGTGTCTCGCACGGGCGTGTGACGCAGCAGCGTACTCCGGATTTTGGGCGGCATTTTTTTTGACTGCGCAAAATAACGAAGCGCCTGAGGAAAGTCAAGCTTGGCGGCTGCGGCAGTCAATTTTCATGTCACGGACTTGCGACAAAACGAACGAAAGTGTGAGGCCTCGTCTCAGCGCGCGGGCTGCGAGCGATCGACGGCAAGCACAGCGCACGTGACCGCATCGATCGTGACGCGCGCGACCTTGCCATCCGCCTCCGCAATGCCGCAGCGATAAAGCAGGCGGCCCTGGTCTTTCCGCACCCGCCAGCGCAGGAGTTCGCCCGGCACTACCGCCAGCGCGGTGGATTCCGCGGCGGCCCGCACCGCCGGGCTGAGCGGCACGGAGAGGTTTTCATTATCCGCCATCGCTTCGCGCAAATCCTCGGTGCGATCGAGGATCTCAACGATGCGGCCGGTGGCGGCATCGATACTCACCCGTTTCGCCGTCGAATCATTTTGCACCAAGACTTTGTACACCCGTCTGCCCAGATCGACCTCCTGTCGCAAGCTGGTGACAAATCCGCCCGGCACTTGCTCTCGGGCGATTTGTTCGGCGTCATGCCGCGCGGCCGGCTTGGTGGGTTTCTCCGCAGCGCAACCCAGAACCAGCCCACAAAACACCGCGAGAATAACGCCGGTAGGATTGACAATCATGGCAGGCACGTCCTCACAACTTTCATATGGAATCAGCGACCGAGTCAAATCGACTTCCTATTCAACCTGAATGTCGAATTCCTGCCCCCGCGCGCCCTGACGTGCGTGGCAGCATCGCCGGCCTGTCGCAGCGGCCAGCCGGCGGCAGAAAGCGCAGCGCACGTAGGCAGATTCAGGTTCACGATGGGTTATATAGCCGCAAGCACTGCCGCCAGCGAAAGGCAGATTTGCAGATTGCGGCCGGAAACGAGATGAGAAAAACCACCGCCCGGGCGCTGCGCAATGGACAACGGCAAGTGCCATTCAATTCGTGCAAGCTTCGGAAGCAAGCGCCCGGGCGATTTCTTCGTCCGCGGACGGACGCGAGACTATCTTTCAATCGAGAAGCCGTTGATCGGGGAGGGACTCGCGGCGGCCGGTTCTTCCACCGGGCGCTGGCGCATCTGCACGAGCACACGGGCGGCCGCAAACACCGCCAGGCCGCAAATGAGGGCGTTGAGCAGCAGGGCCAAAGTGACACCCAGCTTCTCGGCAACGAAACCGATCTGCAGGCTGCCCAACGGCATCAAGCCGCCGAAACACAGCACATAGAAACCCATCACCCGGCCGCGCAAGTGATCGGGCACACGCTGCTGCAGCGCACTGTTGCTGTTGACATTGAACAGAATCAGACCCAAGCCCATCAGCGCCAGACTGATCGTGGCGAGCAACGGCTGGCGCGACAATGCAAACCCCATGATCGCGAGGGTGAAGATGAGAAGACCGGCCAGCAAGATCTTGCGCGGCCGAAAGCGGCTGGCCACCGTCGCCGAAAACACCGCGCCGCTGAGCGCGCCCAGGCCGCTTGCCGACAGCAATTGCCCAAGCTCGACCGCACCGCCGCCCAAAATCTTGTCAGCATAAACCGGCAGAATGACGGTGTAGGACCAACCAAAAACCGTCGAAACCGCCACCAACCCCAGCACGCCCCATACCAATTGCGAGCTGCGAATGTAAGCAGCGCCCTCCCGCAGCGATTGCAGCAGTCGCAGCGGCGCCTTTTCCTGCCGCGCCGGTGCGCGCGAGCGAATCGCGGCCACAGCCAGAATGGTCGCCAGAAACGACAGAGCATTGGCGGCCATGCACCAGGCCGTGCCAAAAGCTGCAATCACCAGGCCGCCCACGGCCGGCCCGAACATGCGCGCGCCGTTGAACATCGCCGAGTTGAGCGCAATGCCGTTGGCAAGATCTTCCTTGCCCACCATCTCAACCAGAAAGGATTGCCGTGCGGGAATGTCAAAGGCATTGACCAGGCCGTTCAGGAACACCAGCACCGCCACCAGGTGAATTTCGACGGCGTGCAGCCAGATCAACACCGCAAACAAGCCGGCGATGATCAGCGCCAGCGCATTGGTGGCCAACACCAGCCGCCGGCGGTTGAAACGGTCGGCCACGCTGCCGCCAATCAACGCAAACAAGGAAAGCGGCAGGAATCCCAAGAAGCTGATGAGGCCCAGCCATGCCGGCGAGCGGGTGAGTTCATACACGAGCCAGCTTTGTGCGGTGTTTTGCATCCAGGTGCCGATGAAGGACACGAACTGGCCGGCAAAGAAGATGCGGTAGTCGCGATGCCGCAGTGCACCGAAGCGAAGAGCAAGGGACACAATAAGCGTGCAGATGAAGTGAAAGGTAGTGGCGAATTGAAGCAGCGAAGTTCAGAATCAACCGCTGCGAATGCTCCGCTCACACGGTGAGATCGGAGAGAATAGAGAAAGAGGTGTTTGAGAATCTCCTTCCGGGTAGGAGGTGTTGCGCGCGTGAAAATCAGCTCATCCGCGCAGCATGCGCTGCAATGGTTGCAAGCACACTCGGCAAGTCCGCGGCCGCGTGCTGCACCGGGTTGGCATGCCGGCACTCGAGCTGCGCAAGCGCTTGCTGATGGTAGGCGATTTTGGATTCAACGAACTTCAAGCCGTTTGCGGTCGAGATCACCACCACCCGCTCGTGCGGTTGCACCTGCCGGCGCGCCACCATTTTGATGAGCGCGGCAAGCGCCACCCCGGTTTGCGGGCAAACGAAATGGCCGTGGCGGTCCGCCAGCGCCGCTGCCTCGGCCAGCTCCTCTTCGCTCGCCTGCTCGACCATGCCGTCGAACTGTTGCAAAATTCTGATCGCCTTTTTGAAGCTGACGGGATTGCCGATTTGAATCGCGCTCGCCAGCGTGGGCAGCGCTGACTGGGGGTGAAATTCACGATATCCGGTAAGGAAGCTGGCATAAAGCGGATTGGCATGCGCTGCTTGCGCACAGGCCAGACGCGGCAGCCGCGCGATCAAGCCCAACTCGCGCAGCAAGAGAAAGCCGTTGCCGAGCGCGGTGACATTGCCGAGATTGCCGCCCGGCACGATCACCCAGTCCGGCACCTGCCAGCCCAGTTGTTGCACCAGCTCGACAGCCACGATCTTCTGGCCTTCCAGCCGCAGCGAGTTCATCGAGTTGGCGAGATAAACCTCGGGCCGCGCCGCGAGCTGCTGCACCAGCCGCATGCACCCGTCGAAATCCGTTTCCAATGCCAGCGTCAGGCTGCCGTGCGCCCGCGGTTGAATCAATTGCGCCGGACTGATCTTGCCCGCCGGCAGCAACACCACTGATGGAATGCCGGCCGCCGCGCAATAGGCCGCGAGCGAGGCCGAGGTGTCGCCGGTCGAAGCACAGACCACGGCTTCGATTCGGCGGCCCGACGCGATCATCTGCTTCACCTGCGACACCAGCACGGTCATGCCCAGGTCTTTGAACGAGCCGGTGGGACTGTCGCCGCACTGCTTGATCCAAAGCTGCTCCAGCCCCAGGCTTTTGCCAAAGCCGCCGGCCGGCCGCAACGCGGAGTAGCCCTCCCCCAGTGACACAATGTTGTCATCCTGCAAGTGAGGATGAACCCACTCTTTCTTCGCCCAAATGCCGGAGACGCCGGCGCGCAGTTGCTGGCGTTGATCAAAAAGCTGCCGCCACTGCGCGGCGCTGCGGCCGGCGAGCGGCCGCAAGTCGTGCTTCACCTCCAGCAAGTCATGGCAGTGCGGGCAGCGGTAGATGATTTCGTCCAGTGGATATTCGCCGGCGCAGCCGCTGCTGCAACGGTAACTGGCATGCAGTTCGTTCATGAGCGCGGGTGCGGACTCACTTCCCCTGAAAATTCGCGGGCCGCTTTTCCAGAAACGCCCGTGTGCCTTCTTTCATGTCTTCCGTCGAGAAGCACATGCCGAAGAGATTGGATTCGAGCTGCACCCCCTCTTCCAGCGTCATGTCCAGGCCGTGCACCACGGCTTCCAGGGTGAGCTTGATCGCGATCGGGCCTTTCTTGAAAACAGTCTGCAAAATCTCCTCGCATTTGGCGAGCAGTTGTTCCGGCGGGGTGACGTGATTGACCCAGCCCAGGCGATAGGCTTCCTGGGCATCGATTATATTGCCGGTGAGCAGCAGCTCGAGGGCGCGGCCTTTGCCGATCAAGCGCGGCAGGCGTTGCGTGCCGCCGTTACCGCACATGATGCCGAGGTTCACTTCCGGCTGGCCGAACTTGGCCTTTTCGGAGGCCACGCGCAGGTGGCAGGCCAGCGCCAATTCGCTGCCGCCGCCCAGGCAGAAGCCATTCACCGCGGCGATGATGGGCTTGGGATAGCGCTCGATGAAGCGCAGAATCTCCTGGCTTTGCAGCGAAAATTCTTTGGCGCTCACCGGCGTTTGCTGCGCCAGCTCACTGATGTCTGCGCCGGCGGCAAAGGCTTTTTCACCGGCGCCGGTCAGAATGACGCCACCGACGCCGGAGTCCTCTTTCACCGCGGCCAGCGCGTGCTGCAGTTCCTGCATGGTTTTCCAATTCAGCGCGTTGAGCTTGTCCGGCCGGTTGAGGGTCAGATAGGCGATTTTGTTCTTCACCGCGAAGAGAATGTTTTCGTAGGGCATGAGAGGCTCCGTTGGGTTTGTCGCATGCAAGGTGAGTTCCGGCTTCCTGCGCTGGCGCGCGAGTGCGGCCGTGCCGGCGAAGCTGACGACTGGCCGCAAACTGCAGTTTCAATTTCCCCCAAAACAAACTCGCCCACAGCATCGGAAATTCCCCGGAGAATTGAAAGCGGAAATTTCCCCGGCGAATTCGCGATGCCGCGGGCGATAGGGCTGCCACAACTCGAAGGTGGCGGCCGCTGGCCTCAACTGGTCTTGGTCTTGGGCTTCACCAAATCCCTGCGCGTGAGGTGCAGCTTGTCGAAACTGGCGGACGAGATCACGTAGTACCAGCGCGCAAAGCGTGTATTGAGATCGTTGGACAGGTTGTGGCCCTTGTCCATCTTCTTCTGCCACTCGTCATATTCGTCCTGCAACCGCTTGTTCTCACGATCCGCCTCGGTCCACAAGCTATCGGGCTTGCTCGCGAAGTCGGTGTTGCGCGGTTTTTTGGGCTCGGCCGGCAGTTGCTTGGGATCGAAGCTGGTGGTGATGAACAGATAGCGGTTCTCCGCCGGACCGCTGCCCGGCGGCGGCGCGAGTGAATCGCTGCCGGCGGTGACCGCCTCGCCCTGGCCGTAAACCACTTCACCGAAGCGCAGCGTGTAGATCACGCCGTCTTTGGTGGTCGCCTGCAGCTCGCCTTCATTGGAGAGCAACTGGCCGTTGGGGGTGAAGTAGTAGCCCTTGCTTTGCAGCGACAGCATGTCGGATTGCGAGAGCATCACGCCGGAGCTGGACTTTTCCAGGCTCTCGGACAGGCCGGCGGGTTTCAGGCGCACACCCACGATCGCCAGGCCGTCGAGCGCGGTGAGGAAGTCATTCATCTTGGTTTTGTCGACTTCCTCGCTGCTGCGCATGTTGTTCGCCAGCCAGTCGCTTTCCTTTTTGTCGAGCACAATCACATCACGCTGGTTGACAATGCCGCGGCGCTCGTCGATGGAATAGTCCTTGAGCACGACTTGCTGGATATCGTCTTTGTTGACCTGCAGCAAATCGGCTTCGATCCAGTCGCTGAACTTGGTGGAGATGTCGATGTTCATGCGCGCGGCGTAGACGCGCTTCTGGCCGGGCACGCGCACGAAGCGGAAGCCGTCGCGGCCTTCGATGGGCTTGCCGATGATGAAATCCGCCAGCACCTGCTCGCCGGCGCCTTTGATGGTGACGCGCTTGCCGCGGCCCTTGAGGCTGGCCGCCTTCTCGTCCAGCGGATCGACGACGCCGCACCCTTCGTGATCACTGACGTTGTCGGAGCGAAAATCATCCTTCTTGATGTCGATCACGGCCGCGGCGGTTTTTGCCAGGCGATCCTTGCCGTCCGCCGGATAGTTGTGATGCGAGGGGATGGTCCACTTGCCATCCTTCAACTGAACTTTGAAGGGCTGCGCGCTGCCGGTGGCCTCGTCGTAGTCGATCACTTCCAGCGAGGTGGCGGTGAGCGGGTCCTTGAATTCCGGGAAGAACGGCTGGCCTTGATCGTTGAAAGCCGTGGGGGTCACCCGGCGCGGGGCAGTGATCAAGGCCAGCACCAGCAGGCCCGCCGCCACGCCGACAAATGTCAGAGTTTTCTTTTTCTCGCTCATGTCAGCTCCTCAATCTTCTGGCCGCGGCCGCGCCTTCTTGCTCGCGTTTGCGGCGGCGCATGAAAATCATCACGCCCATGACAAAAACCGGGATCGGCGGCAGCAGCACCGCCAGCGTTTTGATGCCGCTCTGAATGCGGTGGATCGCCGCCTCCATGTTTTCCTTGCTGGCCTGAATCTTGGCTTCTTTCGCGGCTTCGATGTTGGCCTTTTGCACTTCGAAACGGCGGTTTTCGACCTGCTGCACGTTCTCCGCCATGATTTGCTTGGTCTGCGCGTCCAAATCGGTGCGCTGGCGGATCTCCGCCACTTTTTCATTGAGCTGGCGTTGCGCCTCGTCGAGCGCGCGCTGCGCCTCCGCTTCGGCGTCCTGCTCTTCCTTCACGCGCTGCTCGATGTTGGCGAGGGTGCGGGCTTCCACGGTCTCCAGCGTGCGGTGCTTGACCCGGCGCTTGCGCAGGGTGACGAAGGAATCATCGCCGACGAGATAGTCCATGCAGTTCAGGAAAAAGGTCACGTTGTCGAAATTGAGATTCTCGAAGCCGCGCCGGCGCAATTCAAAGAACTGCTCGGAGATGAAGTCGAGATCCGCGATGAAGATGACTTTGAGATTCTTGTCGCCGCCGAGCGAGTCCTTTTGGGTGCCATGCACATACGCGGCCAGGGTCTGGTCCAGGTTGCCCGGAATGTGCCGCAGGCGCCGCGAATCAGTGAGCTGGGTGCCGAAAAAGCTGCGTTGCACCATTTGTTGATAATGCAGCGTGCCGGACACCGTGCCGCTGCGCAACAGCGGTTGAAACGTGAAGGGACTGCTGGGCGAGGGGGACATGGAGCCGGGATAGAGCAGCACGACTTCCTGCAGGCCGGAGCTGGCGAGGTGCTCCCGGTTGAACGGCTCGGTGGTCTCGTTGCCCGCGCCCACGAACACGATCTCCGGCGGAATCTGCGCCAGGTCGGGATGCGGGTTGTAAGTGTCCCACGTAATCTGCGCCGAGTTCCAACTGATGCCGAGCTTGCTCAGCAAGGCTTGAATGTTGCCCTTGGGCTTGGGCTGCGGCGCATTGTTGCGCATGAACGGATTCATATCCGCGCCCGCGCGCTCGGAGGGCGCCAGCCCCACGTTGATGATGGGCAGCGGATCATCGAGCAACAGCGTCGGCGTGCCGGCTTCGATGCGGCGCAGCAGATTGTCCATGGCCTCCTGCGGCAAGGCGGAGGGCAGCGCCACCAGCAGACCGTCCAGGGAATCTGTGATCGCGCTGGCAGGATCGACTTGCACGACTTCGTATTGCTTCTTGAGCTCGTCCACCACCGGCCAGGCCGGGTTGCTGCGCATGGTTTGAAAATCAAAGCCGCCGAACAGCTTGGCGTCGGTGTTGACGATGCCGATCTTCTTGCGTTGCGTTTGCGCCACCACGCGAATGCTGCGCGCCAGCTCATATTCCACCGGCAAGCCGGCATCGAAGAACGGAATCACCTGTTCCACCGCGCCGCAGGTGAAGGCCACACCCATGAACACCTGCGCGCTGCTGGCGCGCGCGCTGCCGGGATTTGCCACCTCCACGGGCGTGATGCCGAATTTCTCGCGCGCGTCCCGCGCCTCCTGCGTGTAAGGCTCGGTGTCGTGGATCAGCACCTGCACGCGATTACCGCCCGCCGAAGCAATTTCCCGCAGGAAGCTGAGCAGGTTTTGCCGCGTCTGCACGTATTGCTGCGGCACTTCCTTGCTCAAGTATGCCTGAATCAAAACCGGGCGCTCCGGCGGGATTTCGCGGAGCAAGGACTTGGTTTCGCCCGAAAGCGAGTGCAACTGTTCAGCGGTCACGTCCAAACGCAGGCTCAAACGGCCGAGCACGGCGTTCAAGCCAATCAGGGCAATCACCAGCGCCACCGCGCGCACGAGATGATGCGCCGACATTTTGTAGCCATCGGCTTCCTGCGGCCAGTGCCGCCGGCTGATCAAGGTCACATTCAAATAGAGAAACAAGCCGGCAATCGAAGCGAAATAGAGCAGGCCGCCCAGACTGATCACCCCGCGGGAAAAATCGCCGAAGTGGCCGAACACGCCCAGCGGCGCCAGGAAGTTTTTGACGGTCTGGCCAAAGATGCCGCCCAGCGCCTCGATGAAAACGAAGACCGAGCAAAACACCGCGCCGGCAATAAACGCGATGGTCGCGTTGGAGGTGAGCAGCGAGGCCAGCATGCCAACCGCGATCAACGCGCCGCCGATGAGCCAGTAGCCCAAATAGTTGCCGAGCATCAAGCCGAGATCGGGCCAGCCCAGAAAGAACAGCACGATGACGTGGCTGAGCGAAAGCAGCAGCGAGGCGGTGTAAATGCCGAAAGCCGCGAAGTACTTGCCCAGCACGATTTCCAAATCAGTGGCCGGCAGCGTCAACAACAACTCATCGGTGCCTTCTTTGTTCTCATTGGCCCACACGCCCATGGTGAGCGCGGGAATGAAGAACAGGAGCAGATACGGAAAGAAGTCGTTGAGCTGATCGAGATTGGCCAGGTTGTTGAGGAAGAAGCGCTCGCGCCAGAAGGCGGCGGCCGCGCTCAGAAAGATGAAAAGCGTGATGAAGACGTAACCCGTGGGATTGCTGAAATAGCGCCGCAGGTCGCGTCTCATGATCGACTGCACCACTTTCCAGTTGATCTTGGGCATCCAACTTATGTTCATTGGTTCAACCCTGTCGTTTTATAGTTTTCCGGTAATCTCCGCCTGGGGGCGGCCATCGCAAGTCAAGCACCGGCCCGGCCACTTTGCCCCGGCCGGGGCGCACGCCTCAGGCAGCCGCGCCGTTGCTGGTCAGGCGATAGAAGGGATTCTCCAGCGAGCCGTTTTCCATCAACTGCGCCGGCGTGCCGTCATACACCAGGCGGCCGTTGTGCACCAGAATGACGCGGTCCGCCACCGCTTCGACTTCCTGCAAGATGTGCGTGGAAAGCAGAACGGTCTTGGAGCGGCCCAGGTGTCGAATGTTCTTGCGGAATTCCCGGATCTGGTTGGGATCGAGTCCGGCGGTGGGTTCGTCCATGATCAGAACTTCCGGATCATGCAGCAGCGCCTGCGCCAGGCCGACGCGCTGGCGATAACCCTTGGAGAGTTTGCCGATCGGTTTCTCCATCACCTGCTGCAGCGCGCACAGCTCGTTCACCGCCGCGATGCGCTGTTTGGCAGCGCCGGGCTCCAAGCCGCGCGCTTCGGCGAAAAACTGCAGCAGTTCCAGCGGGGTCATGTCCTGATACAGCGGCCCGTTTTCCGGCAAGTACCCCAGTTTCCTGGCCACTTCCAGGCGATCCTGGCCGACGTCCAGGCCGGCAATGGCCGCCGACCCCTCGCTGGCGGCAAGATAGCCGCTCAGGATTTTCATGGTCGTGGTCTTGCCGGCGCCATTCGGCCCGAGAAAGGCGACGATCTGACCTTTGGGGATCGCGAAGGAAACGTCCTTGATCGCCACGAAAGGCCCGTAATACTTGCTCAGGCCTTTCGCTTCAATCATGATCTTCGGTGCAGCTTCAGCCATAAAGTGTGCCCTCTAGGTTTGATTTATGATGATTCGAAAAGTCATGCCGGGGGAATGCTGCTGCGGCGCTTGGCCAACCGCGGCTAAACCTGCGTTATCGAAAGGTTACAGACTGTTGCCAGCCGCCAAAAGTTTTGCCACGCTGCGAATTTGTTGCAGTTCCTTCACTGTTGCTGTTGCCAGACGGCGGCCCATTCGCGCAGGATCTCCAAAGCGCGAACTCACTCCCCCTGGCCGTCAACTTCTTGAATAACAAGGGTGGGGTGCCGAGGCACGCAGGGCTGGCTTTGGCAAACAGCTTGGCAATGATAAGAAATCTCGTCAAAAATGCAAGATTCTTTTCACTGCGGCGGCGTCCAGCTCGCGATGACCTTCATGACGTAGAGTCCCACCAGCACCAGCATCATGCCCACCGCCAGGGCAATGACGGCAACGGAGCCGATCATGGCGAGCACATCCTGCAGCGGTGTGCGTTCGGCGCGGGTTTTGGCGGGCGCGAGAATGGTGTCGTAGAGCATCTTGCCGGTGAAGAGAATGAAGAGCAGGATGCCGAGCGCGACGCGGGAGAAATCGATGGGGCCGTGCATGGCCACGGCCAGCGGCGACATCAGCCACAGCACCAGCGCCCATTTGGCGAGTTCGAGGAGGAGGGGTTGGAGGGATTTCACCAGATACCAGGCATCCAATGTGCACTACGGAATATCTTTCACGCAAATCAGACTTGGTCGCACGAATCGCCTCACATGTGCGCCTGATGATCAGGCAAAGGATTCACTATCCGCCCGGTTGGAAGAGATTTTCTGGGAGACCATTTGCGCTGCGTCGGCGGCACACCTGGCTGTGAGACCTCCCCTCCGTCATTTCCCTTTTGCGACGTAACGCACCGCTTGAATATCCTTGAAATGCTCATCTTGTGTCCACAAGGTCGCACCAGTGGCACGGGCCGTAGCGAGAATCACACTATCCGCCATCGGGAGAGATAACATCAGCGATATCCTCGCCGCACTCAAGGCAATTGGAGTATCCAGCGGGATGACTTGGCCTTGCATCATCAACGCTGCAGCGCGCAGGGCGGCATGCTCATCGCGCTGCTGGTTGACGCGCTTGAACACCTCGTAGATGCTGATGGATGGGACGATCAAGGCAGCCGTGTTTTCGATAGCGGAGGCGAAAAAAGCGGCGTTTGGCCCCTCGGCAAAGTATTCGAGCCAACCAGACGAGTCCACGACATTCATACGCGGTCGGCTTCCCGTTCAATCGTCGTTTCAATGCCCTTAAGAAAACCACGCATCTTCTTGACGGGTTTCAATGGAATGAGTTCAATTCGGCCTTCGTACAGGACGACTTGCACTTTATGCCCGGGCTTGAGGCCGAGTGATCGACGGACACTGAAAGGAATGACGACTTGAAACTTGGGTGAAACGGTTACGATTTCCATTGACGGTCTCCGTGTATCGCGCTGGGTTGAATCATACGCCAGTACTTTACACCCATTTTCTGTTGAAATTGAAGGAGAGAAGTGGGCCCTGTAGGACTTGAACCTACGACCAACGGATTATGAGTCCGCCGCTCTAACCGACTGAGCTAAGGGCCCGGCGGGAAGCAGCAGCCGGGCGCCGGATTTCTGCCAAGCGCACCGCTGGACCACACGGTTGCTCGTCAAAACCAAACGCCCGGTCGAGCTGTCCAAAACTCGACTTGCTGCGGCAATATAGCGCGGCATTCTCTGCGAAAGCAAGCCCTTTCTCGGGCTTTACTTCGTCAAGTCCGCCGCCTTGTCCAGCTTCTCCCAGGTGAAGCCATCCCCCTCGCGGCCGAAATGGCCGTAGGCGGCGGTGGCGCGGTAGATCGGCCGGCGCAGTTTGAGATACTCGATGATGCCGCGCGGCCGCAAATCCCAATGCTTGCGAATGAGCGCCTCGATGTTTTGATTCGAAGTTTTGCCCGTGCCGAAAGTCTCCACACAAATCGACACCGGTTGCGCCACGCCGATGGCATAGGCAACCTGGATTTCGCAGCGTTCCGCCAGGCCGGCCGCGACGATGTTCTTGGCCACGTGGCGCATGGCATAGGCGCCGGAACGATCCACCTTGGTCGGGTCTTTGCCGGAGAACGCGCCGCCGCCGTGCCGGCCAAAACCGCCGTAGGTGTCGACGATGATCTTGCGGCCGGTGAGGCCGGCATCACCCTGCGGCCCGCCCACCACGAAACGGCCGGTCGGATTGATGTGATAAACCACGTTGCCTTCGCTCAACATCTCCGCGGGAATGACGTGCTTCACCACTTTTTCGATCACCTCCGCGCGTATCTGCTCCTGGGAGACTTCAGGATGGTGCTGGGTGGAGACCACCACGGCCTCGACCGCGCGCGGCTTGCCGTCGATATAACGCACGGAAACCTGGGCCTTGCCGTCCGGCCGGAGAAAAGGCAGAATGCCCTGCTTGCGGGCCTCCGCCAAACGATGGCAGAGCTTGTGTGCCAGCAGAATCGGCATGGGCATCAGCTCCGGCGTTTCGTTGCTGGCGTAGCCGAACATCATGCCTTGATCGCCGGCGCCGTCGCGGTCAACGCCCATCGCAATGTCCGGCGATTGCCGGTCGATGGAGGTGAGCACGGCGCAGGTTTCATAATCATAGCCGTAGCTGGCGTTGGTGTAGCCGATGTCCTTGATCATCTGGCGCACGATGTCCGGGATGTGCACGTAGCAGTCGGTGGTGATTTCCCCGCCGACCACCGCGAGACCGGTGGTGACAAAAGTCTCGCAGGCGACGCGCGCCTTGGGATCCTGTGCAAAGATGGCGTCCAGCACCGCGTCGGAAATCTGATCGGCAATCTTGTCAGGATGGCCTTCGGTGACGGATTCCGACGTGAAAAGCATTGCGTTCATAGCTACTCCTTCGTGCATTATACCGAGGGGCAGTACCAAAGATGTGAGAAAGGGGTTGTTTTAGGCGAACAAATCTTTGAAGCGGTGCCGCATGTAGGGCTTGAGGTAATCATGGATTTCCCGGGCGGTGGAAAACGCCATGACTTGCTGCACCAGCTCCCGCGCTTCCTGGAAGGTGGTGTTGCGGATGATCTTCTTGATTTTGGGCACCTCGATGGGGTTGACGCTCAGTTCATCGATTTCCATGCCCACCAGCAGCAGGGTGGCAAGCTGATCGGCGGCCATTTCGCCGCACACGCCGACCCACACTCCGCGCTGATGCGCCGCGTTGATCACCTGCTGAATGAGGCGCAACACCGCGGGCTGCAGGCCCATGAGCAGATGCGCCACGCGCGCGTTGCCGCGATCGGCGGCCATGGCATATTGCGCCAAATCATTGGTGCCGATGCTGAGAAACGACACGCGTTCGGCGATTTGATCCGCCATCATCGCCGCCGAGGGCACTTCGATCATCACACCGACTTCGGTGTCCGGCTCGAACGGTTTCTTGGCCTTCACCAGCTCGCGCTTGGCTTGTTCGATCAGCGCCAGGGCGCGGTCAAGCTCATCGACGCCGGCAATCATGGGCAGCAGGATTTTGATGTTGCCCAGCACGTTGGCGCGCAGAATCGCGCGCAGTTGCTCTTTGAACAGCTCGGGCTGATCCAGACAGATGCGAATCGCGCGCCAGCCGAGAAACGGGTTGGGCTCCGGTCCGCTCTTGACGCAAGCGGGCACCTTGTCGCCGCCGAGATCCATGGTGCGAATGATCACCGGATGCGGCCGGGCTTCCTGCGCGATGCGATGGTACGTTTCGTACTGCAGTTCTTCGGAGGGCGCTTCCGCCCGGTCGAGATAGAGGTATTCGGTGCGAAACAGGCCCACGCCCTGCGCGCCGTTTTCGCGCACGAGTTTGACTTCATCGGCGAATTCCAAATTCGCGGCGAGCTCGATGTCGCGGCCGTCGCGGGTGCGCGCCGGCAAATCGCGCAAGTGCCCCAGCCGGCTGCGCGCCTCCAATTGCCTGGCCTGGCGCTTTTGATAGCGGCTAACCGTGGCTTCATCGGGATTGAGCAGGATGAGGCCTTCGTCGCCGTCGAGAATGGCGCGGTCGCCGGGCTTGCAGCGCTGGGTGATCTCGCGCAGGCCCAGCACGGCGGGCAAGCCGTTGGAGCGCGCAATGATGACGCCGTGTGAAGTAATGCCGCCGAAATCCGTGGCAAAGCCGCGAATCTTGTGGCGATTGAGCAGCACCGCCAGCGAGGGCGCCAGGTCTTCCGTGACCACAATCGCGCCGGTCGCCAGTTTGTTCAAGTAGGCGCCCTGATCGCCCTGCAAATGCCGCAGCACGCGCCGCTCCACGTCCTGAAAATCGGTGTCGCGGTGGCTGAAAAAGCTGCTTTGCTTGAGCAATTGGCTGACGTATTCGCGCATCAAGTGATGGAAGGCGAAATCGGCGTTGACCGCAAGGGTGGCGATTTCGTTTTCCAGGCGGGGGAGAAAGTCCGGGTCATCGAGGATGAGATGGTGCACCTCGAAGATCTGCGCAGCGGCGTCGCCGGCCTGCTCCTGCGCAATGGCCTGATCGTGCTCGATCTCCTGCTTCGCCTGCTGCACCGCCTGGCGCAGCCGTTCGATCTCGCGCGGCACTTCCGCGGCGGAGAGCTGTTCCCGCTCCACCACCGGCGCTTTCTCGGAATAGAGGAACACCCGGCCAATCGCAATGCCCGGCGAAGCGGGAACTCCGCGCAAGGTGACGGCGGCGGTAGGCTCGGAAGTTTTCACGGATGCGACTCGCATGGCATCATTGTTCACCGAACTTGCTGTCGAACAGCCGGGTCAATTCGGCCAGGGCGGCTACTTCGTCTTCCCCCTTGACGGAAAGGGTAATCTCGCTGCCGTAGTTGGCGGCCAGCATCATCACGCCCATGATGCTCTTGCCGTTCACCACCTGGCTTTCGCGGGTCAAGAAAACGTCGGACTTGAACTTGTTGGCGGTTTTGACCAAAAGTGCGGCCGGACGTGCATGCAATCCTAGCTTGTTCTGAACGCGGACTTTTTTCTCCAGCATGTCCAAATCGCGATTAGGCTTTTCGATGTAGGATCATCTCAACCAACTGTTGCAGCGCGTGCAGGTCAGCGGCCGGTGCCAGCGCCGCCAGGCTGCGATTGGCTTCGGCAACGTGGCGCTGAACCGCGGATTCTGCGGCGGCCAGGGCGCCGGTCGCGCGAAACAGGTGTTGCGCCGCGAGAATGTCTGCTTCGCTGATCGCCGGTTTGGCAAACAAGTCGCGCAAGGCGCGGCGCTGCTCGGTGCGCCCGTTTTCCATGGCGTGGACATAAAGAAACGTGCGCTTGTGCCGCCGCACGTCGCTGCCGAAATCCTTGCCCAGCGTCGCCTGCTCCACGGTAATGTCGAGCAAATCATCTTGAATCTGAAAGGCCAGGCCGAGATGCTCGGCGAAGCGCCGAAAGGCCGCGATCTGCGCGGCGTTCGCATTCGCCAATATCGCGCCGATCTGTGTGCAAATGGCAAGCAGGCGCGCTGTCTTTTTCATGATCATGACTTCATAGCGCGCCATGGTCACACCTTCGTCATGCTCGAACTCGGCGTCCAACGCCTGACCTTCGCAGATTTCCAGAATGCCGTTGGTGAAAATCTCGCAAATGCGGCTGAGCTGGGGCGTGTCGGTCTGCAGCAGGCTTTGATAGGCCAGCACCACCAAACCGTCGCCCGCCAGGATGGCGACATCGACGTTCCAGCGGCGGTGCACCGTTGGCCGGCCGCGCCGGGTCTCATCGCGGTCCATGATGTCATCGTGCACCAGGGTGAAATTGTGCATCAACTCGACCGCGGCGGCGGCGGGCAGGGCTTGTTGCACCGAACCGCCCAGCGCATCACAACTCAACAACAGCAAAACCGGCCGGATGCGCTTGCCGTTGCCGGCCATGGCATAACGCATGGGATCGTAAAGGCTGCCAGGCTCGCCGCGGCCGTCGCCGTTTCGCCCCGGCGCCAGGAACGAATCGAGATAGGTGTTGACCAGCTCTTTGAATCGGACGAATTTCTCAAGGTATTCTGACACGGAAACATTCCAACTGGATCGTCCCCGTGCGAGGTATCAGGTGAGATCAGAAGACCATCGGACACGCAGACGGGGCAGTAGCATTGGTGATTGTATGGCAGAGCGCAGGCACTTCGCGTCAAAGGTCGGCAAAAATAACCATCCAGCCCCTGATAAGCAAGCAAAAGTTCCGGTGCTGCCGGGCCACACCCAGCCGGCCGCAGGCCTGCGGCCGCTCGCGCGCACTGTTCTGGCGTGCGGTTCTTTGGGCAAGTAATTCACCGGCTTCTGCCAGGCGAATTCGAGCCGGTCCGCGACTGTTCCACCCTCGGCGGTGCCGGGGAAACGTGCAGGATTTGGACGCAACGGCCAACCCGTTGCAGGAACGCACGCAAGAGTTTGCGATTGCGGACGGTCGCTAATTCTGGCTCAATTCGGCGAGCGCGGGCGGCGCGTTGGAGGCCAACTGGCCAATGTCCGCCTCTTCGAATTTAACCGACACGACTTTGGACACCCCCTGCTCTTCCATGGTCACGCCGTAGAGGTAGTCCGCCGATTTCATCGTGCCCTTGTTGTGGGTCACGCAGATGAACTGCGTGTTCTCGGCAAATTTGCGCAGCGCGCTGGTGAAGCGGCCAATGTTGTTGTCATCCAGCGGCGCATCCACCTCATCCAGAATGCAGAAGGGGCTGGGCTTCACCAGATAAATGGCAAACAGCAGCGAGATGGCGGTCAGCGTCTTCTCCCCGCCGGAGAGCAGCGCCAGCGAACCGAGTTTCTTGCCTTTGGGATTGGCTTCTATGATGATGTCGCACTCCAGCGGGTCGCCCTCGTCCAGGCACAAATCCACGAAGCCGTCGGGAAAGAAGCTCTTGAAGACTTGAATGAAGTTCTCGCGGATTAGCGAGAAGACCTTGCCGAAGCGCTCGTAGGCGGTGTCGTTGATGACCTTGATCGTCTCTTTGAGATTGTCCTCGGCCTTGATCAAATCTTCCTTTTGCGCCGTGAGAAAGTCGAAGCGCTCTTTTTCCTTTTCATAGTCGGTAAGCGCCAACATGTTGACCGGCCCCATGCTCTTCAGGCGGTTGCGCAGCCAGTTGACGCGCTCTGCGGTGGCGGTCGCGTCGAATTCCTGGTCAGCGGCGGGCGGATTGGCCGTGGCATATTGCGCCAGGTCGACTTCATAATTCTCCTGCGCGTGCTTCAGCAGGTTGGCGCGCTGCATGGCCAGCTCGGCAAGGCGCAGCTCATCCTGATGCAGCTTTTCGGAGATTTCATCGCGTTCCGTGCGCCGCGGACGCAGGGCGCGCTCTTTTCCCTCGGCCACCGATTTCTGCTCACGGAAGGATTGCTCCAACTCCGCCACCAGGTCTTCCAATTCCTTGCGCTCGGCAAAATCCTCCTGCAACTGCTCGCGGATTTCCGCGATGCGCGCGGTCAATTCCTGATCCTGTTGCTGCGCCTGCCGGATTTGTTCCTCGCGATCCTGAATGGCCTCGCTGATTTCCTTGCGGTTTTGTTCCAGGCGGTTGATCTCGGCCTCGGTATTGCGCAGCTCAGCGCGCGCTTCCACCACGGCCAGCGTCGCCCGGCTCGCGGCTTGTTCCGCCTCCTGCAACCGCGCCTCCAACCCCTCGATTTCCACCGCCAGTTGGCGATAGGAATTCTCAGCGGTGGATTGCAGCGATTCGCGCTGCTGCAACTGCGGCTGCACACTCGCAAGCTGGCTGACAAAATCCGAATGGATCAACTCGAGCTGCTGCAGCTCCTGTTCGTGCTGCGCCAGTTCCTCGGCCAGTTTGGTGGCGCGGAAAGCCGCCTGGCCGAACTCGATCTCGAGCTGTTGGCGATCCTTTTCCAGCACCCGGCGCTGTTGCGCCAGCCGTTCGCTTTGCGCCAGCAACTCGCGCAGTTCCCGCTCCGCGGCCTCGCATTGATCCGTCAGCGCGTCGATTTCATAGTCGAGGCGTTCGACTTCCTGCTCGAGGGCGGCGATTTCTTCGCGGCGGCCGATCACCGAGCTGACGGTCTTCTCCGATCCGCCACGCACCGGGCCCCAGTTGGTCACCAATTCACCGGTGGGCGTCACCAGCGCCAAGCGTCGCGGCGATTTGAACGCGGCCAGCCGGCGCGCCGCGGCCAGCGATTTCACCAGATAGAAATCCGCCAGCATGTTGTTCATCAGCGGCCGCAGCTCCGCGTCGCAATCCACCAGGTCCGCGAGGCGGCCCACGATTTCCTCATCGCCAAACGGAAACTGGCCGTTGCCTTCATAGCCCAGGTCATGGGCGGCGGCCGGCAAAAAGGTGGCGACCCCTTTTTCGTTCAAGCGCAGCAGATCGATACCGTGAAAGGCGCGGTCGGGATGATCGACGAGCAGGGCCATCGCGGCTTCACCGAGCGCCACTTCCACCGCGCGGCGATGCGGCTCCGCCACCCGAATGCGTTCACCCAGCGTTCCCAGGCAGCCTTCCGGCATGCCGCCCTCCAGCAGGAGATGCTTGACGCCCTCGGGATGGTCTTCATAACTCTCCTGCACCTTGCGCAGCAGGCTGGCACGATCGCGCTGGCGTTGCGCCTGCGCCGACAGTTCCAAAAGGCGCTGCTTAGCCTCGGCAATCCAGGTTTGCTTGGCCTGCACTGCCTGCTGATTCTCCTCACTCTGCAGGCCGAGCTGGTCGAGTTGCGCCAGGGCGTGCGCCACCTGGCGCGAGAGCTCATCGCGCGCGGCGTCCAGCGAGGTGCGCTGGCCTTGCAGCGCCGCCAGTTCCGCGCTCAGTTGCGCGCGGCGCTGCTCGCCGAATTCCAATTGCGTGCGCAGGCGTTCCTGCTCTTTTTGGAGATTGCTGATGGTCGTCAACTCGGTGGAACGCTGGCCTTCGGCCTCGCGCAATTCCTGGCGTTTGCCTTGATAGACCTGGCGCTGCGCCTCGAGTTCACGTTGCCGAGTAAGGGTTTCGACTTCCAGCGTCTCGAGCGCGCTTTTCATCTCCTCGAGCTTGTGCGCCAGCGTGGTGCGCATTTCCGCCAGCAGGGCGCTGCGCTTGCTGAACTCGTCGATTTCGCGGGCGAGGCGGCTGCGATTCTCCTGCACCGCGCGAATGCGCTCCTGGCTGACGAGCACCTCCTCCTCTTTCTTCTGGATGCGCTCGGTGTTGGCGTTGAATTCACGCTGTCGCGCCACGAGTTGCTTTTCGGATTCGAGCACTTGCAGCCGGATTTCCTCGATCTCCGCCTCTTCGGTGGCGAGTTGCGCGGAAAGCTCTTCGCGGCGATCGTGCAACTGCTTCGATTCCGCGGTCAACGGCGTGACTTCATGCTGAATGGCGTAGAACTGGAAAGTCGAAAGTGTGAGATCGGTTTCTTTAAGCTCGTTTTCGTAGGTTTTGTAGCGCTCCGCTTTTTGCACCTGGCGCTTGAGGGAGTCCACGTTTTTTTCGACTTCGGAGAGCACGTCATTGAGGCGCAGCAAGTCCGCGGCGGTGGCTTCCAACTTGCGAAAGGCGGCCTTGCGGCGCGCCTTGTATTTGCCCACTCCCGCGGCTTCTTCGAAAATGTGCCGCCGTTCTTCCGCCTTGCCGTTGAGGATTTGTTCGACCATCGCCAGCTCGATCACCGAATAGGCATTGGCGCCCATGCCGGTGTCCATGAACAAATCCATGATGTCTTTCAAGCGGCAGACGGAATTGTTGAGCAGATATTGGCTTTCGCCGGAACGGAACAGCCGGCGCGTGATCACGACCTCGGAATAGTCGATGGGCAGGATGTTTTTCGTGTTCTCGATGGTCAACGAGACTTCGGCCATGCCCAACGGTCTCTGGGTCTTGCTGCCGTTGAAGATGACGTTCTCCATCCGTTCACTGCGCAAGACGCCGGCTTTTTGTTCACCGAGCACCCAGCGGATGGCATCAACGATGTTGCTCTTGCCGCAACCGTTGGGGCCCACCACGCCGGTGATGCCGTTGTGAAACTTGAATTCCGTCTTCTTTGCGAAGGATTTGAATCCGAGAATCTCGAGCTTGGAAAGATACACGATTACTCCCAACTAGGTGTGAAAGACAGCCCAACGGGTCAGCGAACGCTGCGGCGTGAAAAAAGAAGTCGGGGACAGTTGGTGGAACGCGGTGCTGTCAACCATGGCTCAGCAGTATCACTCCTGATTTTCGCCGGCCGCAAATTTAGACTCGGGTGATCTGAAATACAAGAATATTTTTGGCTGGGCGCATGGCTGCGCGTGCAGAGATCGCTCCGCGTCGAGCAAGCTCATGCCGGGGCAGCATGACGTTTATGGAGGCGTTTGTTCCCCCCGCGAGCCGCGCCACGCCGGGCGGTGCCGCGCTTCAACCCGCCGCCTTCACCATTTCGAAATAGTATTTGGCGTAATCAAAGAGCGCCTGGGTTTGATCATAGTACAGCAGCAGCGCGGTCAGCAGCCCGCCGAAAACCAACACGCACAGCAGCGCAGCGCGCAGGAAGCTGATCATGTAAAGCACGCGCACCGCGCGAAACGCCCGGCCGAGCAGCCAGAGCAGGATGATTGCAACCACGAACAGCACCGGCCGCACGAAGTCCGGCATCAACAACAGGCGGTGAAACACCGGCACGATCGGAGCCAGCAGCAGCAAATTCGCCGACACCCAGAAAACGAAGGTGAAGTATTGGCTCAGCGTCAGGCTGCTGCCCATGAACAATCCGAGAATGCGCAGAAAAACCGCGAACAGCAGGCCGGCGAGAAAGAAGCCCACCGTCGCGAGCAGCAGAAACCAGCCGGGATTCCAGACCAGCCAGATCAAGGCCGCCTTCGCCCCGGGCCCGGTCACGAACAGATTGAGCACAAAGTCCAAGACAAGTTGATGCCGGAACGCATAGCACAATTGCGTGAGCAGCAGCGCCAGCACGCCGCTTTCCGCCAAGCCGAGCAAAACCGTGAGAAAGGGCGCGACTTTGCGGTTTTCATAAACATCAATGTAGAAACCGTGCGGATGCACGAAGACGCGCCGCAGATTGTCCTGCAGCCGCCGGTCGCGTTGAATGAAGTACAGCAGGATCAGAATCAGCAGAATGCCGGTGATCTGAAAAACGCCGGAGCTGCTGGACTCCTGGTGCTTGGTCACCACCACCGGATTGAAGTCTTTACGGTTGTGCGCCTGCACGACTTTGAACGCCAGCCGATTCTGGCCGGCCGCTTCCACCAAGCCACTGGGATAGGTGCGGAGATTGTCGAGGCCGAGAAAGTGATCGACCTCCGCTGCTGCCAGCGGTTTGATCGCCGCCGCGGGGCGGCGCGGCCCGACCGCCAGCACAGGCATGGGCCCGCTCCAATCCGTCAATGTCGCGATGAAGTAGCTGGGATTTTCCTGATTGCGCTCGAGCGCCTCGAAAATGCGTGTGAAGTACTCCGCTTGAAATTCTTCCGCGGCAGCACGGCCCGCGCCTTCTGTCCGGCCGCCGGCAACCAGGGCCTCGCTCGCCCACTGGCCAAAGATGGGAATCACCGGTTGGGCCGCTTGCTTGCTGAGATCGGCGGCGCGCGTCACCTCCCGGCGCAAAAAGCGGTCCAGCAGCATGAAATCGGTGTGGCGCTGCCACAGCGGCATCCAGCCGGGGAGAGTGACGGTATACAGCGGCCGGTCATCGAGCTTGCGCATTTCCGCAACGACTTCGGCAAGCGCTTGCTGGGCACCTTCGGAAAGCGGCGCGGCCAGCGCGCCCAGGCCCCAAGCCAGCACACTGGGATGCGCGCTATCGCGCTCGATCATCTCCCGGGCTTGCGCCTGCACCAACGGCGAGAAATTGGGCTGGCGGAAATGCGCCTCGGTGAGATGGTACAACGGCAACTCTTCCAACAGCAAAATGCCGGCGCGATCGCACAGGCTGGGCAGAAGCGGATGCGGCGGATGGCCGGTGACGCGCAAGGCATTCAGGCCGAGCTGTTGCGCCGCGGCAAGGAGATGATTGATTTCATCCACCGCCAGCAACAGCGAATGATGATTGTAAGCCTCCATCCAGGTGGCGCCGCGCAGGACCAGCGGCGCGCCGTTGAGACGCAGCTCGGATCCTGCGATTGCAACTTTGCGAAAGCCGGTTTCCTGCCAGACTTCATCGACCAGGGTATCGCTCTGCACCAGCACCGCGCGCAGGGCATAGAGATTCGGCGTGGCCGGCGACCACAATGCCGGCTGCGGCAGCGCGCAGCTCAACCGCACGTGCTGCCGATCGGCGTCCCAGTTGTCGCACGCCACCGGCAGCGAGCTGGCGAGCTTGTTCTGCCGGGCGAGATCCCAGACCTCCACAGTGGCGCGCGCACCGGCGAGGTTTTCCCGCGGCAGGTCGCGGCGGGCACGAAGCTGCGCGGTGAAATTGATGAGCGCCTGCTCATTCTGCAATTGATAGCCGAAGCGCGGCGCGGCAAAGTGAATCTCCGGGAGGATTTCGAGAAAGATCTCGCGGATGACGCCACCTTCGTTGCGCCAGCCCAGCGGCCGCTGCTTCGCCGGCAGCGTGGTGCGCGGCGCCAGCCGGTTGTCGACCCGAATCGTAAGCGTGTTGTCCTGCGTGAAGGAAAGCCGCTCTTCGCGCAACTCGACGGTAAAGGGCGTGTAGCCGCCTTCATGGCTGCCGGTGATCTCGTCATTCAACGCGATTTGCGCGAGGTAGTTGATGCCGTTTACCTGCAGACGCACCGTTTTGGTTCGCAGGGAAGGATCGAGCCGGAAGGTGCGGGTGAAAGTGACCACGCCTTCCGAGGCATAGGCGCCGGGAATTCTGACCGTGCCGTTGAAGGCCGGCGCGTCAACGGTGGCGCGCCACTCGCCGTTCAACGAGATCAGACGGCGCGGCGAAGCGCTGGAATCCACCGGCGCATAGACCGCAGGCGCGGCATGATAAGGCAGGGCGGGATTGGTTTGGGCATGCAGTTCGACCACACTTGCAACGCAACAGAGCAATCGCAACAGTCCGGGCCATTTTCCACGAGGCAACACAACTTCTCCAGAGTAAGGGCGATCAGGGTGTCAATCTTGAAATAGAGTTCTGCACATTTCATCGGTTCACCACGGAAAGGCCGGCGCCAACGCAAGCACAACATGGTATAAAACGGCTTGCAAGGCGAAACGCGCTTGCGGCTTGTCCGCGCCCGGCAGGAACCGCAGATTCGGCGCCGCGGTCAAAAAAAGCGCGGCAAAATAAGCATCGGGGGATTCAAAAGCAACAGCGCTGCGCCGCCGCAAGCGCGAAGCGGACAATCTCACTGCTGCCGTTGGCCGATGCCCGCGGCCAGATATTCATTCTTGTAGCGAATGTAGCGCTCCGCCGAGGCAAACAGGTTTTCAACCTCCTCCGGCGTGAGCGTGCGCTTCACCGCCGCCGGCACGCCCGCCACCAGTGTGCGCTCGGGCACGACAAAGCCTTCCCGCACCAAAGCACCGGCCGCCACCAGCGCTTGCGGCCCGACGCGCGCGCCGTCCAGAATTTTGGCGCCCATACCGATCAAACAGTAATCCTGAATCACGCAACCGTGCAGAATGGCGCTGTGCCCGACGGTCACGCCCTCGCCAATGATCAACGGCCACTTGTTCAGCGTGACATGGCACATGCACAAATCCTGAATGTTGGTGCGCGGCCCGATGCGAATGTAATTGACATCGCCGCGGATCACGGTGTTGAACCAGAGGCCGCACTCTTCGCCGATTTCAACGTCGCCGATGACAGTGGCATTCGGCGCCAAGAAAACATTGTTGCCCAGGCGCGGCAAGATTTGCTGGTAGGGAAGAATCATGTATCAACTTTCCGACTTGCTTTGGTACCTGAATTTGCGATGGCAATCGTTGCCACCTTCGCCTGCGATTGAGAGCGCGGCCGCCAAGCTCACGCCGACTCAAACCGGCGCCTCACCCGTGGGACGGTGCTACACCGTTATAGCATTTTTCAAATGCATGCGCAGGAATCGTAGTCTTGCCCCCTCGTGGGGCGCTGTGGCAACCGCGAATTTGTTGGCTTTGACAGCCGGCCACAAGGGGCGGGGACTACCAACCTGCTCATCCAATTGAAAACCGCTGTAAGTACACTCTCTTCTCCAGAACGCCGGCATGTGGCCCCGGCGGGGTCACATGTAACCGCCCACGGCCAGTGCCCTGGGAACGGACAGAGTTCACGAATGCAGCCCTGGTGAGACGACGACGAATTTTGCACACACCCAACTTCGAATACACAAGGGCGGCATTCCTGGCGCGTTGTGATGGTGCCCCCGCAGGGCTGGGTGTCATCGCATGACTCACGATTTTCTGCTCGCCGGAGAATCGCTCGAGGGAGAAATGATTCAAGCAGGCCGCGCCTCTCCGGCCTTCTCGTAGAACACCACGCCCACACGCTGAATGTGAGCGATCACCTCCGGGTCAGTGATCATCGTGTAGAGGGAGAGATCAAAACTATAGGGCAGCAACAAGTCATCAATTTCATTCATGATCTGCAGCATCACCTGCAGATTCAAATCAGCGCCGCCGACGAGCGTCAGGTCTATGTCTGAACCGTTCTTGTAGTTCCCTTTGGCACGCGAGCCGTAGAGAATCGCCCGTTCCACCTGCTGATGGCGGGCGAAGATGCCGTGGATTCGGGCAATGGCGGCGTCTGTGAGTCCGAATTTCATGATGCCTGCTCTTTGGCCAAGGGTGCAAGCTTCTCCAGAAGCGCACGAAAAGCGGCATGATAGCCATGACGAATCGTCCGGGCGATTTCCGAGGCAATTTGCTGATGGCAGGTATGGGAAGTCAGGTTTCTGCTGTTGATCATTTCCATCCAAATTTGGCCATCTTCGATCAATCCGCGCTTGAATGCTTCCCGAGTGGTGTCCTTTGACCCGTAGAGCGGCTGGACACCGAGATTCTCCAGGAATTCTTTCAAGGTGTTCCAGGCCAGCTCATGAGTGTATTCGAAGGCCTGAATCAAACCCTGTTCTTCGAGTTCGCTCAAGGAACGCTGCCAAGCCAGTTCAACGGCACGGTTCAACTGCTCGAAGGCCTGGCTGAAATGTTTGTATCGCTGAATCCAGCGGACATCCGGCTTGCTCATGGCAATAACCCGAAAATCTCCTTGTTCGAAGACTTGTCCTATTCACTCACGCAAGCGTGGCACGACCCGTCTCCGATCGGCAAAAAACAAAAGCATCATCCTGACAACTGGGCCGGGATGATTTTTGTTTGAGATTTCAAGTCGCGCGGGAAATCAGCCCCACGGTGATTCAGCCCTTGCCAGCCCGCGGAATGCCGGTGCGTCAATACGAAGAGGCATTCACCAAGCGCGCCAGGCCGATCCACTGCTGCTCACCGTTTCCGAACGGCGGGAAGGTGGGCCGCGCAGGCTGGCGCCAATGGAAACTGGTGGTGGCAGCAGGTTTGCCCGGCGCGCGGCCCTGAAAGAGCCGGTACGAAATCACGTTGCCCTCGGCATCGCGTTCCACCGAAACCACGATGCCGAGATGATGGACGGCCGCGAGGGCCTGCTCCGGCTTGAGCTTGCGGTACACGCGCAGATCGCGGCCAAAAAACATCACGGCGCCCGGCTTGATCAAATCCGCTTGCGCGAGAGCATCCTGAATCAGGATCAACTCGCGGCGCTCGGCATACCAGCGGGCAATCGCTTCCGCGCTGCGGGCGCGGCCGGCCTCCGGCGTCTCGATGTGCGGGCAGCGTGCCTGCAAGGCTTGCACCGTGCGATGATAGATGCCCGAGCAATCCGCCAGATTGCGGGCGCTGTACATCAAATTCAGCGCGGTGAGGGAATCGGCGATTTGCTGCAGCGGTCCGGCCAGATCGATCAGGGCGCGATCACAATCCACCACGTAATTGGCCAGCGCGGCGCGTGGGGCCACTGCCGCCGTCGCCTCCTGCAAAGCGGGCGGCGGAGCCTTCACGGGCCGGCGTGCAGGCGCGGCAGTCTCCGGCTGCCCTTTCTGCAATGTCGATTTCAAACAGGCTTGATTGGCCAGGGCGGCCAGCAAGCACAAGCCAAAGATCAGAACATGATTGCGCATGCGCAGGACTCATTCGTCACAAAAGAGTAAACTCGCTGCAAAGAAAGCAGAGATCTGTCCGGTGGGTGCTTTCTCGAACCATATTGATGCGGGTTTTGTATCGATTCTGAGAATCCCCGACTTTTTTCACCTTGGGCGAAAGAATTCACGCAGAGACGCAAGGCCGCAAAGATTTCCCAATCATTTTTTGCCGGCAATCATGAAAGGCAATACTCGAATCTTTTTTTTGCGTGCCTTTGCGTCTCCGCGTCTTCGCGAGCGCTTTTGCCTTCTTTGATTCCGGCTCGTTCGGGTTGGGAAAATACATCAGGACGCAGAAGATTGAACCGAGGCCGCTGTGGTGCCCGCCTCCGCATGGGCACGGGATTGACCGTCGGGTTGGCCGGCCACAACCGCGGGCGCGCTGGGCGCCACGGTGGCCTGCTTGAATTCCTCGGCATTGGCAAAAGCGAATTCCGGCAGGCGGAAAATGTAGTATTCGCTGAATCCCCAATGCAGTATATCCAGACTGCCTTTGATAATCGCAACCACCGGCACGGCCACGATCATGCCCAAAATGCCGGCGAGATTGCCGCCGACGTAGATGGCGAGAATCACGATCACCGGATGCAACGAAACGCTTTTGGAAACCACGTAGGGCTGAATCAGAAAGTCGTCGATGATCTTCACCACCGCAAAGGCCAACAGCACCGCGGGCACACCGGAGAAATTGCCGCGGTCGATCACCGAAACCGCAATGGCGGGAATGCCGCCCAACACCGGCCCGAGATAGGGAATCAAATTGGCCATGCCCGCCAGCACGCCGATGAACACGGCGTAGCGCAAATCGAGCAGCGAGAGCGCGATCATCACCATCAACCCGACGAGCGCGCCGTCCAGCAACACCCCGCGGATGTAGCGGCCGAGTTGCTGGCTGGCTTTGTGAAACAGGCTGAGCGACATCTCGAAATAGCGGTTGGGAATGCGCTGCACGATCGCGGTTTGCAGCGCGCGCGAATCTTTGAGAATGAAAAA
This sequence comes from bacterium, assembly GCA_023150945.1. Classification (NCBI taxonomy): domain Bacteria; species bacterium. The sequence goes on along the minus strand of JAKLJX010000005.1, from coordinate 175,806 downwards.
GGTGAGAAACGGCACGATGATCAATCCGCCCACCGTGGAAAACAATTCCACCACGCCCTCCACTCCGGGTTTGAAAAAGGAATAGAAGAAGTGCAGCATCACCTTGCCGATCATATCGACGATGCGCGCCTGTGTGGCGCCGGGAAACGACAGCTTGAGCTTCTCCTTGATCTGCTCGATGAGCAGCTCGGGCTGTTCGAGCTGCACGTGCGCGAGAATGGTCTGCACTTCGCTCGAAATCTCGGCGCGCAGCAGCAGGAAGAGCGTGGTGGCCATGCCGGCCAGGCCGAAGAAAACAATCAAAATTGCCCACACGCGGTCGAGGCCGCGGTTCTCCAGCGCTTCCACCGCGGGCTCCAGCAAGTAAGCGAGAAAGATCGAAATCACCAGGGGCGCGAGCAGGTTGCGCATGAAAAACATCACGACCAGCGCCGCGGCGAGCAGCAACAGCGCGAGCAGGACGCGGCCGATGATGTAGAACTGCCGGTCGGAGAATTGCAAATGATAATGCGGGGGCGGAACTTGCATCGAGGCTCGAATGGTTCGTGTGACAACCTGTGGTCAGCGCGGCCGGAGAAATCGTCAAAAACGGGAAGCAATATAGCCGCAGCCCCGCAGAGAAGCAAGATATTTGTCCGGCAAAAGTGCTTGAGAATGCCGCCGCGCTTGTGTATTATTCCGGCCCAAATCGCCGCACGACAATTCAACAACGATTTCGATGCCACCTGAGCTTAGTATTATCATCGTCACCTACAATTCGCGACACGACATCGCGCGCTGCCTGGCCTCGTTGCAGCAGTTTTGCCGCAGCGTGGCGAGTGAAATCATCGTTTGCGACAATGCCTCTGCCGACGGCACCGCGGAGCTGGTCGCGCGCGCATTCCCCTTCGTCAAGCTGCTGCGGCTGCCGGAAAATCGCGGGTTTGGCGGCGCCAACAACGCCGCCGCGCAACAGGCGCACGGCCGCTATCTGTTGCTGCTCAATCCCGACACCTGGGTGGACGGCGATTTGGCCGCTGACCTGGTCGGCTTTCTGAACGCGAATCCGCTGGCCAGCGGCTGCGTGCCCAAACACTTGAATCCCGACGGCAGCATTCAATTCGGCGCGATTCGCGAGCTACCCACGCTGGAAACGCTTTTCTATGAGCGCACGGGACTGGCGCGCGTGTTTCCGAAGAGCAGGCGCTTTGGCCGTTACTGGATGACCTGGTGGAATCACAATGAGCAACGGCCGGTGCAGCAAGCCGGCGCCTGCCTGGCGCTGCGCCGTGAAGTATTCGAGGCGGCCGGCGGCTTTGACGAAGGCTATTTTATGTACTTCGAGGACGTCGAGCTGTGCCACAACGTCGCGGCTGCCGGCGGAAAACTCTACTTTCTGCCGGGGGCAAGGGTCTATCACGCCGGCGGTCAAAGCGCCAGGCAGGCGGTTGCACGCAATTTCATCGCATATTATCGCAGCCTGTGCCGCTACTTTCGCAAGCATCACGGCGCCGGCCGGCTCGCGATTGCCAAGTTGATCGTGGCGGCTTCGGAGCTTACCACCTTGCTGGTGTTGTCCCTCGCCCTGCCATTCGACCGGCTGCTGCCTGCACCGCAGTCCTGGCGCAGCCGCTGGGCGCAATGGCGCGGCCACGCTCTCCTGCTGCTGCGGCTGTGGTCTTTTTGACTCTCCCCCCGAATTGGATTCCTTTCTGGCGCACGCCGAGCAGTTGCACCTTCCGCTTTGGTTCCTCTTGTTTGCTGCGAAAGTCCGGCAAGGTCAAGCCATTTGAAGTGAGCAGCAATCAGTGAGTTGCGAGAATTTCACTACTCTGAAAAGTGAGTGACATTGGGCAAGATGCCTGCGCTACGAAACTCTGCACCGCGCGAGTTTGCCGGCCGTGCTTGTTTGCACCTACTCATCGCGGGCAAGTTCTCGCAAACCCGCAAGGCGATTTGGCTGAAAGGAATATGGCAATGCCTGGCTCGGGCCGCGGGCTTGTCACGCTTGGTAGGCTCACGCTGCCCCAGTCCTTTCGCCAGGAGGCAGCAATTGCCGCCTCTTGATTTTCTTGAAAAATAAGTTAAGTTACGGCGCAGAAGCTTGCCGAAGCCGCACAAAGACGAAGCGGCCTGCCGTGGTCACAAAGAGACAAAACTGATTTCATCATTCCCGGGGAATCAAGATGCCGGCAACCAAACAAACAGACCAAATCAGGTCCATGATTCGCAGCGAGCTCATGCGCTTGCTCGAGGAAGACGAATCTTGCCGCCAGTCAATCACCGAAATAGCCTCAGCAAAGTATGCCGAAAAAGAACGATTGGAGGATCGAATCGATCGCGTTTTGGATGAACTGAAAGCCGAAAGGGAGAGGCAGGACAAACTCTGGGAGGAAGATCAGGAAAAGTGGCGCGAAAGCCAAAGAAAGTGGGAGGAGAACCAAAAGAAATGGGAGGAGAACCAAAAGGTCATCAGGGAGATGGTGGCTTCGATCAAAGCGCTCGATAGAAGAATTGAGAGCAGTATCGGCGCGCTGGGAGCAAGGTGGGGGATGCAATCCGAAGCCTCCTTCCGCAACGGCCTCAAGGCGATTTTGGAGGATTCCTTCAAAGTCAAAGTCGAGCGCTACCAGGACTTCGACGAGCAGGGATCTGTATTCGGCAAACCCGACCAGGTGGAATTGGATGTGATCATTTCCAACGGCATTCTGATTCTGTGTGAAATCAAATCCTCGATGAGCAAATCCGACATGTATGCGTTCTGGCGCAAGAAGGCGTTTTACGAGCAAAGGCATGGTCACAAGGCTGATCGCACCATCGTGATCTCACCGATGGTCGACTTCAAGGCTCAAACCGCGGCGCAGCACTTGGGCGTGGAGGTTTACAGCTTTGCTGATGAGGTGGAATTGGGAGAAAGCCAGAAGCACAGTACCCCATCGTAACGCAGTCTGCCAGACTGCCACCGGACCAAAATAGAAAAGAACTGCGCGGTCGTGCCAGTTTTTCCAGAGTGATACTCCGCGCCAGTTTTCATACGAGTTGAACTGAAGCCCTCGGGCGGCAGTGGGAAAAATTCCGGTCAGACCCATTATTGGTAAAACCAATATCGATGTTATCCTGCAAAGGCTTGGGCACAGGGCAGGCATTTCACAAGATTCGTCTGAAGGACATAGAGAAAGACCGCTTCCACGAATAGAGGCAACGGGCCCCTGGCATCTCACCCTGTGTTTTCAAGGCCTTTCTTATCATTTCAGTCAACACGAAAATCACGCGGGATTCGGGCTCAATCGTTTTGTCCCCAATGGTTTTGGCATCAAGACTTTCAAAATTCTATTCTGCCTTTGAGCGCCTTATGGCACAAAGACCGCCAGAGGCTCGAGCACTGCTGCCCCAAAAGGCACACTTTTGAGATAAGACGCCGCGCAACCGAGAACCAACCAGCAATTCTTAAAGCGGTGTAGCGAACTCATCCCACCACTTTAACCACCACCATCGTAAAATCGTCATGTTGTTGCGCATCTCCGGTGAAATCGGAAACTGCGCGGGTGATGGCATCCAGCATTTCCTGCGCCGGGACATGGCTCAGCCGGCTGATGGCCTGGCGCAGGCGATCTTCCCCGAATTCCTCTCCGTGTTTGTTCATCGCCTCGGAAATCCCGTCGGTGTAGAAGACGAAAACATCACCACGCTGAATCGGCAGGCGCTGCTCTTCAATCGTGGCGGAGAAAACCGGACCGGGTTCCATGCCGATGGCCAGGCCGCGTGGGTTCAGAAGCTGCAGCTCGCCGCCGAGGCCTTTGTGCAAGATGAGCGGGTTGTGGCCTGCGCGCGCAAAGGTGAGCGTGCCGGCAGCGAGGTCGAACCGGCCATAGATCAAACTGATGAAGACTTCCTTGGGGGTGTTCTCATAGAAGACGGTGTTCATGTCGGAAAGCAGTGACTTGGGCGAATGGGTCAGCCGGGAGAGCGCTTTGATGATGCCCTTCGCCAAAGTCATGTAGAACGCCGCGGATACACCTTTGCCGGAAACATCGCCGACGACGACGCTCAGGCGGTCGTTGCCGTCGCGGATGAAATCGAAATAGTCGCCGCCGACTTCCATGGCCGGGCGGCAGATGCTGGCGATTTCAAGACGGGGAAAATGAGGCGCAGCCTGCGGCAGGAAGCGCAACTGAACGCCGCGGGCAATCTCCAGCTCATTCAGAAAACGCTCGCGCTCAGCGATGCGGCTGACGTAAGCCGGCACGTAGCCGCGAAATTCCTGCACCGATTTGGGTTGATAGACCAGCAGCGCGCCGGCGGCCAGCAGTAAAACGGCCAGCACCATCAATGCCACACTCACCGCGCTCGTCTGGCCCAGCGGCAAAATGCCGATGAAACTCAAATCCAGCAGCAAGCCGAAAAGCAGCAGCGCGAGCAGCAGGGTGAGGAAATCGTAACGCTGCGCAAAGTGGGCGAGCAGCAGCGCGGCAGGCAGCATAAGCACGGGATTGGCATAAATCGGGCGCAGATAGTCCAGCGAGAATGCGGAGAGGGCAAAAGACAGGGCCAGCAACGCCAGAGCCAGCCTGCCTCCGTGCAAGCGTGATTTCAGATAGGCCGACCAAAACAGGAAGAAGATCACGGTGAGATAGGCGGACGCAGTAAAGTTCTTGCTCAGCACGGTGAGCATGGCAGCCGGTCCGCTCAGAAACCAAAGCCGGCTCTCTTCAAAATGCACGTAGCTGAGCCGCCCAGCGTTGGCCAGCATGGCGGGCGCGGCCAGCAGCAAGGCCGTGACGCCGGCAATGAAAAAGGCGTGCAGAATGGCCTCCCCCAATTCGCGCACGCGCAAATGGCCGGCGAACAGAAGATCCACAAGCGCCAGCTTTTCCGGCCAAACTTCGCGGCTCACGCCATCCGAAGTGGCGTAAACAACAACGATACCCAAGCCCACGAACAAGCCGCCCATGCCGCCGCCGAGGAAAACCGCCAGCCAGTCAATCTGCCAGTTATCCACGGCGACCGTGGTTGCCGTCGCCAGAAACAGCAGTCCGCCGAACCACCACGCGCGTTTGAATTCGATCTCATCATGGCGCAGGCGTTTGAAGAACGTCACGATCAGAAAACCGAGCACCAGCGTCCAGGTGATTCCGATCAGCACGCCCGCGACGATGTCTGCAATTTTTTCCGCCTGCGCTTCGGAGAGCGCGCCCGGCTCGGTCGAGAACTGCACATTTCTTTCCGGCGGCGCGACGACGGGCGGCTTTTCCTCCCGCACTCTGGTTTCGTGATCAAAAAAGACAACTGTGTTGCCCGCAACGTGCACGCGCACGCGCTCCTGCAAGGCGGCAGCAACCGGCGAGGGACGGGTGAAAGTGAACTCATGCGAGGGCACGCCGTCGTCATCGCCGGTTTTCTTTTCGGAGAGGGCGAGCGCAGTCGTGTCGAAAGCCAAGGCAGTGAGATAGGCTTGCGCCTGCGCCAGCGCCTCCTCCTGATTCAAGCGAGGCGTGCCGTGGCGGCGCGGGTCGCGCAATTCCATGCCGACAAACTTGCCGGTGAGATCGTAGTTGACGCGGAAAAGCACGCGGCTCTTCTTGCCGTCCTCGCCAGGCGCTGAGCCCCGCCAGCGGATTTCCCAACGGCCAATGGGGAGGGCAGAGGCGGCAGATTGCGGCAGCCCGGCTTGTTGCACGTACTTGCCAAGATCGGCATTCGTCGCCACCTCGATGCTGCGGCGCAAATCCAGCCCGGCGAGCGGAGATTGTTGCAAGGCCTGCTCGGCCCCGGCCAGCACGGCCTCGGTCGATACGGCCGGCCGCAGGAAATGCGCCACTCGCGAGTTGGCAAAAAGTTGGAAGTAGGCCAACATGGCCAGAACACCCGCAACTGCGAGCAGAAGGGATTTGACTGGGGAATCAGGTTTCATAGGCGGCTATTCGGGAGGTAATGGAGAATTCGGCTCACGTGTCGTTGCGCCGCAGCGTGCCGACGCGGCCGGAACTGCAACGGAGTACGGCTATCGGGCAAATGCCCAGTTCTGCATCAACCAGTGCACGCTCATCTTCTGCCCGAGGGCCTGCCGCAGCGACCGGCAATATAGGCCGGCATGATGGAAAAGTCAACCCGACCGGCAGGCCTCTCATTTGTGCAAGCAAGGCAGCATGAGGTGAAACGGCACGATCTCACCACAGCCTCAACTCGCACGCTCCCAGAGACGAAGCTTTAACGGAAGAGTTGCCTGCGGACCAACAAGCCGCCTCGCCATCCATTTTAACCTGAAGATTGAAAACTCGAAGAGTCGCCGGTCGCAGCGGGAATGACTGCAGCGAAAACAGAAAAGGCCCATTCACCTGGGAGGCGATGAGCCGTCCTGAGCGGAACTGAAACTGGCTCACAGGCACGGCTACTTGAGCACTACACGGACAGAGGCGCGCACGGTTTTCGCTTCAGCCCGCATTGAAAATCGGAGTCTTTTATCTGCAAAAAAAGTTGAGATTTTTGAAAAAATATCTTGACATTCTGTTCACCGGTGATTATAATGTCAGTGAACATCAATGCACTCGCGTGAGCCAGTGGAAGGCTGATAGATGCTCCACTCACAAAATGTGGCTCCACAGCGGGAGAGAGGTGGTTGGAACCCGAGACCGGCGCGCAACGGCGAGGCGGCGCGAACTTCAACACGCTGCGCCGAGAGGCACGCCGCAGATCTCACCAAAACCTGGAGCATGTCATGAAGAAACTCACAGAGAAACAGAAGCTCATTCTCGAGCTGATCGCGCGCGACGTGAAGAAGCGCGGATTTCCGCCCACCATGCAAGAGCTAGCGGATGAGTTGGGCATTCGCTCGAAGAATGCAATCTTCAAACATCTGGCGGCCTTGGAGGCGAAAGGCTACATTGCCAAGCACGGCGGCGGTGCCGCGCGCAGCATTACAGTGCTGCACCCGATGGGCCTGCCCAACCAAACTCACGCGGACAACGTTCCGGTGCTCGGCCGCATCGCGGCAGGCATGCCCATTCTCGCGCAGGAAAACGTCGAGCGCTACGTGCCGGTGCCGGACTACCTGACCAGCGACGGCTCGGAATATTTCGCGCTGCGCGTACAGGGTGACAGCATGATCGACGCCGGCATTTACGAAGGCGATCTCGTGATCGTGCGCTCGACCAGCCAGGCGCGCAACGGCGACATCGTGGTGGCGCTCACCGGCGAAGAAGCTACGGTCAAGCGTTTCATCAGCACCGGCAACGAGATGTTCTTGAAGCCCGAGAACAACGCCTACGCCCCCATCCCGCTGAACCAGGCCTGGTCGATTCAGGGCAAGGTGGTGGCGTTGATTCGCGAGAGCGTGAACTGAAGCCCTGGCAGCAAAGCCAGGTTTCGCGCCGATGGGTTTATCTCGCAGAAGCAGATGGCGTCCTTTGCCGTTGAGTTTGCGCTCACTACTTTGCCGGGACGCGAAGAGCCGGTGCTCGTTGAATGCGTCGTCCTTGGCGCAGGCCCTCCGGCCCGATGCCGCCGATTTTGCGGCGATGTTCTTTCCATAGCCGCGAGAGGGAATGCTCTTGGTGTGTTCGCTTGGTGCAAGCGCTCACAAAACCTTGGCTCAGTCAAGGTTGGGACCGATTTTCCCTCAAAGAAAGCCAATGGCATTGGGCCTGCAGCTTGCAGGCGATGGCAAGCTGGAAGCCTGAGCGATAGAATCGTTGCAGACGCAAGAGTCTTGCCAGAATAGAACGACACTTACTTCCACTCTTTCCTCCCTCCCAAGTCCGGCAGCATTGAGACTTGGCAAGGCAGCAACTCGCCACGAGCCTAGGATTGGCTTTCCCTACTCGGGTTGCGTCGCCGAGCCAGGCAACCACGGCTCTCGTATGCTGCCGGACGCGTTTTCGGGCCTCTCTCCCACTCTACATTGAGCACACCGCTGTCCTGCCCGCGAGCAAGATGCTATGGGCTCATCCTGCACCCTTAAATAAATGTCAACAGACGAAGGGCACTGTTCGACGATTTCTGGCTGAGGCGGCGGGATGAGAAATGGCCACTCAAGCACTGCGCCTTTCCTAAACAAAATCGCGGTGACAAAGGCTTCGCCGGCCGATCTCGCACGCGGCTGCCGGGCAAAAGCCTGCTTGCATCTCTGCGCGATTTCTGCTATATTCGCGGCGGTTTAAATATTCAATCAAGGAAAACAAACCTCATGCGTGAAGATTTGCACACCAGACTCAAGGAAATGTCCCAACGGGTTGTATACCTGCGGGACAGTCTTTGAAATTCCCAAAAAAGAAAAAGAAATCGAAGAGCTCGAAAAGAAGAGCGCGGCGCCGGATTTCTGGAACGACAACGAGCGCGCGCAAGTGTTGATGCGCGACCTCGCCGTGCGGCGGGAATGGGTCACGGCCTGGCAGGAAGTGGATCGCAAACGCGAGGACGCTGCCGTCATGCTGGATTTGGCCGAGGAAGCCCGGGACGAAAGCGTCTTCCAGGAGGCCGAGAAGGAGCTGGATGACTTCGAGAAGGCGGCGGCGGCGCTGGAGTTCCGCAACATGCTCTCCGGCGAACATGATCACAACAACGCCATCCTGACGCTGCATCCCGGCGCCGGCGGCACGGAAAGCCAGGACTGGACGCAGATGCTCTACCGCATGTATCTGCGCTGGATCGAACGCAGCGGCTTCAAATACGAAGTCATCGACCTGCAAGCCGGGGAAGAAGCCGGCTTGAAAGATGCGACCATCGAAGTGACTGGCCCCTATGCCTACGGCTATCTCAAGGCTGAAGCCGGCGTGCATCGCCTGGTGCGCATCTCGCCGTTCGACGCCAATAAGCGCCGGCACACTTCGTTTGCCTCGGTGTTCGTGCTGCCGGTGGTGGAGAACAACGTCGACATCAAAATCGAAGAGAAAGACCTGCGCGTCGACACCTATCGCGCCAGCGGCGCCGGCGGCCAGCACGTCAACAAGACCTCGTCGGCGGTACGCCTCACCCACGTGCCCACCGGCATCGTGGTGCAGTGCCAAAACGAGCGCAGCCAGATTCGCAATCGCGAGATGGCGATGAAACTGCTCATGGCCAAGCTCTATCAGCTCAAGCTGGAACAGGAGAAATCCAAGTTCAGCGACTTGGAGAAGAACAAGAAAGACATCGCCTGGGGCAGCCAGATCCGCTCCTACGTCTTTCATCCCTACAACCTGGTCAAGGACCATCGCACCGGCGTGAGCACCGGCAACGTGCAGGCGGTGATGGACGGCGATTTGGATGAATTCATCAAGGCCTATTTGATGGGCATGCGCGCCAACAAGAAAGGCGGCGCCGAAGTGTTGGAAGAACTGGAGATCGAAGAATAGTTGTGTGATTGGAAACCATCGCGGAATACCCTTCTGCAGCAACCACCGCGGCCGATGACTGCGTCCCGAGCGAAAGCCTCATGATGGGTGAGCTGCCTTCCAGGCCTGCCGGCCATGCCGCGCTCGACTTTTCCCCACGTGAATCCTTTGCCAACCAACGGCCAACCGTTGCGGACATCGACCTGCAGGCGGTGGCGGCAAACACGCGCCGCATCTGCAGCCGCACGCCTCCGGCGGAGGTGATGGCCATCGTCAAAGCCGACGGCTACGGCCACGGCAGCGTGCCGATCGCGCGCGTTGCGCTGCGCGCCGGCGCGACGCAGCTCGGCGTGGCCCTGCTCGAAGAGGGTATCATCCTGCGCCAACACGGCTGCACCGCGCCGGTGCTCGTGCTCGGTGGATTGTTCGAGCACCAAATCGATGCTTTTCTGCAGCATGACTTGATGATGACGGTTTATGAGCACGATCTTGCCCAGATGATTTCGCGGCGCGCGCAGGCGCTCGGCACGGTCGCGACTGTGCACGTCAAAATCGACACCGGCATGGGGCGGGTGGGCGTGCATGATGACCCGGTGGAATTCGTGACCCGCCTCTCCCGCTTGCCAGGCCTGTTGCTGACCGGCCTCTACACTCATCTCGCGACCAGCGATGAGACCGACAAAACCTATGCGCGGCAGCAACTCGCCGCGTTTCGCGCCACGGTCACGCGCTTGCGCGAACGCGGCATTTCGCCGCCATGGATTCACGCCGCCAACAGCGGCGCGATTCTCGATTTGCCGGAGGCCTATTTCACGATGGTGCGCGCCGGCGTGATCCTGTACGGCTACTATCCCAGCCGCGAAACCACGGAGTCGATTGCGCTGCAGCCCGCCATGCGGCTGCGCTCGCAAGTGCTTCAGGTCAAACACGTGCCGGCCCGCTTCTCCGTGAGCTACGGCAGAACTTTTCAAACCCGCAGGCCGTCTTTCCTGGCAACGATTCCCATTGGCTATGCCGACGGCTTCAGCCGCCGCTTCTCCAACAACATGGAGGTGCTGGTGGGCGGCCGGCGCCGGCCGGTGGTCGGGCGCGTGTGCATGGATCAAATCATCGTCGACCTGGGCGATGATGCCGGCCTCCGCCGCGGTGATGAAGTCGTGCTGCTGGGCCGGCAGGGTGATAATGAAATCACAATCTACGAGTGGTGCGAACGCTTGGACACGATTCCCTACGAAGTCACCTGTAACATCTCGCAACGCGTGCCACGGCGCTATGCGGAGGGCGCGGACGACACGCAGACGCCGGCTTGAGGTATTCTATCCAAAAATCAATCTGGCTCACCGGCGATGAGGCCAGCGCCCAAAACATCCACCTTGAAAAAACATCCACGCAAGTTCCATGAACGACAATCAAGACCAAATCAACCCTGAGAAAGAAACAACCGACGCCGAAGATCTGAGCACGGTTTTGCGGGCCCGCCGCGAAAAATTCGAGCAGCTCAAGGCGCTCGGCGTTGATCCATTCCCACACGAATTCCAGCGCAGCCATCTCGCCGCGGAGGTCAAAGACAACTTCGAGGCCCTGTTCGAAAAAGAAGTGACGATCGGCGGCCGCATCATGGCGTTGCGGCCGATGGGCAAGGCCACCTTCGGCCATCTCGAGGATGCCAGCGGGCGGCTGCAGTTCTATCTCAAGCAAGATTTGATCGGCGCAGAAAACTACCGGCTGGTGCCGCTGCTGGATTTGGGTGACGTCATCGGCGTGGCGGGCAAAGTGGTGAAGACGCGCACCGGCGAAATCACCGTGCAGGCCAGCGGCCTCAAACTGCTGGCGAAATCACTGCGGCCCCTGCCGATTGCCAAGGAAAAAGTGACCGCGGGTGAGCGCGTAGTGTTCGACGCCCTGGCCGACAAGGAGTTTCGTTATCGCCAGCGCTACGCCGATCTCGCGGTCAATCCCCAGGTGCGGGAGGTGTTCATCAAACGCAGCCGCATCATCGCCAGCATGCGCGACTATCTCACGAGCCGCGGCTACCTCGAAGTTGAAACGCCCATTCTGCAGCCGCTCTACGGCGGCGCGTCGGCGCGGCCCTTCACCACGCATCACAACGCGCTGGACATGACCCTGTATCTGCGCATTGCCAACGAGCTTTATTTGAAACGCCTGATCGTCGGCGGCTTCGACGGCGTCTTCGAGTTCGCCAAGGATTTCCGCAACGAAGGCATGGATCGTTTCCACAATCCCGAATTCACCATGATGGAAGTCTATATCGCCTATCAGGACTACCACTTCATGGCGAACTTGGTCGAAGAAATGTTCTGCCAGATCGCGCGGGATTTGACCGGCGGCTATCGCATCACCTATCAAGGTCAGGAAATCGACCTTACTCCGCCCTGGCCGCGCGTGCCGCTGCTCGACGCCATCGCGAAGGAAACCGGCGAGGCGCTCTTCGGCAAGAGTTTGGCAGAACTGCGCAGCATCGCGCGCAAGCTGGGCGTCGAGACCGACCCCACCATGGGCGAGGGCAAAATCATCGATGCCATTTTCGGCGAGAAAGTTGAGCCCAAGCTGATCCAGCCGGTGTTCATCACCGACTACCCGGTTGCGCTCTCGCCGCTGGCCAAGCGTCATCGCAGCAAGCCCGGCCTGGTGGAACGCTTCGAGCCGTTCCTCGCCGGCAAGGAAGTGGGCAATGCTTTCACGGAATTGAATGATCCTCTCGACCAGCGCGAGCGCTTCCTGGAACAGAAGCGGCTGATGGAAGCCGGCGACGAAGAGGCACAACAGCTCGACGAGGATTTTCTGCGCGCGCTGGAGTACGGCATGCCGCCCACCACCGGCCTGGGCGTCGGCATCGACCGGCTGGTCATGATCTTCACCGACCAGCCCTCGATTCGGGACGTGCTGCTGTTTCCGCAAATGCGGCCGGAAAAATAATGGCCGCGCGGCGCCGCACCTTTGCAAATCACTAACGTGGCGCCGGACAAGAATTTTCCCTGCAGGATTTTTGGAAAGCGGCAAGAATGTTTTACGAACTGTTCATTGCGCGGCGCTATCTGCGCTCCAAACGCCAGGTCAAATTCATCTCGTTGATCACCTACATTTCGATTGCCGGCGTGGCCATCGGCACCGCCGCTTTGGTGATCGTGCTCTCGGTAATGAACGGCTTCGAGAGCGAGGTGCGCTCGCGCATCATCGGCTTCGATGCCCATATCAAAGTCAAGACGTTTCATGACCAAGGTCTGACCGATTACCGCGCTGTCGAGGAAAAGATCAAGGATCTGCCGCACATCGTGGCGGCCTCGCCCTATGTCTTCAACAAGGCACTGATTCTCTCGCAAGGCCAGGACAAGAAGGAAGGCATCATCATCAAGGGCATCGATCCCAAACGCGAATCGCTGGTGACCGATCTCGTCAAGAACGTCAATTACGGCACGCTCAATCTCGGCACCATCGAGAAAGAAGGCGATCGGCCCCTGCCCGGCATCTTGCTGGGTTACTCGCTGGCGGACCGGCTCGAAGTCGGGCTGGGCGACAAAGTCACGCTGCTCTCGGCCGCGGGTCTGAATTTGAGCGGCTTCGGCGCCATGCCGCGCGCGCTGCAGTTTCGCGTCGCCGGTTACTTCGAAACCGGCATCTTCGAGTATGATTCGAATTGCGCCTTCATCGGCATTCCCGAAGCGCAACGGCTGTTCGAGTTGGGAAGCAAGGTGACCGGCCTGCAGCTCAAACTCGAAGACATGAACCTCGCCGACAAAGTCGCCGGGTTGATCGAAAACCGCCTGAAGTATCCCTACAACACCGAGACCTGGTTCGAGGTCAACAAGAACCTGTTTTCCTGGATGCAATTCGAGAAGTGGATTGCCTTCATCATCCTCTCGTTGATCATCATCGTGGCGGCCTTTAACATTGTCAGCAGCCTGATCATGGTGGTGCTGGAGAAAACTAAGGAAATCGGCATTCTAAAGAGCATGGGGGCCACGAATCAAAGCGTGATGCGCATCTTCATGTTGCAGGGATTGGTAGCGGGCGTGGTCGGCACGGCCATCGGCCTGACGCTCGGCTATCTGCTGTGCTGGAGCCAGCTCAAATGGAAATTCTTCTCGCTGCCCGCGGACGTTTACATCATCAATGCGTTGCCGATTCTGATGCGCCCGCTCGATTTTGCCGCGGTGGGATTGGCGGCCATCCTGCTCTCCTTCACGGCAACCATCTACCCCGCCCTGCGCGCCGCCACCCTCGATCCGGTGCAAGCCATACGATACGAATGAAAGTGAGCCTGTGATCATGGCCGCAAGAGAACCCATCATCATCACCCGCAAGCTGAGCAAGGCCTATCCCACCGCCACCGGGCAATTGGAAGTGCTCAAGGGGTTGGATCTGACCGTCTATGTCGGCGAGATCATTGCCGTGGTCGGCGCCTCGGGCGTGGGCAAAAGCACGCTGCTGCATTTGCTCGGCGCCTTGGATCGCCCCACCAGCGGCGAGATCATCATCGGCGACACGCCTTTGTCCAAACTGAATGACCGCCAGCTCGCCTATTTTCGCAACCAGTTCATCGGCTTCGTGTTTCAATTTCATCATCTGCTACCGGAATTCACCGCGCTCGAAAACGTGCTGCTGCCGGCTCTGATCGCCGGCCGCAATGGCCGCGATTTACGCGAACGCGCCCTCAAGCTATTGCAGGACGTCGGTGTGGCGCCGCGCATGGCGCACCGGCCCGGCCAACTCTCCGGCGGCGAGCAGCAGCGGGTGGCCGTGGCCCGCGCGCTCATGAACGAGCCGCAGCTCGTGCTGGCGGATGAACCCTCCGGCAATCTCGACCGGTTGTCCAGCGAAAGCTTGCACCAATTGCTCTGGGATTTGAGCCGCCGCGACCGGCGCACGTTCATCATCGTGACGCACAACCTCGCGCTCGCCGAGCGCGCCGATCGCGTCGTGGAATTGTTCGACGGCCAGATTCGCAGCATTCACGTCAACCGGCGTTGACGCGCGGCTCTGCTTCGAATTGAACGTGCCGCGCTTCACTTATTTCACCCCGAATCGAAAGGCAGAAAAACCTCGATGTCCATCAAAACCGTTTCGCTTCTTCTGACGATGACATGCACCAGTGCTTTTGCACAACACCGAGGATTCTATGGCGTTGCAGAGGCAGCAAAAGATCAAACCCTGTCTATAGCCCTGCTGTCTCTGCCTGGCACAGATGGAGAAGTCTCCGCTGATTTGCAGCCTGCGAGCCAGAGCAGCCGCGCCGTCTATTCTGCCACGCGACAGAATGGCTGGAGCCGGGACTTTTCCGTTCCCGGTGTCGTCGATGGTCCGATTTACGCCATGACCAGCGATGGCGCCAATCTCTACGTCGGCGGCCAATTCTCGGTGGCCGGCGGCGTCGCGGCGAACAACATCGCCAAATGGGATGGGAAGAAGTGGCATGCCCTCGGCGAAGGCCCGGATAACGGCGTGAATGCCACCGTGCACGCGATGAGTTTCATTGACGGAAAGCTGTTCGCCGGCGGCTTGTTCGTGCAAGCCGGCACCAAGCGCGTCAATGCCCTGACCTACTTCGATGGAAAAAATTGGAACCCCGTGAGCGACGGTGGTGAAAACGGTGTCAGAAAAATTGACGTTTTCACCAATGGCGATACGCTCATCAGCTCGGGGTTCGTGTACGCGATGTCCATTCACAGAAGATCGATCGTCATCGGCGGTTATTTCCATCTCGTGGGGAAGCAAAAAACCAACGGCATCGCCGCGTGGAATCTCGACACGCAGCAATGGGAGACTTTCAACGGCGGCCTGGCCAGCGCCATTCCCAACGATTTGGTGTATGCCTACGCCTTTGCCGCGAACGGCGATGACCTTTATGCCGGCGGCAAGTTTCATTCTGCGGGCGGCGTTGCCGCCAGAAATCTTGCGAAGTGGAACGGCACAAGTTGGAGCGCAGTTGGCGGCGGCGCGAACAACTGGGTGCGCGGCATGGAAGTGGATGCCACCGGGAATTTGTACATCGTCGGCATGTTCGATTCCACCGGCACGGTGCGCGCGCACGGCGTGGCGAAATGGAACAAGACGGCTTGGGAAACTTTCGGAGACGTTTATTTCACGCCCGATGGCACCGGCCCGCCCCAGATAAAAACGCTCTGTCTGATGAACAACAATCTCTATGTCGGCGGCTACTTCGAAAATATCAACGATGCGCCCGCGTGGAGCATTGCGAAGTGGGACGGCGCAAAATGGTCGACTGTCGGTGAAGCGCTGGGATTCCCAGGCCGACCGTGGCCCGGCGGCGTCAATGCTGTGCAAGCCATTGGCAACCGGCTCTACGTCGGCGGTGATTTCAGCAAAGCCGGCGATATGTTTCTCGGAAGTGTTGCTTATTGGGAGGACGCTTCATCACGTTGGAATAAACTGTCCGAAGGCCTTGCCGAGAAAGGCATCATCGGCAACGGCATCAGCGCGCTCGCCGGCTCCGGAAACGCCATTTACGCGGGCGGCAGCTTCAGCATTGCCGGCAGCACGTTTGCCAAGAGCATCGCCAAATGGAACGGCAGTGATTGGGAGACGCTCGGCACCGCCGCGGAGAATGGCATCACCGGCAGCGTCGAGACTTTGCTCGTCGACGGCAATGAGGTTTATGTCGGCGGCCACTTTGGCTTCGCCGGTTCAGTGGAGGCCTATCACATCGCCAAATGGGACGGCGCCAAATGGTCGGCGATCGGCATCGGCGTCGGCGGCGTGTCAGGCGCTTCGGTGTATGCTTTGGAAAAAATCGATCACTATCTCTATGTGGGAGGATACTTTGCGATCGTAGGCGACGCGGTCAACAATGCGCTGCCGGCAAATTCCATTGCGCGATTCAATCTCATGACGAATCGCTGGGAGGCATTAGGCAACGGTCTCAGAAGATCCGACGGCTTTCTCGGAGTCGTCAACGCGTTGGCACGCGATGGGAACTTGCTGTATGTGGGCGGGCGATTTGGCCTGGCAGATATTGAACCGGCGCAAAACCTCGCGGTGTGGAATCAGCAATCCTGGTCCGCCTTGGGCGGGCCCGGCAATGACGGCGTCGAGGGCACGGTCGCCGTCATCAAAGTGCAGGCGAATGAAGTACTGGTTGGCGGCGCGATCACAAAGAGGATCAATGGCCAGCCGTTTCACGGTTTCGTGAAATGGAATGGCACGACGTGGCAAGCCTTTGGCGGAACCATCTTGAGAAAAAACGAACCCGGTTACGTCATGGACGTCATCTCTTATGACGGTAAGCTGATCATCGGCGGCTCGTTTGATCAGGCTGGGCACACTGCCGCTTCAAATCTCGCGTGGTGGGATGGCGCGGAATGGCATGATCTCGGCGGCACGAATGGACTCGTTTCTTCTCTCGTTTTGTCAGGCAACAGAATTATGATCGGCGGAGGATTTACCATTGCCGGCGGCACGGCCTCGGTTGCGATGGCACAATATGATCTGACCACCACTGCGGTTGATGGCGCGCCGCTCGTCGCACCGGCGGAGTATGCGCTGTTTCAAAATTATCCGAATCCTTTCAATCCCACCACGGTCATCGCTTATCAAATTCCGCGGCCGGGAATGGTCACGCTGAAGATTTACGATATGCTGGGCCGGGAAAAAAGAACATTGGTGCAAGCGCACCAGCCCGCGGGCAAACACGAAGTCGCGTTCGAGGCCGGCGAGCTGGCCAGCGGCGTCTATGTCTATCGCGTGCAGGTGAACGGCTTTGTTTCATCAAACAAAATGCTGCTGGTCAGATGAAGCCGGCTGCATGCCGAGAGGACGAAGCGATTCAGCGAGGGAAGCAAGACAAATGACCTGTCAATCCTGTCACAACGCCAAAGCCACGGTTCGTTTGAAGCAAGTCGTGAACGGCAAGAAGAGCGAGATTTTTCTTTGCCAGGCATGTGCGCACCAGCAGGGTCTGCCCAGCGCGGCGACCAACCTGCCGGAATTCTTCGGCAAAGTGGTCAGCAGCATCCTGGGTGAGGCGCCGGCCAAGAGCAGCGGCCGCCGTTCCCGCGCGAAACAAGAACCGCGCGAACGTTGCCAAAAATGCGGCCTGACCTGGCCGGAATTCGAGTCCGGCGGCCTGCTCGGTTGTGCCGCTTGCTACACGGCGTTTGAGCCGGTGATCAAAGTGTTGTTGCGCAATATTCACGGCCGCAACCGTCACACCGGCCGGCGGCCGCAACGGCTCAGGCCGCGCGTGGGCAAAAGTGTGGCCGCATTGCGCCAGGAATTGGAGCGCGCCATCGGCGAACAAAAATTCGAGCGGGCCGCCGAGCTGCGCGATCAGATTCGTGCGGCGGAACAGGCCGGTCGAACTTTTCCGCCGCGCACACCATGAAAAACGATACCAATAAACCGCAATACGCCTGGGAGGCGGCGGCCGCCAATTCCAAGCGGCACTGCAATGAGCTGGCGAAGTCCATGCCCTCCTGGTTGCAGCACAGCGGCCCGCACGGCAACCTCGTGCTGTCGACGCGCATTCGCCTGGCGCGCAATCTCGCCGCGCACGCTTTTCCCAACAAGGCCGATGTCGACAGCCAGAACAAGATCATTGCCGACGTGTGGGACGCCCTTGCCGGCCTGCCGCTCGCCGCGTCACCGCGCTGCCTCGATCTTTCACGTTTGCCGCGCCTGGATCGCGAAATGCTGCTCGAACGCCGGCTCGCCAGCCCGCAATTCATCGAGCGCAAGGGGCCACGCCTGCTCGCGCTCAATGCCGACGAATCGCTCAGCCTGATGATCAATGAAGAGGATCATTTGCGGCTGCAAGCCATGCAGCCCGGGCTGGCCATCGCCGCGGCGTGGGAGGCCATCCGTGCGCTCGATGACCAGCTCAGCGAGCGCATCGAATATGCCTTCAGCGAGCGCTTCGGCTACCTCACCGCCTGCCCCACCAACACCGGCACCGGCATTCGTGTGTCGGTGTTGATGCATTTGCCGGCGCTGGCGCTGTTGCGCGGCATCGAGGGCGCCAAGAGCCGGCTGGCGCAGCACGGCATGACGATGCGCGGCTTCTACGGCGAGGGCACCGAGGCCAGCGGCAACATGTTTCAGATTTCCAATCAAGTCACGCTCGGCAAATCCGAGGCCGAGGTGATGACGGTGGTGGCCGAGGTGGCCGAGGACCTGCGCCAGCTCGAGGAGTACACCCGCGGCCAGCTCATGACCGGCCGCAACAACTTCCTGCTCGACCGCATCTGGCGCGCCTACGGCACGCTGCGCTACGCCCGCATGCTCAATTCGCAGGAATGTCTCGACGTGCTCTCGCTGTTGCGGTTGGGTCACGATTGTGACCTGGAAGAAATGAAGGACTGGCCGCTCGCCCTGCTCAATGAATTGACGTTGATGCTGCAGCCCGGTCACTTGCGCAAGAATCACAAGGCCATGGCGGGCGCGTACGAGCGCGATTCCATGCGCGCCATGCTGTTGCGTGTCAAGCTCGGATTACAGTCTTGAAACCGCGGGGAAAACCCTCTTTACTTTTGCAAAATTCCTTTGTAGATTGCGCCGCGAAAAAAAATCAGGCAACGCTTGAGCCTACTCTTGTGGGAGTTGATCAAATGAAGAATAATTTCTCGAGCCGAGTGCAGATGGTCATCCAGTTTTCACGCGAGGAAGCACTGCGCTTGGGGCACGATTATATTGGCACCGAACACCTGCTCCTGGGACTGATCCGCGAAGGCGAAGGCATTGCCGTGGAAATCTTGCGGAACCTGGGAACGGATCTCGATGAAATCAAACGCGCCGTCGAAGACGCCGTGAAGTCAACCGGCGAAACCATGACCATCGGCAACATTCCGTTCACGAAACGGGCCGAAAAGATCCTGAAGATGGCCTATGTCGAAGCGGAAAAATACAAGTCGGACATCATCGGCACCGAACATCTCCTGTTGGCGCTGGTGAAGGAGAAGGACGGCGTCGCCGCCCAGGTGCTGCTGAACTTCGACATCACCTACGAAGCCGTGCGGGAGGAGCTTGACAACATTCTGCGCGGCACCCCTTCCAGCAAGGAAGCCAACCCGCAGCGCTCCAAGACGCCGGCGCTCGATCACTTCGGCCGCGACCTCACCGAACTGGCGCGCAAGAACGAACTCGATCCGATCATCGGCCGCGAGCGTGAAATCGAGCGCGTCGCGCAAATCCTGAGCCGCCGCAAGAAGAACAATCCGGTGTTGATCGGCGAGCCGGGCGTGGGCAAAACCGCCATCGCCGAAGGCTTGGCGCTGCGCATTGTCGAGCGCAAAGTGCCGCGCATCCTGCACAACAAGCGCGTGGTCACGCTCGACCTGGGCGCCATCGTGGCGGGCACGAAGTACCGCGGCCAGTTCGAAGAGCGCATGAAGGCGATCATGAACGAACTCTACCGCGCCAAGGATGTGATCCTGTTCATCGACGAATTGCACACCATCGTCGGCGCCGGCGGCGCGAGCGGCTCGCTGGACGCCTCCAACATGTTCAAACCGGCACTCTCGCGCGGCGAATTGCAGTGCATCGGCGCCACCACGCTGGACGAATACCGGCAGTACATCGAAAAAGACGGCGCACTCGAACGCCGCTTCCAAAAGATCATGGTCGATCCGCCCAGCCCCGAAGAAACCATCCAGATTCTCGAAGGGCTGAAAGACCGCTACGAGCAGCATCACAAAGTCACCTACACGCCCGACGCGATCTCCGCTTCGGTGAAGCTTTCCGAACGCTACATTACGGATCGCTTCCTGCCGGACAAGGCCATCGACGTGCTCGATGAAACCGGCGCGCGGGTGCATCTCGCCAACATCGTGGTGCCGAAGGAAATTACCAAACTGGAGGACGAGATCAAGAAAGTCCGCCAGGAAAAAGACCGCGTGATCAAGAACCAGGAGTTCGAGCGCGCGGCGGTGTTGCGCGATCAGGAAAAGCGGCTGAACCGCAAGCTGGACGCGGCCAAGCGGCGCTGGAAAGAAACCGAAGACGAAGTCATCGCCACCGTGAGCGAAGACGATATCGCCGACGTGGTGGCGATGATGACCGGCATTCCCGTGCGCAAAGTCGCGCAATCCGAAAATGAAAAAATCCTCGGCATGGAGGAGGAACTCAAAAAGCGCATTGTCGGGCAGGATGAGGTGATTCACCTGCTCTGCAAGGCGATCCGGCGCACGCGGGCCGGCTTGAAGGATCCCAACCGGCCGATCGGTTCCTTCATTTTCCTCGGCCCGACCGGCGTCGGCAAGACGCAACTCGCCAAGGAGCTGGCCAAATATCTCTTCGAAAAAGAAGACGCGCTCATCCGGCTGGACATGTCGGAGTTCATGGAAAAGTTCGCGGTCTCGCGTTTGACCGGCGCCCCGCCCGGATACGTCGGCCATGAAGAGGGCGGCCAGTTGACGGAAAAAGTCCGGCGCCACCCCTATTCCGTGGTGCTCTTCGATGAAATCGAAAAGGCGCATCCGGATGTCTTCAACATCCTGCTGCAAATCCTCGACGACGGCCACCTCACCGACGGCCTGGGCCGCAAGGTTGATTTCAAGAACACCATCTTGATCATGACCTCGAACGTCGGCGCACGGGAAATCAAGAAGGCCGGCGGCTTCGGCTTTTCCACCGAAGAGGGCGAAATCGACTACGCCAAGATGCAGAGCAAAATCATGGAGGAGGTCAAGCGGCTGTTCAATCCAGAGTTCATCAACCGCGTGGATGAAATCGTGGTGTTCCGCAGCCTGACGCGTGAGCACATGAATCAGATCATCGACATCGTGGTGAGCGAGATGCTCAAGAAAGTCTCCGACCGCCAGATCGCGATCAATCTCACCGACAGCGCCAAGGACTTCATCGCGGAGAAGGGCTTCGATCCGGTGTACGGGGCGCGGCCCTTGAAACGGGTGATTCAGAAGAACATCGAAGATCCGATCGCCGAACACATCCTGCGCGGACAATTCACCGACGGCAGCCAGATTCGCGTGGACAAGAGCGGCGAGGGTCTGGAGTTTATCGAAGCCGGCCGCAAAGTGGTGGAGAAGGCGGAATACAAACCCAAGCCCGAGCCTCCGGCCGATGACGAGAAACCCGAATCGGAAGCGGTGGAAAATTGACTTGGTCTTCCTGAAAAGATTTCAGCCCGATCTGCGGCGGCAACTCGAGATCGGGCTTTGTTGTTTATAGAACACCTACCCGTTGAGGCAGCACATGACGATATCACGTGTCTTTGTGAGGGCATTCAAGTCGATCTTCGAACTGGCGTTCCCGCTCGATCCCAAAATCACCGCTCTGGTCGGCGCCAATGAGAGCGGCAAGACCAACATTTTGAAAGCGCTGTACGCCTTCAGCCCGGGGGCACAATTCGACAACACGCTCACCTGCCAGTATTCCGACTACTATTATCAAGGCAAATGCCCGGAAGTGGCGCTGGAATTTTCCCAAATCTCCAAAGAAAATCGCCGCAATTTGCTGCGCTTTAGCGAGGCGTTCAAAGACACGGAAACGCTGCTGGTGAAGAAAGAAGGTCCGACGCTCGACGATTATCATGTGTTCGTCGGCGAGTCGGAAATCGGCTTGCGCGAAAAGGACATGTTTCTCGCCACGCTGCCCAAGCTGCTTTACTTCGACGAAATCCAGTTGCTTAAGAACCGCGCCACGCTCGAGGATCTGCTGGAAGGCGGCGACCATTACCGCACCGAACGCAACCTGTTGCGCATCGGCGGCATCAACAACCCCGAGCTTATCTTCGAGGATTCCACCCGTGGCCGCCGCGCCAGCGAGGAAGCCAGCCGCCTGATCACGCAGCAAATCCGCCGCGCCTGGTCACAGGAACCCACCATCGAGATCAAGCTCAACGTCAACGGCAACATTCTCTATATCGACATTTCCGACGGCACCACGGTGTTCGACACGCCGGAATCGCGCAGCCTGGGCTTTCGCTGGTACCTCTCCTTCTACATCAACTTCATTGCCCAGACGGTGGACGCGCGCGCCAATGAGTTCATCTTTTTGGTGGATGAAGCCGGCATTCACCTGCATCCCGCCGGCCAGAAGGACTTGATCAAAGTGATGGAAGATCTGGCAATCAAAAACCAGATTCTCTACACCACCCACTCGCCTTTCATGATCAACCGCGAAAACCCCCAGCGCGTGCGGCTGGTGGTGAAGGACAAGGACGGCACCAGCGTCGATAGCGAGGCTTATCGCGAGAACTGGAAGCCGCTGCGCAATTCCATCGGGCTGATGATCAGCGATCTCTTCTTCTTCAGCGATCGCAATCTGGGCGAGGAGGCGCAGCCGAAGAAATCCACCTTCTTCCGCCGCGGCCTGAAACCAACCCTGGTCAAATAGCATGACGCCGCGGCAAGTCGCGGCGCCGCCCTCATACCGTCTGACTTTGCTTCCATGCCTGATTCCCTTTGCGACGTGCCCGGCTTGCGCGTTGGCCACGCGCATGACGCGGCCGCCCGCACCGGCTGCACCGTCATCCTGCCGCCACCGCCCGCCATCGCGGGTGTTGATGTGCGCGGCTCCGCGCCGGGATCGCGCGAAATCGAAGCGCTCAAACCGGTGCGGCTGGTGCAGGAAGTGCACGGCATTTTCTTCACCGGCGGCAGCGCGTTTGGTTTGAATGCCGCGGCGGGCGTGCAACGCTATTTGGAGGAGCAGAATCTCGGCTTCGACGTCGGCGTTGCCAAGGTGCCGATCGTGCCGGCAGCGGTGATTTTTGATCTGCACGTAGGCGATCCCAAAATCCGGCCCACTGCGGAAATGGCGTATCAAGCCTGCTGCGAAGCTTCGACGGCGGAGTCGCGCCAGGGCGCAGTGGGCGCAGGTTGCGGCGCCACCGTGGGCAAAATTCTCGGCGTGCCGCACAGCATGGCCGGCGGTGTGGGCATGGCCTCCTGGCGCCACGGCGCGTTGGTGATCGGCGTGCTGGCCGTGGTCAATGCGTATGGCGATATCGTCGATCCCCAAACCGGTGCCCTGGTGGCCGGCGCGCGCAACGCCGAGGGCGGTTGGTTGGACACTCAGGCCTATCTGCGTTCGCATCCCTTCGCGCCGGCACGCGCCTGGAGCAACACCACGCTGGTGCTGGTCGCCACCAATGCGCAATTCCAGCGGGTGGAGATCACCAAAATCGCGCAAATGGCGCAGGACGGGCTGGCGCGCGCCATTCGTCCGGCGCACACGCCGTTTGACGGGGACATGGTCTTTGCCATCTCTTGTGGAAAAGAACAGGCCAGCCTGCTGGCGGTCGGCGCGCTGGCCGCTGAACTCGTTGCCGCAGCGATCGTGTCTGCGGTGCGGGCTGCCAACACATGACCGGAAAGAGCTGAACCCAAAATTCAACCGCAGAGTCGCTGGGCACGCGGAGAAAAACTCCTTGAATTGAAACGCCAAGACCTCAGCGTCTTCGTAGTTCGAGTGTTTGCTTTTTTTGCCGCGATTCATCTTTAAGAAAACCAAACTGCGAAAGAGCCACATGCCTCGTTTCTCCACTGATCAACAGAAGCAGCTTGCCGCGGCGGCCGCACTGCAATACGTCGAAAACAAGATGACGGTCGGCTTGGGCACCGGCAGCACCACTGCCCTGGCCTTGCGTGCGCTCAGCCAGCGCCTCCGCGCGGGATTGCGGATCACCGGTGTGCCCAGCTCGGCGGCGACTGCGCAACTCGCCAAACGGCTGCGGATTCCCCTGATCCAAGACGCCGGCGCCTTTCACAAGATTGATCTCACTCTCGACGGCGCCGATGAAGTCGATCCTGACTGCAATCTCATCAAAGGCGGCGGCGGCGCGCTCGCGCGCGAGAAGATCATTGCCACGCGCAGCGACCGCGTCATCATCATGGTGAATGAAAAAAAGCTGGTGCCCAAGCTCGGCCGGTTTCGCCTGCCGGTGGAAGTGCTGCCGTTCGGCTGGCAATCCACTGCCGCCATTTTGCGCAGCCTGGGCTGCAAAACGGCGCTGCGCGGCAGCCCGGCAAAACCGTTTCGAACTGACAATGGCAATTTCATCATTGACTGCGCTTTTGGCGAAATCGCCGAGCCGGAGAAGCTGCTGCAGCTCCTCAAGAGCATTGTCGGCGTGGTCGAGGTGGGATTGTTTGTCGCGGTCGCGGATTTGGTAATCGTGGGCAGGCGCGATGGCAGCATTGCAGAAAGATGGGCGGCCTAGCTTCTCTCGCTTCGCTCCGGCAGGAAAAAGGACTCGGCGGCGCCGGCGGCAGTGGTGGCCAATTGCCGGCGCGCTGGTGTTGGGCTGGGCGAGCATGCTGCCCTGCCAGCCGCTGCGCACGATGGCGCGCGGCCCGGTGACTGTAACCTTTGCGATCGGTCACAGCGAAGCGGAAGCCGCCACAGTTTTGGACCTGGCGGTGGCCTCCTGGCAAACCCTCAGCGAGAAATACCCCTCCCCCACCTCGCCTCCAATCCGGATCCATCTCGCTGCCACCTCTTACGCCTTTTGCCAGCAGACGCGCTCACCCTGGTGGCTGGCTTCGGTTTATCAAAACGGCATGATTCATCTGCAACCCGTGCGGGTGCTGCGCGAACGCGGCATACTCGCCAGCACCATCCGGCATGAAATCATGCACTGCTTGCTCGCGGCAGCGACCACCGGCGCTTGTCCGCGCTGGTTGAGCGAAGCCCTGGCAGTATTTCACTCCGGCGAGATCGAGCATCTCAAACCCGGCCGGCGCGCCGCGCCGGTGACGGAATTTTCCCAATTCGAAACGCGGCTCGCCGCCGCGCAAACTCAGGAAGAGTTGGCTGCCCTCTATTTCAGCCTCTATCGCCTCGCCCGTTTTCTCGAAGAGCAATACGGACCCGCCAAGATCAATTCACTGCTCCGTCAATTTCAGGAAGGCGAGGCCTGGCCCGAGGCCTGCCTGGCGGCGTGGAACCTGCCAGCCGCCGAGGTCGAGCGGGAATGGCGCCGGTCCATTCGCGCTGAATAGTCCGTTCGCCTGTTGCCTTATTGCGCTTGTCGTTTGCATGAAGAGCCGTTGTCTTCTAATGCCATGCTGAAGGCATCTTCCCGGGCACTGGAATGGTGGCCTGATCTCGCGGAGACTCTGCGGATTTCGATGCAACGGCCAGGCCGTTGCGGGAACAATTTCTCAAAAGCTCGTGATTGCGGACGGGCAATCATTTTTCGCTTTTCTGCATTTTTCTGCGACGCCGGTACTAAAGTGGCATTCTGGCCGGGGTCACACACCGATTCTTGACCCGCCTCACGCGTATCCAACCGCGTCTTCATCACAATCCGTCAATCAACCACGCGCCCGCCGGCACCGCCGGTTGCCATTTTGCAGAATTCTGCGGAGGCGTTCATGCATTGCGAAACCAACCACGAAAACAATATCCTCGTCATTTGCATCCCCAGCCGCGAGACTCATTTTGCGCTCGCCAACGAGTTGCGCCGCCAGTTGTTTGATTTCATCGCGGCCGGCGAGCGCCGCCTGCTGATCGATCTGTCGCGGTGTGAATACCTCGACAGCACTTTGCTCGGCGTGCTGGTGGGCGCCGCCCGCAAGCTGCACGCGGTCAACGGCGCACTCAAGCTCACCGGCGTGCACCGCAACGTCCGGCGATTGCTGCAACTGACCAATCTCAATCGCGTGTTCGAAGCCTACGACAGCAAGCACGAAGCGCTGGCGGCCTTCTACGGCTGCGAAGAGATTTCGAGGAACTGAGGTGGCAGCAGAGGAGTGCGGCCACCATGCCGGCCTACTTCACATAGATCATCCTGTTCCTCATCACCGCGCTGCCGTTCTGCAACACGTAGTAATATGCACCGCTGGGCAGTCCCAAGTCCCGGGGCTGAAAACTCTCGACGTACTGGCCGATGCCGTAGGGCTTGCGATCGATGACGGTCGCAACTTCCCGGCCGAGCAGATCATAGATCTTCAAACTGAGAATCGCCGGCCGGTGCAATTTGAAGGAGAGATAGGTGGCCTCGTCGAACGGATTCGGAAAATTCTGCGCCGGCGCATGTGTCTGCGGCGGCAGTGCGTGCCGGTCTTGGACGCCGGTAATCTGGTCGAGATCGACAATCGCCGTCAGCAAACTCAGCTCGACGTTGTTCAGCCGCGTCCAGATCGGACGCACGACATTGTTGTGCGCCGCGATGCTGGTGTAATCGCCAAAAAAGATCTCGGGCCGCGGCGTGAAGGGCGACTCACTGACCTGAAAATTGGTGAAGGTGGCGCCGCCGTCCCGCGACATCGCCATGAAAACGTCGGTACGGTTGTCGCCGTAATTCCTGCGATCATAAAAGACGAAGTAAAGCGTGCCATTGACCTGATCGATCGTCATCCAGGTGAAAAATTGATGCCGGCCGGGGCTGTCGTCATTCACCCGGATCGGCGCGCTCCACGTCAAACCGCCGTCGTGCGATTTCGCCAGCCAGATATCGGTGTCATGCTCGCCGTTGCGTTGATCCGACCAGTTCACATAGATCGTGCCGCGCTGCGGGCTGTCACTCAAATCACAAACCGTCACCGGAAAACCGTTACAGCGATAGATGCCGGGCACGGAAAAATTCCAGCCGCCGGGCATGGCGTCGATGAAGATATCGTCCGCCAGCCAGGTTTCACCGCCGTCGGTGGACTTGTCGAACACGATGCCGGCCGGCCCCACCCACGCAACATAGATCTCGCCCTGCGGCCCG
Organism: bacterium; assembly: GCA_023150945.1. Classification (NCBI taxonomy): domain Bacteria; species bacterium. Next base: position 148,869 of record JAKLJX010000005.1, on the reverse strand, counting down.
ATCGCCGGCACCGCGCCCTCCACGGTATTATCGCTGTCAATGGCATCACCCGCAACTTGGTTGATCCGCACCGGCTCCGACCAGGTCTCGCCGCCATCCGTTGATTTGGCGAAGCGAATAATCGAACTGTCCTGTGGAGCGGCACTGCCGTAGCGATCGAACTGCGTCCAGGTGACATAGATGTGATTGTTGCGATCGACGACAGCCCATTCTTTGTCCTGCGCTTTGGCGCCGCCGGCGATCGGCACCAGCCCCATGAACGTTCCTCTTGACCACGACTTGCCGCCATCGGTGGATTTTTGGCACACGATGCGATCGATCCAATTGCCGTTGGGCGGATTCGAGAGGTGAAAATAGTAGAAACTGCCCTGGTAATCCGCGACCACCACCGGATCACCCCACACGCCATAAGTCGAAGTCGCGCGGCCGCCTGTCCACGTCAATCCCGCATCACTCGAGTAGTAGAAGTTGTTCAGGTTGGCGGCAGCCACCATGCGGCCGGTGTTATTGGGATCGATGGCAATACACGGTTCATTGGGATAATTCAAATTGCTCACCAGCACGTTTTGATGTTGCGCCAACAGCGGAGCAGCGGCGAACAACATGGCGCACCAGAGGGGCGTCCACTGCCTCAGCTTTCTCATTTCCGCACCTCATTGCGAATCAATCAAGTTTCTGCGCCAGGCGCAGGTTTTCACGATGGGCGGCTTGATAGAAGGGATCCAAGCCGGCAGGGGGAACGACGGCCGCGCCCTCGCGCAAGCCGCGCAGGTAAGCGAGGTTTTGCCGAAGCAATTCGCGGCCGCCAATTTCTCCATGCGCCGGAATAACATGTTGCACGCGCTCGTCCGCGGCCCAGCGCTGCAATGCCGCGCTCCAAAGGTCGAGCGGACTTGCAGCATTGAGTAAGGGAAACGGCGTTTCCACTGAATCTCCGGCCAATAGCACACCCCACTCGGGCACAAAGCCAACAATGCTGTCTCGCGTATGGCCGGGAAGATGATGCAGCGTGAGCGTCACTGCGCCGAGATCGAACGGCTGCGCGGCTTCGAAAACATGCGTGGGCGGAACCAGCACAACCTCATCCCATTTACCCGGCTCGGCTGTTTGCTTCTCGTGCAACTCGACCGGCACTTCATTCAGAAAGCGGGCAAGGCAATGCGCGTGCGCCCAGATCATTTTGTCCGAAAAAGGCAGGCCGGCGGTTCCCCACACGTGATCCCAATCGGCGTGACTGTAAATCAGCACAAAATCGCGGCGACCCAGCAATTGCGCCACCGGCTGCATGTCGCGCGGATGCGAGAGCGTGTCCCACACCGCCGCGCGTTGGTTGCCGAGCAGCACGGCGCCGCGCACGGCGAATTCCTCCAGTTGCAGCTCGGTGAGCCACAAGCCGGGACGAAACTCTCTCAACTCAGTCATGCGTTTGCCAAAACTTGCTGCAATTGCTGCAGGGTGAGGTTGCCGCCGCTCATCACCAGCACCAGCGGCCGGGGCGCGAGCGTCGCTTTGATTTTCAGCGCAGCAGCCAGAGGCGCGGCGGCCGCGGCCTCCGGCAGATTGCGGGTATGTTCGATCAACAAGCGCAGGGCCTGCCGCATTTCCTCCTCACTCACCAGCACGAAGTCGTCGAGATGCTCGAGCATGATCGCAAGCGGCAAATCGAACGGCGCGGCAGTGGCCAGTCCCTCCGCAAAAGTTTCGATCTTGGCTTCCACGCGCCCGCGCGATTTCCAGGAGAGATAAACGGCCGGCGCCTTCTCGGCCTGCACGCCGATGACGCGAATCTGCGGGTTGATCGTCTTCGCCACGATGCAGCAGCCGGCAGCACCGCTGCCGCCACCCACCGGCACAATGATCGTTCCCACTTCCGGCAAGGCTGCGATGATCTCCAGCGTGATGGTGCCGGCGCCGGCGATCAACCACGGTTCATCGCCGGAGCTGATGAAACGGCCGCCGGTTTCCCGGGCGTGCGCTTCGGCAAAGTGCCGCGCCGCTTCGAAGTTCTCCCCGTGAAACACGAGGTTGGCGCCCATGGCGCGAATGGCTTCCACTTTCATCGGGTTGGCGCCCTGCGGCACCACGACGGTCGCCGCAACGCCAAAGAGCCGGGAGGCATAGGCGATGGCCTGGCCGTGATTGCCGGTGCTGGCGGTAATCACACCGCGCCGTTTTTCATCCTCTGCGAGCCGGCTCATGAAATAGATGCCGCCGCGAATCTTGAACGCGCCCACCGGCTGATGGTTCTCGTGCTTGACGTAAGTCGTGGTGCCGAGCAAATGGCTCAAACCAGGATAGGAATAAAGCGGCGTGGGATTGAGATAAGGCGCAATCACGCGCCGGGCCTCGAGGACTTCAACCAGCGTGATCTTTTGCAAGCCGGCCTCCGTTGTGAAAGATTCAAGATGGATGCAGCCGGGCAACTTCCGCGACGAGGGCAGCTTCTTCCGGTTGCCGGAACCGGCTGAAAATCCACATGGCGCATGCGCTCGCGGGCAGGGCCAGCAAAATGGCAGAGAGCGGCGGTGTGCCGGGCGTGAATTGCACCGCGAGATAAACCGCACTGCCGGTGAGCAGCGCTGCCACCCCACCGGCGGCCGTGGCTTTCTTCCACCACAAGCCCGCGATCACCGGCACGAACAAACCGGCGCTCAGCAGCCCGATGGCCGCGGAATAAAACGCGGTGAGCAGAGCCGGCGGCGAATAGGCAAAATACATCGCGAGCAAACCGATGATCCACGCGACCGCCACCGCAATCCAGTTCACGGCTCTCAGACTATAGCGTTTCGACAAGAATTCGCCCAACAGATCATGCGCCACCGCCGAGCTGCAGGCAAGCAGCAGCGCGTCGGTGGTGGACATGACCGCGGCCATCACCGCCGCCACCGCCAAACCGCGAATCAGCGGCGGGAATTCCTGTTTCATTACTTCGAGAAAAATCGTGTCGGCATCCGCCAGCGCAGGGAAATGCATCTTGCCCGCCGGCACGATCGCAAGCACCGCCGCGAGAATCATGATGCTGTAGGCTACCATTGCCAGGTTGAGCGAGAGGCGGGCGCCGTGCGCGTCTTTGGCGGTGAACACCCGCATGACGATATGCGGAATCACCGGAATGGCCGCCGCCCAAATCACAAACGAGCCGAGGTAACTGCTGAAGGGCTGCTGCGCAACTTCACCGAGCATTGGTGCGGCGGTGGTGGCCTGCTGCATGAGGACAGCGGGCGAGCCCAAACGACTCACCATCATGCCCGCGGTGAGCAGAACCACGGCGAGCATGAGCAGGCCCTGCACGACGTCCGTCCACGTCACTGCCAGCATGCCGCCGATGGAGACATACAAAATGAACACCAGCGCCATGCCGGTTACCGCCTGATTGTAGGAGATGCCGAGCAGGATATTGGCGGTGAGGCCCGCGGCTTTCATTTGGGCGACGATGTAGGCCGTGAAGCTGACGACAATCACCAGCGGCACCGCGTAGCGCACCACGGGATGCGGATAGCGGAAGACAAGAAAATCAGTGAGGGTGAATTTGCCGAAGTTGCGCAGCGGTTTGGCGACGAGAATCGCGGCGAGTGGAAAGCCGAGCACCGCGCCGGCAAACATGGCGAGTGCATAGGGAATGCCGTTTTGGTAGGCCAACCCCATCACGCCGATGATCGAGCCGCCGCTGGCGAGCGCGGCCATGATCGCCAGCGCGTTGATCCACGTGCCGATGCGGCGGCCCGCGACCCAATAGTCTTCACGCGAGATCAGCACTTTGCGTGAGGCCAGCACGCCGATGGCGATGCAAGCCAGCAGATAGGCGGCGACTATGCCGCGTTCGAGGGTCATGAAGCGTCTCCCATTCACAAGTGTCCAACCGGCATTTTTTCATGTTATCCTGCCAAGGATCTTCCCCGCGCTGGGCGCAACCGTGGCGCGGCCATCGCCGCAATCAAATCTGTCAACCGCGAAGGCACAAAGAGCGCCAGGAACTACTTCAGTCACTAAAGAGTAAACTCGTTGCAAAAAATGCAAAGAGTTGTCCGGTGGCTGCTTTCTCGACCCGTATTGATGCGGGTTTTGTATCAATTCTAAAAATCTCCGGCCTTTTCCACTTTGGGCGAAAGAATTCACGCCCATGCGCAAAGCCGCAATGATTTCCCAATCATGTTTTGCCGGCAATCATGAAGGACAAGATTCGAATCTTTTCTTTGCGTGCCTTTGCGGCTCCGCGGTGCAAAGCCTTTTCGCAGAATTCAGTCTTTGCGGCGTTCCCGCCAAATGAGAATGAGCGCAATCGCGGGCGACAGCAGCATCAAGCCCGCCATCAGCCAGCCGAACAACGCCATGCCTGCGAAGTGCAAGCTGCGCGACCACGGCAGGAACGCCAGCGCGGCAAACACGATTACAATGACCAGATACCAGCGATCAGCAGCCGGCATGGGAAAGAAATTGGACACGGTGATTTCCTCTTGAGAACTCTTTCAAAACCGGTGCCTTGTTCCCTGGCAAAGCGGAACAAGGCGGCTAGCCATCCTGCTGTCAGCAAGCTGTCAGCCCGCGGGGGTAGTGACGATGCCGTCACCACGCCGACTGCGCCGCAGGATTCCTCCGTTGGCTTGTTTCGATCCGTTGGCGATTCCCTTCGAGATGAGTTTTGTCCGGTACGTTATCTCGATCCACGCTGCAACAGATGCCGCGACCATTTTCCAAAATCGAGAAAGGCTTTCAGCCGTGCTGGCACCCTACTCTCTCACGCGTTTGAAGTAAATCGGATCGTAGAATACCGTCTTGAGTTTTTCGACCCTGCCGGCTTCATCGAGAAAGAAGGTAACCAGGGCTGTCTTGGGCATGTCATAGATCGGATTGTGCCAGGTGAGGCGAAACGTGTCGTAATGCCAGTGCTCCATCTCGCCGGTGTGGCGCGGATTGTAGTAGAACACCAGTTTGCCATTTACCAGCTTCACTTGCGCCGCGCCCGAGAATTCATCGAAATAAGTGCCGGCATAGGCCTCCAGGGCGAGCGAGGGCCGGGTTCCGGCGACGCGCTGCGCCTGCAACTCCGCCTCGGCCCTGGCCTCACGCTCGCGCTGTTCCTCGCGCCAGCGCAAAAAATCCGCGCTCCAATCGCGCGCGGGCGCGCCCAGCACGGCATCGAGAATGCGGTAGGTCAGGGCATCGGTCAAGTCATGCGGCGCAAAATTGGTGAGAATGATGACGCCGAAGTTTTTGTCCGGCAGCCAGGTTTGCAGCGAGAACATGCCGGACAGTCCGCCGCCGTGACTCATGACTTTCTGGCCGCGATAGTCATACATGAACCAGCCCAAACCATAGCCGGAAAAATGCCGGCCGAAGTTTTTCTCCGCCCAAACGCCAACGGGAATCGGCATGTGTTGCGTGTGCAACATGCGCATGGTGGATTCGCTGAGCAGGCGCCGGCCGCGGTACACGCCCTTGCCGAGCTGCAGCCGCATCCACTGCGCCATGTCGATCACGTTCGAGTTGAGCGAGCCGGCCGGGCCGGTGGCATCAACGCTGTCGTAGGAGATGGCGGCAATTTTGCCTTGCACGACTTCGTGCGGCGCGGCCACGTTGTCGCGGCCGGCGAGAAAGCGGATGCTGGTGACGGTTTCGCGCATGCCCAAAGGCTGGAGCAGGCGCGCTTGAATGAAGTCATCCCAGCTCGTGTCGGTAACCGCGGGAATGACCTGGCCCGCGACCAGGAACATCAAATTCTGATATTGGAATTTGGCGCGCAACGGCGCATTGGGTTCGAGATAGCGCAACCGCCGCATGATTTCCTCACGGTCGAGCTGGGCGCCGATCCACAAATGATCCCCGCCATAAACCGGCAGGCCGCTGCGATGGGTGAGCAGATCGACGAGGTTCAACTCGCGCGTGACGTAGGGATCATACATTTGAAAGCCGGGCAAATGCTGAACGACGCGATCATCCCAATTGAGCTTGCCGGCCTCGACCAGCAGGCCGAGCAGCGCCGCGGTGAAGGCTTTGGTATTCGAGGCCACGGCAAACAGCGTGTGCGCATCGACCTTGCCGGGTTTGCCCAGCTCGCGCACGCCGTAGCCCTTCGCAAAAATAACGGAATCATCCTTCACCATGGCCACGGCCAGCCCCGGCACTTCCCATTGCACGCGCGCCCGCTCGAGGTAGGCGTCCAGGCGCTTGAGCGGCAGAGTCTGGCTCAGCGCTGCGCCGCTCGCGAGGAAGATGATCGCCGCGAGGCAGAGTGCGTGTCGCCGAGTGCTCGCAGGAAAATTTCTCTTGCTTGGCATAGGGTTCTCCGTTTTGTGATCACATCGTTGTAGCGAGCTTGAACCAACTTCGCTGTTCTTGTTCTGGCTGAGGGAAACATCTCGACTTTGTCATCCCAAAGGGATCTTGTGAATTCCCGGCCTGGTCGCCGAAAACTTCACAAGGTTTATCTGAATGACAATGACGATGGTGCTGGCCGGACGCGCTGGTATTTGTCGCGCAGTACCGGCGCTGATCAAGTCATCCCGCAACGGATCTTCCCCGCGTTGGGCACAAGCCCTTCGCGCGGAAGGAGGCCGGCAGCATGACAGAGCGGCTCACGACTCTTCCGGCAAAAGAAATGCGCTAGCGTGTCCGTCCGAAAATGTCCCAACCTCGGCTGAACCGAAATTCCCAAAACTGCAAGCCCAGCGGCAATTCTGAGATCTTTCTTTGCGTTCTTGGCGCCTTCGCGGTGCAAAAAACTTTGCGGGCGTGATCATCTCTCCGACCCAATCCTAGATCTCCGCTTTCAGGCAAATGCGCATGGTCGTGCCGCCGCCGGGCTGGCTCTCCGCCACGAAGATTTTGCCGCCCGCTTTTTCGACCCGCTGGCGAATGTGATACAGCCCGAAACCGCCCCGGCCTTCGGCTTTGGTGGTGAAACCCGGTTTGAAAATCTCCTCCCAGAGTTCTCGAGGAATGCCCGCGCCGTTGTCGTGTACTTCGAGATGCACTTCATCATAGGCGTGGCGCAGTTCGAAAGCGATTTGTGCCGGACGGCCGTCGAGATGGCGCAGGCTGTTGCTCACCAATTCATCGAGCACGTAGGCAAGATCAGCCGCGGCGATGCGGGCGCGCGGCATCGCCGGATGCGGCCGCAGCGCCAGTCCGTTGCTTTCGCGCTGTTGCAGCAGATCCGCAATCACGCGGGGCACGTCGGCGTAGTATTCCGCGCTCAAGCGTTGCTTCAGTTCCGCGATGCCCGCGCGGATTTGCTCCTGGCCGCGCCGCAGGGCGGCCAGCACTTCCGGCTGTGGCCTTTCGTCCATCTGCAGGGCGCGCTGCAAGCCGTGCAGCAGTTGGCGGAATTGGTTCCACTTCCTTTCCAGCGCATGCGCCAGATCGGCCGCGAAATTGTTCGCGTATTGATAGGTCAGAATCGCGTCGATTTCCTGTTTGAGAATGGAATGGGTGTTGCGCGCGAGCTGCAGCAGCTTTTCCCGCACCGCCGGCGCCAGCTCGTTTCCATTCTGCAGATTCTCGAGATAGAAGGCCAGACGATTCATCAATTGATGAATAACGCTGCCGTGATCGAAGGCATGCAGCCGCACCTGCAGCATCTCCAGCGAGGCCGCGCGGGCACGCCGCATGCGCTGGAAGCGAATGGCGAGCATGGCCGCCAGCGTGAGGCCCGTGCCGATGACGAGCGGCCGCAAGATGAAAACAAGCTGGCTCTCGGCGAGCCACAAGATCAGGCTGCTCCAATAACTCAAACCGAACGTCCAGGCCAGGCGCGGCACATCATGTACGGCCACGCCCCAATATTTCCTGCCGAATTTCACCAGCAGGAAAAGTATCAGCGCGCCCAGCAACAGAACCAGGTAGCGCTCGCGGCTGCGGAAACCCAGGAACAAATCCGCCAGCGTGCGCCTGGCCTTGATGACGCTGGCGCCCATGCCGGCAAGCTCCGCCGCCACGCGCCGCTCGCCGCCGCGCAATCCGCGCAACTCGCGCACGATGCCGGAGGGAAAATAAACCCGGGCGAAATAAGTCTTGGTGGAATCGACGCCGAAATGGGCAATTTTAGCGGGACTGCTGCCAAAGCCGCTGCTGGATTCGATCAGCCGCTGCCCCGCCAACTTTGCCGGGCTGCCGGTGGAATCGGCTTCATAGAGAAAAACGCGGCTGCCCACTGCAGAACGGTTGCTGAGAATTCCTTCCAGAGAAATGGCGATACCGGAGCGCCGGCGGTCCATTCCGTTGCGCAGGGCAAACATGCCGGTGTCGTAGTTGGCGATGAGCATGTCGAGGTCGCTGTCCTCATCGAGATCGACGGCGAGCTGGCCGGTGCTGTTGCCGCCCAGGCGCTGGCTGGCCTCCATCAAGTTGCGCGCGCCGTCCCAGTCGGCAAATTGGCTGGATTGTTCGACGAACGAGCCATCCCCCCTGTTCTTGTAGAAGCGATTGCGGCCGATGTTCGTGACCAGCAAGTCGAGATGGCCGTCCAAATCCGCGTCAAAGAAGAGCGCGCCCATGCTCTGATCCTGGCGAGCCAGGCCGGCGGCGGCAGTGACGTCTTTGAAGGTGCCGTTGCCCTGGTTGCGCAGCAGGAGGCTCGCGCTCATGCGATTACAGACAAAGAGGTCGAGATCACCGTCGTTGTCATAGTCCGCCACCGCTGCGCCCTGCGATTCTTTGAGATCTTGCTGGCAGGCTTCGCCGCTGCTGGCGCTGACGTCTTCGAAACGGGGCCGGCCGCTGCCCTCCGGGCCGCGATTGCGATAGAGCAGGTTGGTGCGGCTCACACACGTGACATACAAATCCTGCCAGCCGTCGCCGTCGAAGTCCGCGGCATAGCCGCCGACGCCGCCGCCGGTGGTGGTGGCCAGGCCGGCGGCCTGGGTCATCTCGGTGAATCGTCCGCGGCCGTCGTTGACGAAGAACGCGTTGCTGGCATACTGGCAGGCAATGAACAAATCGAGATCGCCGTCGTTATCGGCATCGAACAAGGTGGCGAGCATCGGGCGCCGGCGCACGCTGCCCCACTCTTTCAAACCGGAAAAGGCAGTCACGTCATGATAGAATTCGCGATTGCTTTTGAAGTAGACAAACGGATGGCCATACATGCTGGTGACGACGAGATCGCTGCGGCCGTCGCCGTTGAGGTCGCCGGTGGTGACGCCTTGATCGAAGTTTGGCAGAAGCGCACCGGAGACGCTGTCACGTGTCGTGTAGTTTTCGGAGCCGGCAAGATTCAAACGTGGCGCGTGGTCGGGAAAACGATCGCCGGTATTGGGCTTCTCCCGCGACGGGAAGAAAGTAGCCGGATCAAAAACCATGTTGGGGCCATAGGTGGCGATGGCATGGACGCGCCAGGGCGCGGCCGGCCGGTCTTGCAACACGGCCAGACCATACAGGCGCGTCACCGGCACTTCAAGCATTTGAAAGGAAGATTCCAGCCGGGGTTGGGGAAAGGCGGCCGGCACGTGCTGCTGCGGCATGAGCACCAAACCCTCCGCGCCCACAATCCACGAAAAGGTTTTGCTGAACAACCGCACTTCGGAGAGTTGAATCGGCGAGGTGGCGATGGCGGTGCAGGCGGTGTCTTGAAAAGCATAGATGGTTGACAAATCCACGCCGTAGCCGGCGCCGTCAGAAAAAAACTCCACGTTGCGCAGCGGATAGCTCCAGGCCGGCTGCTTTCCGAATGTCAGCCGCCGGGGCGCAAGGCTGGGTTCGGTAACGATCAGGCGGTTCGAAGGGGTGAAAGACACCGCGGTAAGATTCGGAAAGAAATCACCGGATACAAGCTGCCATTCGCCTTGCCAGCGCCGCAGCAACGCGCCCTGCTGCGGCGCGCGGCAAACGGCATAAAGTGAACCATCAGGCGCAGGCTCCAAGTAACGCACGTGCAGGAAGGCCGGGAATTTTTCCCTTTGCCATTGACCACGCAAGTAGTGCCAGACCTCGCCATAGTGACAGGCCAGCCAGCCCTCTTCCGGAGAGGAAAAATAGATATTCAGAATGCTGTACACGTTTTGCGAGAACGCCGGTGTCCAGGAGTGGCCGTCCCAATGATAGAGCATATTCTTGAATATCTCCGGCACTTCCACCGCCGCCCAAATGTCGTCGGCCTCCAGAGCAAAGTATTCTGCAATCTTGTACTGGCCCGGTTGCGGCAACCGGCGCCAGGGTTGGGGTCGCGCGGCGTCGTATTCGTAGAGATTGTCGGCCCCGTCCGTCAGATAGCCCAGGCCCTCGCGCACGAGCTGGCTGTCGCTGAAGCGTTCGCCACTCGGCGGGGCGACTTGGGACCAATAGATGCCGTGCACCGAATCATAAAAGGCGTATTGGGAGAAACCGGCTGCAGGCAGGCCAAGAAGGAGTGCGGAACACAGCCAAAACCGAAACCTCATCATGGGCGCTTGCCTTCTTCGTGGTTGACCGCGGTGGCGCTGTGGCGGCCTCTGGCGGATTAGGAGGTGTCTGCTGGTTTGCAAGCAACGAAAATAGGGAAATTTGGCAGGATGTCAAGGGGCGAGGGGCGAGGAGCAAGGGCAAGGGGTAAGGGGCAAAACAGTCAGTACACTGTTAGGTTGAGAAGTAAATCCACCACCACTGTCATCGTGCGAGACAACAGTGTGCGAATCGGGCTTATTGCTGCCCGCGGGGCATCAGATTTCACTGGTTTGAAAACTGGCGTAGATCCCCTGTAGAAATTTGGTCATTTGAAGGACCGCCCGGGCGCTTGGAGCCCTATGAAGCCCGTTCGACGCAAGAATTCAACAACCAAAGTTGATTCGGATCATGAGCGCCCGGGCGGTGGGTTTCTTCAACTGGCTAAACATTTACGATCCCTTTCAATCCCGTTAATTCTGCTAATCCTGTTGGTTCAAGCCGACTGTAAGGCCCGGCATTGTCACTGGCGCTGTCATTCGGCGGCAGCCGCTTGACTTTCCTCTTGCCGTTATCTACTTTGCGCCCGCTTCGTCGCAGTCAGCCTGCAAACCAATCATCGCCATTCACTCAACCAACAATCGAGTCCAGCCATGCCCACGGAAACCCTGCCCTCCGTCTGCCCAATGGATTGCCCGGACACTTGCAGTCTGGAGGTGGAAGTGACGGACGGCCGCGTCCGCAAAATTCGCGGCTCGCACCGCAATCCCCTCACCGCTGGTTTCATTTGTTCCAAAGTGGCGAACTTCAGCAAGCGTGTGTACGGCAGCGAACGGTTGTTGCATCCCATGCGGCGTTGCGGCGCCAAAGGTGAAGGCCGTTTCGAGCGGATCAGTTGGGAGCAAGCAGTGGCAATCATCTGCCAATCCTGCCGCGAGATTCAAAGCCGTTGGGGCGGCGAGGCCATTCTGCCGTTCAGCTACGGCGGCTCCAACGGCTTGCTCGGCCAGGATACCAGCGACAAAGCTTTCTTCGCCAAACTCGGGGCCTCGCGGCTGGCGCGCGCGGTGTGCGCCATGCCCACCGGCGAGGCGGCAAAAGGAATGTACGGCAAGATGGCCGGCGTCGCATTTGAAGACTACACGGCCAGCCGCTGCATCATCATCTGGGGCGGCAACCCGAAGGCCACTCACATTCATCTGGTGCCGTTTTTGAAACAAGCAAAGGCGAACGGCGCGAAAATCATTACGATCGATCCGGTGCGCCATTTTTCCGAGCGCGAGATCGATCTGCATCTCCCGATTTATCCCGGCGCAGACCTGGCCGTGGCGCTTGCGCTGATTCGCTACTGGCACGAGCACGGCCTGCTGAATTGGGATTTCATCCGCGCGCATACGGTTGGCAGCGAGACCCTGCTCGAAAAAGCGGAGCCTTACACCCTGGCGCGGGCGGCGGCGCTGGCACGCGTCGAGGCGGCGGAGATCGAACGCGTGGCGCGGCTCTACGCGGAATCCGAGCCGGCGGTGATTCGCCTGGGCTGGGGCCTGGAACGCAACCGCAACGGCGGCCAGGCGGCGGCGGCGATTCTCGCGCTGCCGGCAGTGTTGGGCAAATTCGGCACACGCGGCGGCGGCTACACGCTCAGCAACAGCGCGGCGTTTCGCTGGGATGACAGCATGATGGTGAGCGGCAACTCGTGGCACGCACGCGTGATCAACATGAACCGCCTCGGCAAGATTCTGTTGGAAGAGAACAATCCGCCGGTGAAAATGCTGTTCGTGTACAATTGCAATCCCGTGGCCACCATGCCGAATCAAAACGCGGTGCTGGCCGGCTTGCAGCGCGAAGACTTGTTCACGGTCGTGTTCGATCAGGTGATGACTGACACTGCTGCCTACGCCGACCTGTTGCTGCCGGCCGTCACCTTTCTGGAACAACACGAGATCAAAAAAGCCTACGGCAGCTATGCGCTGCAGTACAGCGCGCCGGTGATTGCGCCGCCCGGCGAGGCCAAGCCCAACGAAGAAGTGTTTGCGCTGCTCGGCCGCGCCATGGGCTGGAGTGATGCCGACTTTCAGACGGGCACACCGGCGTATCTCGAGCGTGCGGCGCAGGCCATGCGCGGCATGGGCAGGGAGATTTCATTCGAACAACTGCAGCGCGACAGAATCGCGTTCTTCGATTTTCCCGGACGCGCGCCGGTGCAATTCGTCACGGCGTTTCCGGCCACGGCGGACCGCAAGGTTCACTTCACGCTGTCGCAGCTCGGCGGCCAGCCTTATGAATTTCTCGCAGAGGAAAACGACCCGGCGTTTCCCTTGGCGCTGATCAGTCCCGCCACCGACAAAGCGATCAACAGCACGATGGCGGAATACAACCTGCCCGCGCTTTATCTCGAAATGAATCCGGCGGACGCGACGGCGCGCGGTTTGCGGACTGGTGAGTTGGTGCGAGTTTTCAATGCTCTCGGCGAAGTCGTGTGCCGTCTGAAGATTCAGGCGCTGGTGCGGCCCGGCGTGGTGGTGATGCCCAAGGGCGCCTGGCGCAAAGCTTCGCGCAACGGCCAAACCGCCAACGCGCTGGCGCCGGACACGCTCAACGTGGTCGGCGGCGGCGCCTGCTTCAATGATGCGCGCGTGGAAGTGGTGCGGTGGCGCTGATGCAAAAGAGGCTTGCATCAATGCGAGGGCGTGCTTATCATTCTGTCGCCTTGCAGGGCCTTGTCTGTGAATTTTGGAGACGTCGAAGAGGAGTAGAACAATGGGCGACATCTATTTGGAACTCACGGTGGCGAACCTTCACGATCTCGAGCGTCAGAAAGAAATCTCTTTCCTTGTCGATACCGGCGCAACCCGGGCTTGGATCACCCAAAGAGACGCGGCAGAGTTGGGAATCGAGCCACTGGGAACAGTTGAACTGACTCTGGCAGACGGCAGTATCAAAGAATTCCCCTATGGCTCATGCTTTTTCGATTTCGGCGGTGAGCGCGTGGCCGGCAACGTCGTCATTGGTCCGCCGGAAGCCGAACCGATTGCCGGCACGCATTTGCTGCAGGATTTCCGGCTGGTCATTGATATGGAAAATCATACCATCAGCCGCCGCCGCGCCCTGCGGGCGAAATAAAATCAGATCGTCCAGCCGTGGAACGACAAAGAGAATACGGAAATGAAGACATGAAAAAAAGTCGCCTAAGTGTGAACATAGTCTTTTCACAACCATAGCATGCTTGCATGTCTGGGAGTTGGCAAATAACCTGACATCAAAAACCACGAATTGGGGAAGGATGCCACACTGTGAGTCAACGAATCTCATGGAAAAAGATCAGTGAGGAGCGGCGCAAAGAAAATTTCGTCGGGCGACGAGAGCAACTCCGCGTCTTTGAAGAGAATTTTGCGAGTGACGTACCGAACTACATGGTCTTTGCCGTGACTGGCGAAGGTGGCGTAGGCAAGAGCACACTCCTCAGACAATTCGAACACATTGCATCATCATCCAGCATCAATGCGCTGGCAATTGCGTGCAATGATCGTTTCCCGTATCCTATCGCTGCCATGCGTCACGTTGCCGCTGAACTTGCTAAGTATGATATTCAAGACAAAGAATTTGACGAGCGCTGCAAAAAGTACTACGAACTGCGCGAAGAAATGGAGAGTGACCCGAAAGCTCCCCGAAGTATGCTAAGTGTTGTTACACGTGGTGTATCAGATTTTACTATTAAAAATCTGCGCAAAGTACCTGTGGCTGGAGTGTTTTTTGACGAAATTGATCCACAAACCGCAGGAGAAGCGCTTGCTGAACTAGTAAACTACGGTCTCTCGCGCTGGGGCAACAAAGATGAAGTGCAGTTGTTGCGAGAGCCTGAGCGTATGCTTACTCCTCTTTTTGTGAGCTTACTCAACCATGCTACCGAACGACAGCGGCTCATACTGATGTTTGATGTGTTCGAACGCACAAGTGATACTCTCGCATCATGGCTACTGGCGTTGTTCAGGTTCGAATATGGTGAATTCAATACAGGTATCACGTTTGTCATCAGCGGTCGTGACCCACTCGAACAGCACTGGACCGAGTTATCAGGCATGCTTTGCCACATTACATTAGAACCATTTACACCTGAAGAAACTCGACTATATCTGAGCAATCCGGATATCAATATCACCGATGACAGATTAGTAGCACAAATTCAAATGGATAGCGGTGGATTACCGGTTTTGGTGGAGTTGCTTGCCGCCACCAGACCGCAGCCTGGCGTACCCTTGCAAGACATCAGTAGAGACGCTGTCACACGTTTCCTGCAATGGACACCGCAGGAAGAGCGACGAATTGTAGCAATACTTGCCGCCATCCCCCGACAGTTCAATCGGGACATACTGAGTGCAGCGCTCAACGACGCGTCAACGACAATGTTTAACTGGCTCTCTGCGCAAAGCTATGTCCGCACCGACAATCAGCGAGGTTCTTTTTACCATGAAAAGGTACGTGAGCTTATGCTGCGCCACTTACGCAATACGAGCCCCAATGAATTTTCAACGACTCACGAAAGGCTAGCAAAGTACTTTACAGAGACTCAAACGCAGTTCGACCTGTCAGGTCAATCTGCATACGAGAATGATCATTGGCGAAAACTGGAATGCGAACGCGTGTATCATGCCGTGTGCGCGCAGCCTGACCGGAACTTCTCGGAAGTGGCTAGTGCCTTTTTGCATGCGTCCCGTTGGCGTTGGAAGTTCTCCGAAAACATTGCCAGAGTCTGTTTACAAGCCGGGTCGGATGCAGGCTCATCAGCTTTATACAGAAATGGCGAAGTATTGATAGCCATTTATCAGAATCATAACAATGATCGCCATTCTGAAGTAATTGAGAAGCTCAGAGTACTTGAGCTCCAGCATAACCTAACGCCAACAGCCCGCTGCGAAATTCATGCTCTTCGTGGAGAATCTTATCGACTTACTAATCAACACGAGCGTGCATTGATAGAACTGGATCATGCAATAACTCTTGATGAGAAGTATACCTGGACAATTGCCAGTCGCGGAGAAACATACCGTAAGGTTGGCAAACACGAGCAGGCAATTGATGACTTCAGCCGTGTTATTCAGCTTGATGAAAAGTACGCATGGGCGTTTGCTCATCGCGGTGAAACCTACCGGTTAATGGCTCAATATGAGAATGCAATAGCTGATTTTGACTGTGCTATAGCACTCGACAAAGCGTACGTTTGGGCACTCGCAGCACGTGGCCAGGCCTATCGTCAAATCGGTAATTATGAGAAATCCCTGACAGATCTAAATAGTGCAATCGAACTCGCCGAGAAGAAGGCATTCTATGTAGCTCAGCGAGGAGAGACCCATCGCAAAATGAAGAATTATGACCAAGCACTAGCGGATTTTGATCGTGCTATTGAACTGGACGAAAAGTACTCGTGGGCGATTGCTTGTCGTGGCCTTACATATCGGCAAGTACGACGCTATGATCTGGCATTGATCGAGTTCAATCGCGCCCATGAACTTGACCCGAAAAATGCTTCAATACTGGCGCATCGCGGAGAGACCTATCGCTTGCAACGACAATACGAAAACGCCTTGAATGATTTGAATCAATCGCTAACACTCAATGCCAAGGACGCTTGGACAATTATCAGGCGTAGCCAGGTCCACATGGATCTAGGACAATACGATAAAGCTCTTACTGATCTGAACCTTGCGATCAAGCTTAACGACAAGGACGCGCAGCTACTTACCAAGCGTGGAGAGGTCTATCGGGCAACGGCCCAATTCGAAAACGCATTGGCCGATTTTGATTGTGCTACAGTATTGGATAAGAAATTTGCTGGAGCACTTATTGGGAGGGGTTGGGCTTTATGCCAGATGGGAGAATATGAAAAAGCGCTAGCTGAAATTAATAGCGCCATAGAACTCGACAGTGAACTTACAACACCCATTGGATATCGTGGCGAAATACACCGAAGAATGAAAAACTATGAAAAAGCCTTGGCAGATTTTGATAATGTTCTGGAGAGAGACGAGAAGGACACATTTGCATTGACACGTCGAGCGGCTACATACTTTGCAGTCGGCAATTCGATTGCTGCAGTGTATGATATTGATAAGGCACTGCAACTCCCTATTAGCACCGTACCTGATCGGTACAACCACGCAGTTGCATTTGCACTACTGAAACGACATCCCGAAGCGATTGAACTTCTGAAACAGGCAATTTTATTGGATATCGATGCACGAACACATGCCTTGGTAGATGATCTTCTCGATCCACTTCGCAGCGAACCGATATTTCAGGAATTGGTGAACATTTCAAAATCCCCGTGACTTTCCAGTCAACAGACTAATCAGGATTCTGTTCAAACGGTCTTGGTCTAACGAATCTAGCTTCCAAAATCGGCCTTCTGTTACCCAACGTGATTATCGACTTCTAAATAGCCTGTCGAGACGTTCCCAATCTGTCGATACAATCTCCTGAGCCAACGGTCCGAGCTTAGAATATGACTATCCTTCTCTTTCTCACAATTCTATTCATATCCTCGTTTGCCCAATCGCCCGCATTGCCAACGCCCACTCCGGCGGCCAACCGGCCCGAGGGCCGCGCGGCACTGCTCGAACCACACCCCATGACCTCCCATCCCGAGCCGGACCTCATGCCCGCGCTATCGCCGGACGGCCGCTGGCTGGTCTACGTTTCACGCAGCAACAAGAACTATGATCTGTGGGCCAAGCCCGCTGCCGGCGGCCAAACCACCCCGCTCACCACACATACCAGCGATGACTTCAGCCCGGCCTGGTCACCGGATGGCAAGTTCATCGTCTTCATCTCGCGGCGCGACGACGCCGAGGGTGATCTCTTTCTGTTGAAAGTAAAAGCGCAGCATGATCGCCTGCTGCCGGGCAAGATCACGCGCCTGACCAGCAACTTCGTGCGCGAGGTGTCGCCCGTCTTTTCGCCGGAGGGCCGCGCCATTGCCTTCAGTCGTGGCGCGAGTGGCGGAGAACAGCTTTGGCTTTATCATGTCAAAACCAAAGCCAGCCATCCGCTGCGCGATGTTGCCGGCAGCGACGCCGCCTGGTCTCCCGATGGCAGGCACCTGGCGGTGGTGGCGCCGGTGGCCGGCCATTCCGGCAGGCAGGTGTTCATCGTCGCCGCGGATACGCGCGCCACGGAACCACCCCGGCAAGTGACTTTTGTGGGAGACAACCGTTTCCCGAGCTGGTCGCCGCAGGGTGACATGCTGGTGGTGCAACGCACGGAAACCGCCGCGGAACAATCCGGCACTCATCTGCGCCTGGTGCAGGTTTCCGATGAGGCCGGCCGTGCACTCATAGTGCCGCGCGAACTGCAAATCACACCCGGCGGAGAGGGCGCGCTCTTTCCGTATTGGGGCAGCGATCGCGCCATCTACTATGCCGCCAATCGTTATGGCAATCTCGATCTCTGGCGCATTCCGGAGACCGGCATGCTGGCGCGCTATCCCGCGCCGGGCGAGAGCATCGCGTTTGCGCGGCGCTTCCCCAATCACGAGCTTGCCATTCTCACGCTCGCGGCCATTCCGTTTGACTTTCCCGATTCCGCGCGGCAGATCAATCATGCGGAAGTCGAGATGGGGCGGCGCTTCCTGGCGCTGGGCGACACGATTCAGGCGCTGGCGATCTGGAGCGTGGTGCAGCAGGGTGATCCGGGGCGGGATGAAGCAGCAGCGCTGGCGGAGGTGGAGCTGGCCGCGGCGCGCAGCGACGTGCAACTCCTGAACGCCATCACGCAGCGCGAGCAGAGCTGGCCGGAAGTGCAGGCGCGCTGTTGCCTGGCGCTCGGCAGGATTCTGCTCCGGCAAAACCAGCGCGAGACCGGCGTCAGCCATTTGCTCGCCATTGCGCGCGATTATCCCGGGCTTGGCGAGTACAGTTATCAGGCCTTGCTGCTTGCGGGCGAGACACTGGCGCGCGGCCGCCGCATGGCCGCCGCGGAAGAGGCCTATCTCAAAATCGTCACGCTGTTTCCCGAGCAATGGGAATGGCAGGCGGCGGGTTGTGACCGGCTGTTGCAGCTCGCGGTGGCAAATGCCGGCCGCGACACGCTGGCCACCTATCAACTGCTCAGCCAGAAGTACGCCACCCGTCCGGAGGTCAGTTTCACGGCGCGCTTTCAGCTTGCGCAACAGCTCGCGCGCGAGGGCGAGCTTAAGCTCGCCACCAACGAGTATCACGATTTGCTCGACCGGTTGGCAACGCAGCGCGGGCTTTATTTGCAAAATCTCGCCGACCGCGTGGCGCTGGCGCTGCTGCGGTTGCATTTGGCGGATAACGAACTGCCCGGCGCCTCGCAAGTTTTTGCCACGCTGCTCGCGCGTGATCGCCGGGGCGGAGATCAAAGTGCTTTCAGCCAGGCGCGCTCCGAACTGGTGGCGGCGCTGATTGCGCGCGGCCGCGTACTGCTGCGCGGCCGCGATGCCGAGCTGGCGCTCGCGCTCTTTCGCCAGGCGCGCGAGTATGATCCCACCAATCTCGAGGCCCATCGCGGCTATCTCGAAGCCATGCACCGGCTGGAAAACAGCGACGCGGCGGTGGCGGAATACGAACGCCGCAACGCGGCAGCGCCGGACAACGATATTCTCCTGTACAGCCTGGGTCTGGCTTATTCCTACCAGGGCGAAACCAATGTCGGCCTGCTGCGCCGCTCCTGCGTCTTGATCGAGCGCAGTCTGGCGATCAATTACCGCCTGGTGCCGGCCTATCTCACGCTCGGTTTCAACTACGAGGCCATCGAAAATCTCGAACAGCAGGAACGCCGGCGCAAGAAGGGCTTTTTCGAGAAGATCGCGCTGGCCACGCCGCGGCTGCTGGACAATGCCGTGCGCGCCCTCACACTGCAGAAGCCGCGGCCGCCGGAACGCTGGTATGAAAAAGCCATCGACGTGCTGACCGCCGGCATCGCCGTCAATGATGAGAAGGTGGCGCCGCTCACCGAGGCCAATCTGGCGCTCAATCTCGCCAACAACTACTACAATCTCGGCGAATTCGGCTTCGAGAACGCGCTGCGCTACTATCTGATCAAACTGCAATACGACAGCAGCTTTGTTTCCACCAAACAGCAGGCGGTGATTTACGAGCGCGCGGGGCAATGCGCCTGGGTGAGCGGCCGGTCGCAGGAGGCCATTCCCCTGCTGCAAGAAGCGGTACGGCTGTGCCGCAGCCTGCGCGATGCCGACGGCGAATTGCGCAACCTCAACCGGCTGGCGCTGCTCTACGAGGGCCTGGGAGATTTTGAATCTTCCAACGAGCACTACAGCGCGGTGCTGGCAGCGGGCAAGCGCGAATACCGCAATCACAACCAGGCGCTGGTGCTGCGCAACATCGCGCACAATCATCTGCAAAATGAAGAGACCGAAGAGGCGATTCAAAAGAGCGACAGTTCCTTGACGCTGCTGCGGCTGCGCGGCGACAGCGGTTTCCCCAAGCCCAAAAAGAGCAAGTTTGAAATCAAGTTGCTGGGGCTGCCGGTGTTTTGGATGAATGCGGATCAATTCGGCGAGTCGAGCACCGAAGGCCTGACCCGCGAGCAGGAAAAAGCGCTGATCTTCACCCTCATCGGCGCCAGCCACGAAGCGCGCAAGGAATTGCCCGAGGCGCTGGCGGCTTACGAACAAAAAGTGGCGGCAGCGCGCCAGCGCAAAGACCGGCCCGGCGAGGCGATCGCGCTCAACAACCTGGGCGACCTGTGGTACAGCCAGCATGATTTCGACAAGGCCCTCGCGTATTTCGAAGCCTCGTTTCAAGTCTGCCAGCGTTACCAAATTCCCGCCGGCAAAATCGTCAACTTGATCAACCTGGGCAATGTGGCGCTGCTGCCCGAGCAGCCCGCCGGCCGCGCCGACTCGCTGCTGCAGGTCATCGAACACCGGGCGCAAATCCTGCGGCCGGAGATCGAAGAAGCCGCCGTGGTCGAACCGCGCCAAAAAGTGGCCGTGCTCAATTTGCTCGGCAGCCTGCATTACAACGCGGCGCAAAGGCGCTTGCGCGGCGCCCGCGAGTCTCGCGCGCCGGCGTTGGCCGCGCTGGCCAACGGTCGCAGCGAGTTGGATCGCGATGTGCGCGCCACCTGGGACGCGCTGCATCACCTCGCCCAGGCGGCTGCCGCTTATGACACCGCCCTGGCGCTGGCCGCCAACCGCCGACTGTTCGCGGAAGAAGTGATCGTGCGCCGCAACCTCGCCAGCCTGTTCGTGCTGGCGCAGGATTATCCGCCCGCGCTGCAGCATCTGCAGGCCGCGCACGAGCTGAGCATTCAGAAAAATCTCGCCGAGCTGACCTGGCGCGTGGAGCATGCCCTCGGCACACTGGCCACACTCTGGCGCAGCCCGGAGACGAACGCCGGTGCGCCGGCGCAAAAATCCGCGCAGGACTGGTATGACAGCGCTCTCGACATTCTCGAAGGGCTGCCCATCATTCCGGAGGGAATCGAGCAGCGCCTTGCGCAGGCGCAGGAGCAGCGCGAGCTTTACGAGAATGCCATCGCGCTGCTCGCCGGCGAGGGCAACCGCCGCGAGGCCTTGGCACTCAGCGAGCGCAGCCGTGCGCATGAGTTTGCTAATCTCGTGGCGACGCGCTATCTCGTGCCCAAACGCCAGCGCCATCGGTTGCTGTGGGGCGAGGGCGGCGGCGAGGCGCCCTTCCTGCAGCGCAGAATCAGCAGCGTGCGCGCGGAGCTGCGCAAACTGGAGTCGGAAGAGCCGCAACGGCCGAAAGAACTGGCGCGCGTGCACGCCGAGCTGGCGCAGGCCGAGAGCGAATACCGGCAGGTCATCGCCAAAGCGCTGCAGGAGAATCCCCAACTGGCGAGCTTCTTCAGCGTGCAAACCGTGGCGCTGAGCACGGTGCAGGATTCACTCGATGAAGCCACTGCCGTGCTTTCTTATTTTGTCGGTGAGAATGAAACGATCGTGTGGTGCCTGAGCGCCACGGGGCTGACGCAGACGCGCCGGGCCATTGCGCGGTCACAGTTGCGGCTGGCGGTGCAGCAATTTCGCCAGGCGCTCATTGAGCAAAATCCGGCGCGCGCTGCGCTGGCCGCGGAGTTGGGCGAACTGCTGCTGGCGGGAATTCCGGATTTGGATTCCTATTCCAACCTGGTCATCGTGCCGGATGATTGCCTGCACTATCTGCCGTTCGGCGCGCTTTCCTACCAGGGCGAAACCGCACTCGATCTTTTCGGCTTCACCAAGGTTGCGAGTCTGGCGGCATTCAGCTATGCGCTGCACAACAAGAATCTCAACGCCGGCAACATCCTGGTGCTGCAAGATGCGGCCGAGGCGGAAAAGGCGGTGCAACTCGCGGCCGCGAACGCCATGCAAGTGCGGCAGGGGGTAGACTGGCGCAACGGCGAGGCGCGGCAACTCGTGCAAAGCGCCGGCATTCTGCAGATCAATCATCAATTCCTGTCGCAACCGACTCATCCTTTGTCCTCGGGACTGCGCCTGCTGGTGCGCCAGCCGCAGAGTGAGCTGCCGGCAACGGTGCTCTTTCCGCTCTATCGCATGTTCGAGCTGGATTTGGCCGCCAGCCTGGTGGTGTTGCCCAACGCGGCCTTTCCATTTGACGGCGCGCAAACCGGCGAGGAGTTGATTGCCCTGCAGCGCTGCCTGATTTACTGCGGCGCGCCTTCGCTCGTACTCACCCAATGGCGCGTGTCTCCTGAGATTCGCACGACTTTTTGTGAGACGTTCTACCCGGCGCTCAGAACCGAACCGGCCATTGCCGCGCTGGCCGCAGCCCAGGCCGCGGTGCGCGAACGCCATCCCCAATCCACTGCTTGGGCAGCCTTTGAGCTGGCCGGATTTGCCGGCATGACGACGGCCGAGAAGAATCAGTTTGCCGCCAGCCGCCTGGATTTCACCGTGGCCAAGGGCACGCAGGCGCGGCAACAAGACGATTACGCCGAAGCGAGTCGCTACTACCAATCCGCGCTCACTATGGCGCAGCAGCTCGGCCGGCCGGAATACGTGCAGCGTCTCGAAGAGCGCATCAAGGAAAGCGCGGTAGCGGGCAGAGATTTCGCGACGGCCTGCACCATCGAAGAGCGAATTCTCGCGCAGGCGCTGGCTGCCGGGGACCAGCGGCAAGCCGCGCGCAGCTACCGCAATCTCTCGGTCTGGCGCCGCGAGTTGCAAGACTATTCCGCCGCCGAAGCGGCCGAGCTGAAGAACCTGGCGCTCGCGGAACAGGCCAACAATGCGATGGCCCGGGCGAGCTCGCAATTTGAACTGGCCAAGATTGCGCAGGCGCGCAATGACTACGCCGCCGCACTGCGCTGGGCGGAACAATCGGCCGGGCTGCTGGCGGAGCAGCGCCAGCCGCTGCCGCGCCTGCTGGTGGAGACGCTGCTCGGCAAACTGGCGCTGGAAGCCGATCGCTACAACCAGGCGCTGGATTATCTGCAGCATGCGATTCAAGCATTCACCGCCGCTGCACCGGCAAATGCAGCCGCGGAGAAGCGCGCGCTGGCGGTGGCGCAACAATTGGCGGGCATCGCTTTCACCCGGCTGGCGGCTTATGGCGAAGGGCTGCCCCGGCTGCAACAGGCGGCGGACACGTTTGCGGCACTGGCCGACACCGCCAATTTCGCGGCGGCCATGCAGGCGCTGGCCGAAACCGAGTGGCTCAACGGCGATTACCAGAATGCCCTACGCCATCAGCACCGCGTCTTGGAGCTTGCGGCGGCCCGGCGCGATCCGGCCCTCGACATTCGCGGTCACAACGCGCGCGGCTTGATTCTCATGAGCCTCGGTGAACTCGAGCAAGCGCTGGATGTGGAAAAGCACGCGCTGCAACTCGCGCTGGCCTGGGAGGAAGAAAAGCCGGTGGAAGCCAAGCGTGAGCAGGCCACGGTGTACAAGAACCTCGGCCTGGTTTACATTCAACAAAAGCAGTTTCAGCCGGCGCTCACCAGCTTCCTGCAGGCGCGCGCCATCGATCAACAATTCAATTTCGAGCGCGGCCTGCTGTACGATTTCAACAATCTTGGCCAGGTGTACCAGGTTCTCGGCCAAAGTGACTCGGCGCAGCAATACTTGAACAAAGCCGAAGCGCTGGCCGCGAAATTGGGAGATCAGCGGGCGCTGGTGCAGGCGCTCTACACCAGAGGCACCCTGCAATTGGAGCGCGGCCACAAAACTCCGGCACGGATCACCCTGCAGCAGGCGCTGGCCAAAGCCGAAGAGATCGCGCTGGAAGAATTGCAGTGGCGTTGCCTGTGGCAGCTCGCACGGCTGGCGCAGCAATCGAATGAGACGGCCGCGGCGCTGGAATTTTATCAGCGCGCGATTGCGAGCGTCGAACGCCAGAGCGCCAAGATCAAGGTGGAAGAATACCGCAGCGGTTTCATTGACAACAAGAGCGACCTCTACGAAGAAGCGGTGTTGTTGCTGCTGCTCATGAAGCGCGAGGCCGAGGCCTTTCAATTCGCCGAGCGCGCCAAATCGCGCAGCTTTGCCGATTTGCTCGCCAACAGCGCGGTCGACTGGCAGGCCGGCGCCGGCGAACACCTGCTGGCGCGGCGCACCCGGCTGCTCGATCAGATCAGCTTCACGCAGGCCAGGATTACAGCGCTGCAGCAAAATGCCTCCGCGGATCCCGGCGATCGGCTGACGATGGCCGCGCTGCAAGACTCCCTGGCCGGCCTGCAAAAGGCCTATGCGGACTTGCTAGTGGAAATGAAAACCGCCAATCCCGAGCTGGCGGATCTGGTGAGCGTCGAGCCGCTGCCGGTGCAGGCGGTGCAAGGCCTCCTGCCCGACAGCGTGGCGCTGGTGGAATACTTCTTTGCCAAGGACCGGCTGGTGAGCTGGGTGGTCGACCGGCGGCAAGTGCGCGCGGTGGCCACGCCCCTGGAGCGCGGCAAGCTGAGCGATCTCATTCTGCAATTGCGCAAGGCCATCACCAAGCGCGCCTCGGTTGAAAGTTTCAGCCGGCAGTTGTACGACCAACTGATCCTGCCGATTGCGCCGCTGCTGCAGAATGCCAGGCAACTCGTCATCGTGCCGCACGGCCCCTTGCACTATGTGCCCTTCCCCGCGCTGCAGAAAGCCGACAGCACCTATCTCATCGACGCGCACGCCCTGGCGCTGGCGCCGAGCGCGACCGTGCTGGGTTTTTGTCACCGCAAGGGCGAGGCGATTCTTGCCGAGGCTCGCAGCAATTATCGCGTGCTGGCGCTCGGCAATCCTGCGGTCGGCGACGCCAAATATGATCTGCCGTTTGCGGCCAAGGAGATCGAGAGCCTGCAATTCACCTTCGGCCAAATCGAGAGCTACAGCCGCGAGGCGGCCACGCCCGCGGCGCTGGCTGCCGGGATTTGGCGCGCCAATCTCGTTCATCTCTCCTGCCACGGCGTGTATGATGAACGCAACCCACTGTTCTCGGCATTGCTGCTGGCGCCGGCTTCCGGCGAAGACGACGGCCGTCTGGAAGCGCATGAGATCTTCAGCCTGAAGCTGCACACCTATCTCGTCATGCTTTCCGCCTGTGAAACCGGCCTCGCCAAGGTGACCGGTGGCGATGAGGTCATCGGCCTGGCGCGCGCGTTTCTCTTCGCCGGAACACCCGCGCTGATCGCGAGCCTGTGGACGGTCGATGATCTCGCCACCGCCATCACGGTCAAGCGCTTCTATCGCTACCTCGAAGCCGGTGCCGGCAAAGCCGAGGCCTTGCGCCAAGCCCAGCGCTTCGTGCGCGATTATCACAACCGGCATCCGGCCTATTGGGCCAGCTTCGGCTTGACGGGCGACTGGCGCTAGCGCGATTCTGATTCGTCGCGCGGCACCTCGACGAGACGCTTGCGTTTGAGCAAAAGAATTGTAAAATACCAGACGCTTTTGACCGGCACACCAACCGCCAGGCTGCGGGCTTACCGGCCGGCAATCCGGCACAGGCAAGCGCACGCGGCGGCACCCACGGGTGATTCACATGTGACGCATCAAACTCGAGGAATCAAACATGAACAAGAGAATTCTGCTCTCCGTTGCAGCACTGTTTCTGCTGTTGACCGTCTGCATGGCGCTGGCCGCGCGGCCCTGGTCGTCCCGGCGCAAACTCGATGACGCCCAAAAAGGCTTGTTCACGCTGGTCGAAGGTGACGTCAAGAAGAAGCAGGTGGAAGATCCGGACTGGATCCGCGCCCAGAACAAAACCAACGTCTACACCGGCGACCGGGTGCGGACGCTGCTCAAATCGCGCGCGGAAATGCAGCTCGCGGAGATCGATCTCATTCGGCTGGCGCCCAAGACCACGATCGACATTGTCAAGCTCTATGAAGAAACCAAAGAGAAGAAGCTCGAAACCAAGATCACGCTCGAACAGGGCGACATTTGGGGCAAAGTCAAATCCGTCGATGCCAACTCGACGTTTGAAGTCTCTTCCGACTTTGCCGGCGCCGCCATCACCGGTACGGTTTTCCGCTTGAACCACGACTCCACCCGCCAGGAAACCCAGCTCAAAGTCTACACCGGCGAAGTGAAAATCAGCAACGCGCCGGAAAAGATGAACACCCTCACGCCGCAAACCATCGGCGCGGGGCAGTCAGGCCGCCGTCAAATCGAAGGCCCGCGCCAGGTGCCCGGCCCCTCCCAGATCACCCTCGACGCATGGGTGTACCTCGTGCGCAACATGCAGCAAATCACCATCGGCACCGACGGCAAGGTGAAATCAACCGGCTCGTTCAAAACTTCTGACCGGGACGAGCAGACGGACTGGGTGAAGTGGAATCTCGCGCGTGACCGCCAAACCAGAACCCGGCAGTGAAACGCTTCGCCAAAATCCTGCTATTCTTCCTGCTCGGCTTGGTGTTGCTCGCCGCCGGCGCAACGGCTTATTTGCGAATCCGTTACCCCTCGGAACGGCTGAAAGAGATCTTGATCGCGACGCTCGCCGAAGACTACCGCCTGCGGCTGCAGGCCGGGCAGTTGCGCTTCAATCTCTTCACGGGTTTCACACTGGAAGAGGTCACGCTGGCGGCGATGACAGCCGGCGACGCGCCCGCGCCGCTGGCCATCGAGAGGATCGAGTTTGCCTATCGTTTCTTTTCGCTGTTCAAGCGCAAGCTCGAGATCGGCGGCATCGCGATCGTGCGGCCGCGGCTGCACTATCAACAAGATTCCAACGGCGCGAGCAATCTCGATGACTTGCTGGCAGCCTTTGCCGATTCCAGCGCGGCACCACCGGCCGACACCGCTGCCGCCACGGCGCTACCGGTCGACCTCAACCTCCAATCACTCGCGCTCACCGGCATTGAAATCGCCGCGCGCCTGACAACCGACAGCACGAACCAGCGCCTCACCATTTCTCCATTTGATCTCACCGTTGCCGAATTAGTCGTCGATCGCCACAACCATGTGCAGGGGGAAATCGCGCTCGACTGCCGCGGCACCGCGCTCGACTATTTTTCCACCTCAACCAAGCCGGCCGACACGCTCGGCCTCCGCGCCGCGCTGGCGGCTGAGATTCGCTGCCAGCTCGCCAGCCGGGATTCGCTGACGCTCACGGCGGCACTCACGTTCACGCCGCAAACGATCCGCTTGGCGAAGCAACCCGCGTTTTCCCTGCCTGCACTCGGCCTGCGCACGCAAGCTGCCCTTAATCTCGCTGCCGGACGAGTCGCGGTGCCGGAACTGCAGCTCACGCTTGCCGGCGAGGAACAAATCGCGGCGCGTCTCACCTTCAACCAGGAACAAACTGCCTCCCGCTTTTCTGCGCAAATCGCGCGCGGCCGTCTGGACGTGGGCCGCCTGCTGCAGCTTGTGCATACGCATCTCGGAATGCAACTCCTGCCGGCGCTGGCGGACATCGAGGCCGCAGGCATGCTGGATTTCTCCGGCAGTGAAATCGCCGGTGCAACGGAGAACCTACAGATCAACTTCACGCTCACGGGAACAGACTTGAGCTATCGCGACCGCCGCGCCGGATTCGCCGCCGATCACGGCCGATTGCAGGTTCACTATGCCACCCGGGCTGCCGCGGCCGGCGCTTCTTTTTCTGCCAAAACCGACTTTGCCTCGCTGGTGTTGCCGCTCGATTCCGCAACGGTGCTGCATGCCGGCCCGGCAGCGATATCGATCTCCGGAGAATTGGGCGCGGATCAACTGCCGGCCGCTGCTGCGGTTGCGTTTGCCATTGATGATTTCGCCGGCGCAAAAATCAGCGGGAATGCAAATCTGCGGCCGGCCGGCGGCCACCGGCGAAATGGCGAGGCCCCGAAAGATTTTGCAGTCGAGGCCGTCGTGCAGTTCGAAAACCTCGAGCTCGCTCCGTTCACTGCCGACAGCCTGCGCGGCCGCCTCAGCGGTGACTTGACAGTGCGCGGTCCCAGCCTGCGCGCCCTCGCTTGCGACTTCAATCTGCGCAACGAGCCGCTCACTTACCTCACGAGCGATGATGCGGGCGACATTCCCGCAGACCATCTGCGCACCACCGCGCAGCTTTCCGTAACACCCGACTTCTCCCGCATCAAACTCACCGACGGCCGCATCGGCTTGGGACTGGGAGGCGTGCGCTTTACCTTGGACTATGAGGTCGAAAAGCCGGCCTATCGTGTGGAACTGACCGAGGGCACGCTGGATCTGGCGGAAGTCATCGCCCTGCTGCCGGATCATCTTTTGGGAGATTCGCTTTTCCCGGCGCCCCGCATCGCGGGCCAGGCCAGCTTCGCCGGCTGGCTGCAGGGCCAGTCATCCGCCAACGGCGCAGCCGACTATCGCGGCGAGTTCACGGCGCGCTCGACGAATGCCGTCTACGAAGACAGCACACTCGGCCTTTACTTGAATGACGTGCAGCTCGACACGCGCTGGTCGCTCACCCCCGCAGCAACGTTGGGAGAATTTCAAGCGCGCTGTGCCGCGCCGCGCCTGCCGGATTACTTGAAAGCGCCGCTGCCGGAAACGCTTGCCAGCGGCGTGCTGGTGATCGCAACGGACGACTTCGCGGTGCGCGATGGTGGTTTCGAAATTCCCGCCTGGCAGCTCAAGGGAAATTACGACGTCCGGGGAAAGTTCTTTGCGGATGCCATGCAGGTGAAAACCGAGCTTTCCCTCGCCCTGCAGGCGCAGCCGGCAATTGCGCCGGCCGCGGGCCTGGCGCTGGCCGGGAAGCTCGACGGCGAACTCACAATTGATCAGTTTCTGCCGGATGATCCCTTTGCGCCGCAACCCGCAACCGTCAGCGGTTTCCTCCAGCTTCGGGATTTCGAAATTGCGCTCGACACGCTGCTGACGATTCATGATCTCGATGGCGAGGTGGATTTTGCCCAACGCTACACTTCTCAGTTGGAGGGCAAGGAAGCGAAGATCACCCTGCACGCGGACGAGCAAGCGCCGGCCGCGATGTTGGCCAATGCCGGCGAATCGTTGTTGCTGTATGAGGTTCTCCGCGAACCGCCGCTGCCGCCGCGCACACCGCGTTCACATTTTTCCATCGCCCGCCTGGAGGTGATGGGCTACCGGCTGGAGGATATCGCAGCGGATCTGCGGCTGGGCAACTCCCGCTTTGATCTGCCGCAAATGCGCATGAAATTTCTCGACGGCAATTTCATCGGCAATGTGCTGGTGGGATTGGGTGACGGCTCGCCCGACCAATTGACCTATTCCACTGCGCTGCAGGTTTCTTCCATCGACATTTCGCGGTTGCGGCCGCTGACTTCGCGCTTCGAGAAAGGCTCGCGCATGTCCGCCGACTTTCGGCTGCAGGGTGCCGGTACGACGCCGGAGCAGCTCGTGCGCAACTTGAGCGGCAAGCTCAATCTCACGAAAATCGAAAACAAAGTGGCCGCGAATCTGCTGCAGGCGCTCGATCCCAAAGGCACCGATCGCGGCATTCAAAACATGCGGCTTCTGCTCAAAACCAAGTACAACGTGCGCGCGATGTCGTTCGAGATCAAGAACGGTTTCATCTACGCTGCGCTGGAACCGATCAAACCGTGGTTCTCACCCTTCACGCTGCCCTCCCCCATCGATTTTGCGCGCCTGCCCATGCGCTATTTCTTGGAGTCCTCGAGTTCGCAATAGCCGCCGTTTCAGCTCGGGGCGATAACGCCGCCCCAGCCGCAGCATCGGCAGCTCTGCCAAACTTTCCAACCAGAACCTGGCCAGTACTACGCATTCCGCGAAAACTGTCTGTAATTTCTCTGTTACAAATTGGAATTGCACCGGTACAGAGCAAATTATGTCAGACTCCCCTGCAGAAACGACACCTGTCTCAGCGCGCGGCCACACCTGGTCGCATCGGCCGCTGCGCATTATTACGGTGGCGGGGGGCAAAGGCGGGGTGGGAAAAACGGTGGTGAGTGCCAGCCTGGCGCTGGTGCTGAGACAATCGCAGGCCAGCGTGGTTTTGGTTGATGCCGATCTGGGCGGCGCGAATCTGCATACGATCATGGGCATCGACACGCCGGCGCGCACGCTGCATGATTTCATCACCCGCCGGAGCAAGAATCTCGCCGAGATTCTGATCGACTCGCCGCTGCCGGGCGTGCAATTGATCTGCGGCGCGGCCGGCAGTCCGGGATTCGCCAACATCGAGTATGGCGAAAAGCTGAAAATAATCCGCCACCTGCGCCAGCTCGCCGTGGATTTCGTGATCGTCGACATCGGCGCCGGCTCCTCCTTCAACGAGGTGGACTTGTTCAATGCCGGCGACGTCCAAATCGTGGTCGCCAATCCCGAACCGACCTCGATTCAGGAATGTTACAACTTCCTCAAAGTCGCGGTCTTTCGCCTGTTGCGCCGCTCGTTTCACGATTCGCCCAAAGTGCTGGCGCTGCTCGACCGCTCCAAAGATCCCACCCACGTGCAGGATCACCGCCTGCTCACGGAAATCGGGCGCAGCCTGCGCGAGCAAAGCGTGCGTGATGCGCTGCGCTTCTTCAAGATCATCAATAGCCTCTCTCCCAAATTGATTCTCAATCGTGTGCACGATTATCGCGAGATCAAAGAGGGCTTGTCGCTGCAAATCGCCACGCAGGATCTGCTCCGCCTGCGCCTCGAGTTTTGGGGCTACTTGAACGACGATCCCCGCCTGCAACGCGCGCTGCGCCAGCGCCGGCCGGAAGAGCTGCTGCCCGCGCAATCCGAAAACCACGGCCGCTTCCTGCGCATGGTGCAACGCCATTTGCTCGGCGCGCCGGCCAAGTATGAAACCCGCGGCGTGCGGGCCATTTTGCCGTTACTCGATCTGCAGGACCGGCCGGACGACGGCAGCCGAATTTGTTCGATTGAATGTTTGTTGTGGGGAAGGTGTGAACTGCAGGAAGGTGGGCTGCCCTGCCGCGTTCCCGAACACATGTTCCAGGAGCGCATCACCAAGCTGGCGCAAGGCCCACCGCTCGCCAGCCCGACGCCCTCAAAATAGAACCCGCCTGCGCGTTCCTTCGCGCTCCATCAGTTCCCAGGGCGCTCTCCGTGGACTTTCACTCGCGATCCCGTCGGGGCATCGGTGTCAAGTTAACGATTTGGGAAAAAGCAAAAGCCCCAATGGGGCGGCCTATGAAAGCTTGGGGCAACGCCCCAAGATAAAGTTCAAGCCAAACTCGGAGCGCCAATGGCGCGAAATAGAATGAGGCGAGGCCGCATACGTAGTTTCATTTCGCCCTGATTGGGCTATAAAACCCGGCGATGTCTTGCTTCCCAGGGCGTAGCCCTTTGCTATCACATTTGTCCCGTTGGGGACAGGCGCTTTCGTTAGCTTGACGCATATGCCCGTCGGGGGCAAGCTCGTGGGCTGTTGCCCTGCTGCCTGTCCAGAAAACAAGAAACCGCCCGGCCGCTTGGCCGCGAAGCGTGCACGAGTCGAACAAAACTCGCGCCTGTTCACGACCAAGCGACCGGGCGGTGGCGTTTTGGGGCGGACACTTCTTCAATTTGTTTTGGCGGCCCATTCGACTTGTCATCCCGCGCGATCTTGTGAATAACCCGGGACTGTGCCCAGCTCTTCACAAGCCTGCCGAGGAATCGTCAGGCCCGCAAGCCGTCAAAAGATCGCCGGATAGAGCCGCGGATCTGCCTCGCGCATCAAGTCATATGCTGCCGCAAAAATCGTTTCGACGTTGGGCTTCGACCAATAATCGCCATCGGAGCCATAGGCCGGGCGATGCGGCTGGCCCGGCAGCGTGCGCGGCGGGGAATCCAGCCAGCGGTAGCCGTCCTGGCGTTCGAGCACTTCCTGCATCATGTAGGCGGTGGTGCCGCCGGGCACGTCTTCATCAACGAAAAGAATGCGATTGGTCTTTTGCAGCGAAGCGCCGATCATGCCCGGCAGGTCGAACGGCAGCAGCGCGCGGACGTCGATGACTTCGACGTCAACATTGACGCGTTGCAGCCGCTCCGCCGCTTCCTGCACCAGCCGGCAGCACGCGCCATAGGTCACCACGGTGAGATCGCGGCCTGCCCGCAGAATCTCCGGCACGCCGAGCGGAATGGTGAATTCCCCGATATTCTCCGGCAGCATTTCCTTCAAACGATAGCCGTTCAACACTTCCACCAAAATGGCCGGATCCTCGGCTTGCAGCAGCGTGTTGTAGAATCCCGCCGCTTGCGTCATGTTGCGCGGCACCAGCACGTGCAGGCCGCGCACGAGATGAATGATGCCCGCCATCGGTGAGCCGGAATGCCAGATTCCCTCCAGGCGGTGGCCGCGCGTGCGCACGATCACCGGCGCCTTCTGCCCGCCTTTCGTGCGCCACAGCAACGTGGCAAGATCATCGGAGAGAATTTGCAGGGCGTAGAGCAAATAGTCGAGATATTGAATCTCGGCGATTGGCCGCAAGCCGCGCATGGCCAGCCCGATGGCCTGGCCGACAATGGTGCATTCGCGAATGCCGGTGTCGGCAATGCGCAGTTCGCCATATTTCTCCTGCAGCCCGCGAAAAGCCTGATTGACGTCGCCCAGGCGGCCGACGTCTTCACCGAAGGCAAGCACGCGCGGATCCCGCGCCAGTGCGGCATCGAAGCAGGCATTCAAGATCTCGAAGCCATTCACCATGGCCGGCTTGGCCGCATAAACCGGCTTGATCTCCTGCACCGGCAGCGCCGAGCTGGCGGTGGGATTGTAAAGATGGGAACGGTAGCGCTCCTGCGTGGTTTCATCAAGCTCGCGGCGCCAGGCAAGCAGATCATTTCGGGGCGCGCTCGGTTCATCGTGCGTCAGCAGCAGCACCTCGGCGATGGTTGCCATCAAGTCACGGCGCAGCGGATGGGGGTTCGCCAGCAGGCCCGCCCGGCACTTGCGCAGCTTCTCCGCTTGGTGCGATTGTTGGGCGATGGCCTCGATCATAGCGGCGACTTGCTTCTGCTCCGCGAGAATCGGCGCGAGATAGGCTTGCCAGGCTTCATCGCGCGTATCCGTCACCACTCTCTGGCATTCCTCTTCGAGGCGGTCGAGTTGCACGGCAGTGGCGAGGCGTTCCTGCAGTATCCACTCGCGCAGCTTGCGCAGACAGTCGAACTCCTGCTCCCATGCCAGCCGCTCTTTGGATTTGTAGCGTTCATGGCTGCCCGAGGTCGAATGCCCCTGGGGCTGGGTCAATTCCGTCACATGAATGATGGCGGGCACATGCTCGCGGCGGACGACGGCAGTGGCCCTAGCGTACACCTCGCGCAAACGCGGATAATCCCAGCCTTTGACCGGGTACAAATCAAAACCTGCGCGCGTGCCGCGGCGGCGCTGGAAGCCCTGCAACAATTCGAAGAGATTGGCTTTGGTGATTTGATGCTCGTTGTGCACGGAGATGCCGTATTCATCATCCCAGATGGAGAGCACGGCCGGCACTTGCAGCACACCAATGGCATTGAGCGATTCCCAGAAGATGCCCTCGGCGCAGGTGGCATTACCGATGGTGCCGAAGGCAATCTCGTTGCCGTGGTGGGAGAAGTTGGAGAATTGTTTCAGCTCCTCCAGCTCGCGATACAGCCGGGAGGCCTGGGCGAGGCCGACCAAGCGCGGCATTTGTGCGCCGGTGGGCGAGACATCGGCGGAGGAATTGGGCATGGCCATCAGATTTTTCCAGCGGCCGTCGCCCTCCAGGCTGCGGGTGGCAAAGTGTGCGTTCATGGCGCGGCCGGCGCTGTTCGGCTCTGCTTCGACATCGGCGTGCGCGTAGAGTTGGGCGAAATACTCACGCAAGCTGCACATGCCGGTGGCAAACATGAAAGTCTGATCACGATAGTAGCCCGAACGAAAATCGCCCTTCTGGAAGACGCCGGCCATTGCCAGTTGCGCCACCTCTTTGCCATCGCCGAAAATGCCGAACTTGGCTTTGCCTCCCATGACTTCTTTTCGGCTGATCAGGCTGACTTGCCGGCTCAGGCAGGCGAGGCGATAGTCCTGCAGAACTTCTTCGGAGGTGAAGCGCGAAGAGGCGCGTTTGGCGCGCTTGCTCCGTCCGCTGGCTGCAATCATGCGTACGATTCCCTGCGTTGGAAGACTGTGGCGTTTGCGGATTCCATGAAATCTCGACAGCAAAAAGCGGACAGGAAGGTAGGGAATGAGGTTTTGAATGTCAAATCGAATGTCGGGAGCGCGGGCCAGAGGCGGGAAAGGCGCGCGGGCTAGGCCGCCTTGCGCGCGCCATTGATGACGATGCCCACGCCAATGGCAATCAGGAGCACTGGCCAGTAGCGTTGCAGGTCATAAAAGGGGAAATAGACGACTTCATAATAATCCAGGAGGCAGCCGCCGCCGAGATAGAGAAACGCCGCGGCGGGCACCAGCGTCCCCCACTCACTGGGCCGGAACAAAAACTTGCCCAGGAAGCCCATGCCGAAAGCGACCACGACAATCTCCCAAGGCCAGGCACGGTAGGGGATGTAATCGAAATTGCGCAGAAAAAAGAAAATTCCCAGGGTCAGCCAGAAGAACGCGCCGAACACACCCTCCAGGCTTTTGTCACCGAAGCGGATGCGTGCTGCGCTCGCCACACCAAAGATGATGAACAAGATCGGATAACCGGCTTCAAAGCTGGGCCAGGGCAAATTCAAATGATCGGACAGAAGGAAAAAACCGATCAAGATCAGGATAATTCCGGGCACAAATGAGCGACGCGGCGTTGCCATCCTCTCATCTCCTTGAGCCACAAGTTGGAATCGCACAGCTCGGTGCTGCAGCGCAGCGCGAGAATCCCATGGCGCAGGATCGTCGACAGCGCAGGCACAAAACCGAATTGCGCCGAAAGGGTATCGGGCCGGCGGCTAGGGAACGTTGGTCGTGCTGGGTTCGCTCGAGTCGAGCCGTTGCTCGGGCACGACCACCATCATGATGATATAGCCCACGATTCCAAAAAAGAAACCGCTGGCAAAAGTCATGACGACCCACAGGACGCGCATCAACGAGGGATCGAGGTTGAAATACTCGGCCAAACCACCGCAGACACCACCCACCATGCGCTCCTTGACGGAACGCGTCAATCGTTTCGGATTCATCACAGGCCCTCCTGCAATCGCAGCATCAAAAGCTGAATAATTCGTCGCCGCCGATGACGTTACCGGGGGATTGGTGAAGCCGCGGTAAACCATCAGCAGTCCCAACCCGACCAGGCACGCCGACAACACCACGCCCCAGCTCAACCAGTCCGGCCAGTAGAAATGCCAGCGCCAGGGCACCAGCCAGTCCAAGCCATTGGCCTCCGCCAAGAACACCAACCCCAGCAGAATGAGAATGACTCCCCAGACGTAGCGGGTACTGGCCGAGGGCACGCGCGGGGTCACGGTAACGCCGGCGGGGTTATCGGGAATGATAATCCAGCCCACAATGTAGACGAACACGCCGAAGCCAAAAATACCACTGAGCAAAAACAGAATGCGCACCAACAGGGCATCAATGCCGAAGTATTCTGCAATGCCGCCGCACAAGCCGGCAATGCGGCGATCCGACAGTGACCGATAGAGCCGGCGGGGGCCGCCAGCCGGTGGTGGCAGGGAAGTCTGTTGGTTTTGGAATGCTTGATTCATGAGGGGAGACACAGCCATTCAATAGTTGTTCACGTTGGGACGGATGCCATGCACATCGTGCCTTAAAGACCGCCAGGTTAGACGGAACAGGAGTCCACAGGTTTCAAGAGCCGCCGCGATATTTCTGTTCGAGCGCGGTGATCTTTTCCACCCGGCGCAAATGCCGGCCGCCGCCAAATCCGGTTGCCAGCCAGATCTTGACGATCTCTTTGGCGATGTCAATGCCGAGGTTGCGGCTGCCCAGGCACAACACGTTGGTGTTGTTGTGCTCACGGCTGTTGCGCGTGGTGTAGGGATCAAAGCAGGCGGCAGCGCGCACGCCCGGCACTTTGTTGGCCGCAATGGCCGCACCGATGCCGGCACCATCGATGATGATGCCGCGTAACTCCGGCTTGGCCGCCACCTTCTGCGCCACCAATTCGGCAATGTCGGGGTAGTCAACCGGCGCTTCGCTGAACGTGCCGACATCTTCGTGGCGGTAGCCCAGCTCACGCAACCATGATTTGATTTGCTCTTTGAATTGATAACCGGCATGATCCGAGCCGATGAAGACCAGCAGCGGGCTTGCCGAGGGTGGCGGCGCCGGACTCGCCTGCGGGGTTGCAGCCGCAGCGGCATCGAGAAATGTGATGCCGCGCGCCCGCGCCGCATCGCGCGCCGCCGGCGTAATGATCACACCGGCCGCCACGTTGATTTGACGCTGGCGCTGCTGCCAAGCTTGCAGCACGTCGCGCTCGGTGAGCACCTGTTTGGTTTTGCGGGAAGAGTGCGCTGGCATTTGATCCAAAGGCGATGCGATGCTCAGTTCATGGCCGCGGAAAGCCCGGTCATCGGCACGAATTTCACCGGCAGGGATTGCGTGCGCTCGATGCTGCCCGTGGCCGTCTTGGTCAAATGGACAAGATGCTGGTCGAGATCACCCAAAGGCAGGATCATCATGCCGGCGGGCGCGAGTTGATCCAGCAACATTTCGGGAACGTGCGTGGGCGCGGCAGAGAGAATGATGCGGTCAAAGGGCGCCGCCTCCGGCCAGCCCTTGTAGCCATCGGTGCAACGCACTTGCACGTTGGTGTAGTTGAGCTCGTTGAGAGTTTTTTCAGCGCGCGCCGCTAGTTCCGGAATGATTTCGAGTGAATAAACCTCTTCACACAAGTGGGAAAGCAGCGCGGCTTCATAACCCGATCCCGTGCCGATCTCCAAGACCTTTTCGATGCCGATGAGCTTGAGCCCTTCCAGCATATAAGCCACGATGTAAGGCTGGGAGACGGTCTGGCCGAATCCGATGGCGATCGGACTGTCATCATAGGCCAGAGCATGAAAGCGCTCCGGCACGAAGAGGTGGCGGGGCACGCTGCGCACGGCTTCGAGCACGCGCGCATCGCGGATGCCGCGGCGCTCGAGCTGGTGCGCCACCATGCGCCGGCGAGCGGAGAGGAAGGAGTCATCGCTCGCGGATTGATCTTGCCACCCTTTGGTGCTCATGGCATGCACCCATTCCGTCTCACAGGAGACGTCAGGTTGTGATCAGCGTTCGGTCCAACAGCATGTGCGCGAGCAGCGTCCTGTGCTCGCCGGTTGAATTCGCCTCCGGCCGTGGACTTGCCGCCGGCAGCACGAAGCGAGGCGCGGCTGCGAGCCTGCCTCACGGCGCGGCTGCGGCTGCCATTTTCTCCACATGTGCGGCCACTGAATGCGCCAGTCCATTGAGGTCGTAACCGCCCTCCAGCAGCGAAACCACGCGGCCGGCGGCGGAAGACTGCGCCAAATTCAGCACCAACTCAGTCATGCGGGCAAAGCCGGTTTCGGTCAAGCGCAGGTGCGCCAGCGGATCACGATGGTGGGCATCGAAACCAGCGGAAATCAACACAAAATCGGGTTTGAAGCTTTCGTGCACTTCCGTCACCACGGCGGAGAAGCGGTCGAGATAATCCGCCTCCGGCGTGTAAGGCGCGATGGGGACGTTGCGGGTGCAGCCGCGGCCGGCGCCGGATCCGGTTTCCTCCTCTCGGCCGGTGCCGGGATAGAGCGGCCACTCGTGGAAGCTCAAAAAGAAAACGTCGCCGCGTTCATAGAAAATCTCCTGCGTGCCGTTGCCGTGATGCACGTCCCAATCGATGATCAGGACTTTTTCGGCACGCCGGCTTCGAATCAGCCAATCCGCCGCAATGGCCACGTTGTTGAACAGGCAGAAGCCCATCGCGGTGCTGGTCTCGGCATGATGCCCCGGCGGCCGCACCGCACAAAAAGCGTTGCGCAGCTTGCCCGCGCTGACTTGATCGACTGCAGCGAGGGCGGCGCCCACCGCCAGTTGCGCCGCGCGCATGGAATGCTGTGAGACCACGGTATCTGAATCGAGCATGTGCAGCCGCGGGCCGCAGCTTTGTTGCACCCACGCCACGTAACCGTGCGGATGCACCGTCGCGATCGCCGCCGGCGGCGCTGCTTCCGGCTGTCGGCTCTGCAGCCGCGCGAGCAAGCCCGTGGTTTCCAGGTGTTGCATGATCGCGGTCAGGCGCGCCGGCCGTTCCGGATGGCCGTCACCGGTGTCGTGCTGAAGAAAATCCGGATGGTAATAGAAACCTGTCATGAGCCTTCACCGCAGGAGGTTCGAACTTGCCTCTTGGGCAGTCTGTTCCGCTGTTTGTTGCCGGTGCAGCGCCGCTCTCACTCAACGATAATCTTGGCGTCTTGCACGCCGGAACGGCTGTTGAAACGCAGATGGTATTCACCCGGTTCAAACGGGCCAATTGCTACGGTTCTGGAAAAAGGCACCAGGACTTGTGTAACCATCAGGCTGTCATCGTAACGCGCTAGCGGCGTGATTTCGACGACCTCGTCGCGCCGCTCCACGCGCAGCGTGTCGAGTTGATAGGCCGGATTGGGCAAATTGCCGGTGACGGGAATCATGAGTTTGCGACCGGCAGCCGTGGTAAACAGCCGGGGCATTTCGTCGATATAGACTTTCTGCGGGCCTTTTTCCACGGTTGCGATTGCCTTCGGTTTAGGTGCCGGCTGCGGCTCCGGCGCGGAGTTGCAACCGCCGGTCAGCGCGGCGGCCAGCAGCATACAGATCACTCTGCATTTCATAAAGAGTCCTGTTTGGGCATGCGCGAATGCATCTCCTCCTGGAGCGCTGCCAGAATCTGGCGATGCACGCGGAAAGCAACATTCTCGGGCAAATCCGTCAATTTGAAAAAACGCGCGTCACTCGCATCATCACCGGGCCGCAGCTCGCCGCCAACAATCTCCGCACGATAAACGATCAGCACGATGCGGTTGGCGGGATAGTCGCTGCCCGGAAAAACGCCATAGAGCTGCCGCACCCGGATGTCCAGATTGGTTTCCTCGCGGGCTTCCCTGCGCGCGGTGTGCTCCGGTCCCTCCTCCCACTCCATGAAACCCGCCGGCAGGCACCAGTCACCCGCATGCGGATCAACGGCGCGCTGCACCAGCAGAATGCCGTCGTCTTGCTGCAGAATCACGGCAACTGCCGGAATCGGATTGCGATACAGGATAAAGCCACAGCGGGGGCAAACCTGGCGCTCGCGGCCTTCGAGAACGCGCGTTTCGAGCTGGCCCGCACATTTCGGGCAATGGGCGAATTCCGAATTCATTCCTGATTTGGCTGTGCAGAGAGAAACCACGCAAGCGTGCGCCGCCGGGCGCAGCCGCTTCATTCCCGCGCCGCCCGCACGAACGCTTCCATTCCGGCGACGATAGCCTCTGCGGTGAGCGCGCGAAAACGCGGGGAGAGGATCAGCATCTCCTCTTCCGGGTGCATGAGAAACGCCGGCTCGATCAACACCGCCGGCATGTTGGTGACGCGGCACACCGCAAGATTGTCGTAAAACAGGCCGAAATTAGGAAGTTTTAGCTTCTGAAGCAACATGCGCAGAATTTTATTTGCCAGCTCATAGCTTTGCGGATGATAGTAAAACGCACTGCTGCCACGATTGAGAAACGGATTCACGCCGTCGGGCAGCGCGTTGTAATGCAGACTGATGAACAAGTCGGCATTGCTGACTTCGGCGAACTTGCGCCGCGCGGTGAGCGTCATGCCCTCTTCGGCAACGGTGCGCGTCATGATGACCTTGGCCCCGCGGCGCTCGAGCTTCTCCCGTAATTCTGCGGCGAGCAGGAAGGTGGCATCCTTCTCGAAAAACCCGGTGGGCCCGATGGCGCCCAAATCCGGCCCGTGGCCGGCATCAATGCAAACCCACAAATCCTGCAGCGGGCTGTGCGGCGAGGACGCGAGCTTCGGCGTCTTCTTGATGTCGAGCACGAGATTCGTGCCGTCATAGGCGACACGATAGCCCCATTGCTGTTTTTGATTGAGTGCAATGCTGAGGCGGTACTTCTCATCCTGGTCTTGCGACCAGCGAATCTCGCCGATCAACGGATCGCCGTAGTCATGCCGGATCCAATCCGTATCCGCCGTGGCTCCGAACAGAATCACCTCCAGGCGCTGCGGCTGGGTGCGCTGTTCGATACGAAAAGGCACGCGCTCTTCCATGAAAATGGTGACGCGCGTGCGATCGGCAAAACTCTGCGTGCGGGCCACCTGCACGATGGCCCGCGGCGGCAGCGTGCCGGCAGGCAGCAGCCGGCAATTGGCCACCGGCACCCAGATGGATTCATCCTCGGTGAGGCGCGCGCGATAGAACCCACCCTCTCTGCCGGTGAGGCGCAACTTGACCTCCTTCGGCAAAAAAAGCTGGTAGCCGTTGCCCGGTCCGGTGCGGCCAATGGTGAGTTCCTCGGTCAGGCTGGCAACTTGCGGAATGGCCTCGGGCCACAAACTCAACCGGCCGGGTGCGGTCAATTCGATCTTCTCGCCCTGGTCGTTGCTGAGCTGAAAGCGAATGCTCGCGTTTTGCAGCGAATCGCTGTCGCGCAACATGAAGACGCCGGTGTAGATGCCCCGCACCTCGGGCGTGTTGGGCGGCTGGGCGCGGCCAAAAACCGCCTCGCCCCAATAGAACTGGCGGCGCGGCGGCCTTTCAGCCATGGGGAGTTCTTGCGCCAACCCCGCAATCTCAAACGTCGCGCGCCAGCCAGGCGAGCCTTTTACCGCCACGCCCAGCACCTCGCCGGCGCGCATGGCGAGATCGACTTTGGGATAAACATAGCTCGTGTCAAACTGCAAGGGCGCCGGCGGTGAAGTCGCGAGATAATCGGGGATGTAAACCAGCCGCTCGACCACGGCCGAATCCACGCCGCCGATCGCCACGATGCTGTCAACCGCCACGGCGCGAAACACGAATTTGCCGGGTTTGACTGGCACCATGACCAGGTAGGTCTGATTGGAATACTGCCGCGCCGGCACGCCGTTGATCGTAACCCGCGCCGTGGCCGGCTCAAAATTGCCGAACACGAAGGTCGAATCACGCGCGGTGATGGTCAACTCTTCACGGGGATAGATCACCTCGAGGTGCAGCTTCTGGGCAGACAGAGTGGCAACATGCAACAGCGAAATGAGCACGCACAGCAGCAGCGCAACCGGACTGCGCGGCACAGCGGGCAATGCCTGCCGGTGGCGGTGCCGGCAGTGCCTGCGGGCACGGCTCGGGCAGCGCACTGCCGATCTAGCGGATCGAACGCGGGTCGAACTCACCAAGATGCTCCTCGAGGACATTGGGCGGGGTCAGGTTGAACAGGAAGCGGAGTGCCGCCAGCAGAATGGCGAGATCATCGGTGTAGCCCAAAACCGGCAGCACGAAATCAGGCAATAGATCGATGGGCGAAACGACATAAACGCACGCGGCGACCAACGCCAGCTTGCCGATGAGCGGCACGCGGCGGTCACGCATAAGGCGCAGCACGAGGCGAAGCAATTTGGGCAGATGCCAAACCAGCTTCCAAAACGAGGGCTTGGTTATCACATTTTTGGCGGAGGGCACGGCGCATCTCCTTTTCGCATGAATCAATCGAACAGCGCCGGTGAGTTGCCGGCATATCGCTGGATAT
This sequence comes from bacterium, assembly GCA_023150945.1. Lineage (NCBI taxonomy): Bacteria > bacterium. The sequence continues at coordinate 107,561 of JAKLJX010000005.1, read as the reverse complement.
ACTCACGCACGCGGACTTTGCGGGCGGTGTTTTCCGAACTCATATAGCGAATGACGCCGAAGACCGGCCGTTCCGGTCCCCACGGCCGGTCATAACGGCCCAACACCCAAAAGATGCCGGAATAGGAATTGGGATTGCGACCGTCGAGCGCGTACTTGTTGTTCAGCTCGATCATGATTGTCAGCGCCTCCCGCGGAGCGCGGCTCCACTCCAGGATCTTTTTGCCCCAGAGCATGCGCAGATAGTTGTGCATGCGGCCTTCGGTGGCGAGCTGTCGCTGCGCCGCGTTCCACAGTGGATCATGCGTTGCGGCCTGCTCGAACTGCGCCAGCGAGTAGGCGTGGCTGCGCCGGTCGCGGCTGTGCCGGTTGAGCGTGGCCTGCGCCCACGCGGGCAGCGATTCATATTGATCGTAGTCGGTGCGCTGTGCGCAGAAGTTGTATCCCAGCTCCCGCCAGGTGACCAATTCGTCGAGAAAGGCTTCGGCGGGCGGCCGCACACCCCACCAGCCGGTTTTTGCGCCCTTGCCTTTGGGCGGCAACAATGCCGGCGACCACGACTCGCGCTGCATCAGCTCCGCGAAGATTTCATGCACCGCAAGATGGCCGAAATGCAAATACGGCGACAGGCCGCTGGTCACCTCCTGCTCCGGTTGATTGCGTTCCTCCACATAGCGCGCCAGGCGCAGTTCGAGAAACGCCAGCAGCCGCTCGCGCCCGGCCGCGCTGCCGCCGCGCGTCGTGACGGCGCCGACGCGATGATCGATCGGCAATTGCGCCAGCGCTGCCGGATCGCCGGCAAATTGCGCCGGCTCGGCCGGCGGCCAGCGGCGCAGAATCTCACGGGGCAGCGCGGTGAGCGCCGGCAATTTCACGCGGCGCAGAGGATCCGCGAGCGGCAGGGTGAGCAGATGAGAATGCAGATTCTTTTGCAGGAAGCGGCGGAAAGCATAGGCGGTGGGAAAAACGTGATCGGTGGCACGCATCGGCCACAGGCCGTTGGAATCGATCTTCTCCAGCCGCACCGGCACTTGCCGCGAAGCGGCCGCAATCAGGCGCGGCAACATGAAGGCGGGAAAATCATCGGTGACCACCACACAGGCGCGCGCCGCCAGCGCCGCCAGCAAGCCTTTGCCCGCACCAGGTTCAGGTTCCAGGTAGGGATAGTAGGAGATCGCCGTTTTGCGCAGGCGGCCGGCATTGTCGCGCATGCCCTCCAACAAAAAACGATGAAACCGGTCGCTGGCCCAGCGATAGTCGCAGCGCACCGCTTCGAGCACGAGCAACGGCTTTTGCCATTCCACCGCATAATCGACCGCGCGCTGCAGGCTGTAATTCCACTGCGTGCGGCGATTGGCAATCATCCAATACAGCACGAATTCACCGTGGGGATGGAGCGGGGCCGTGTTGCAGGCCGCGATGCGGCAATCGGGAATGGGCATGAGTGAGCGAGCTTGTCTTTGCGTGCTGCGTGCAGCCTCGAATCAGCCGGTGGCAGAACGGGTGCGGCGCGGGCGGAAAAAAGGCCGGCCGCTGCTCAATTGCTCCGGCGCATCTCCTGGCCGCGCACGAACGGCAAGCGCCACCAGGGCACGAACGGGAATTCGTGATGCTCGAGATGATAGCCAAAATGATAGCAGGAGAGAAACGACCACAGCGGCCGGTAGGCATTGCTGCGCGCGTGATGGCGATTCTCGTAACCGCCCGCCGGCTCGCGATGCGGCAGGAATGTGCCGAAATAGAAGAGCTGCAGCGTGCTGAGCAGCGCGGGCATGATCCAGCCGAGCAGAAGATTCAACAGCGCAACGTGCAGCACATGATGCAGGAGATTGAAGACCAGCGCCATGCCCAGCAACTGCCGCCAGGTCACATACGTCAGCATGAAATGCCCGTACCAGCGCCAGAAGCCGGCATGCGCGCCGTCGTGAAAATCCGGGTCGGTCGCGCTCGCCGGATGGGCGTGATGCTTCTGATGCTCCACCCGCAGCCGCCGAAATGAAAACAGCGCATAGAGGAGCACGCACACGCTACCGGCGAAATCGTTCCAGCGCTGGTGCCGGGTGAGGGTGCCGTGCATGGCATCATGCGCCGTGATGAACAGGCCGGTGTGCAGGAAGGTCTGCAGCAACAGCGCCGGCGATATCCACACCCAGGCCGCCGCGGTCACCGGCTGGGTGAGCAGCATGGTGAGATTGCCGAACCAGAGCGCGATGATCATCGCGCCGAACAGCAGGCCGCGGGAGGATTGTGTGGCATAGGGATGCATCTGTTCTTCAACTCTTCAACGCGACAAGTTCACCACCGTGAAATAGAGCAATTGCGCCAGGTAAGCGTGCCGGGGCAGATTGGAAAATTTCGCCTGTAACACGCCCAGCCGCAAGCCGGCATAAGCCAGCAGGAACCCGATCACAAACCAGGCGGCATAGTTTTGCAGCGGCACCGTGCCGCCCTGCCATTGCCAGTAATCGAGCGCCACTGCCGCCGGCTCCATGAACAGATCGAACAAAACCATGAACGCGGCAATACTGACAGCGGAGCGGAACGCGCCGGCAGCCGCGTGAGCCTGCAAAAACCGCTGCGTCAGCGCCGCGGAGCTGAGCAGCATCGCCAGCCAGGCAAAGCCGATGGCCACCGGCACTCCGGCGAGCTCCGGCTGCAGCACACCGCGATAATCATATTGCCCGAACAGCCAACCGGTGTGCACACCCACCAGCTCAACGAGAAAACCGAGAATAATGACCGCGCTGCTCCATCCCACGAAACGCAACACGATATGACTCGCGCCGCGCGGCGTTGCGGGCAGGCGGCGAAGCTTACACAGATATTCGCCCAAAAGCAAGAGGGCAAGCCCGATGATCATCGGCGCTGCCAGCAACTGCATTTCGCGTTGCAGAACATCGAGGGCATGCCAAGCCGCGCCCGCCAGCAGCAGCAAATACACCAAAAAAACGAGCAGCGCATGCGTGTTGATTTTCATGAGACGCTAAAGCCCGGGGCCGGCAGCGGACCCGGCGGCCGGTTGATTGAAAAACACGCGGCGATCCTTCCAAACGATCTTGCCGCCGCGATACCAGCGATAAGAATTGAGGCCGATGAGCAGCGTGAGCACAACGGCGACCGGATGCAGCAGTATGCCGCTCAGCACCGGCTGTTTGTATTTCACTGCCAGCACCAGCCGCAGCGCGAGATTCATGGCAATGCCCAGGGCCGCGAGTTTCGCCAGCGGCGGCAGCCAAACCAGAACAAACGGCAACACGTGCAATCCGAACAACAGCAGTAACAGCAGAAAGAACGGAATGGTTTGATGGCCGGCCAAACCAAAGGCGTTCTTGGAAAATCCCTCCCAAACGCCGCGCCAGGATTGATACATGCGGCACTGCACCGCATCATTGCCCGCGAGCACGAGAATCTTCTCACCGAACCGCTTGGCGCGCCGGCTCAATTCAACATCTTCGACCACTTCCGTCGCGACCGCCGCATGACCGCCGAGACGATCGTAGGCCGGTCGCGTGAAGGCCAGCCACTGGCCGTTGGCCGCCGCCAGCGCGGGCGACTTGGAATAGTAAGTCAGCCACAACGGCAGATAACTGTAGACCAGCATGTAGATCACCGGCACGACCAGCTTTTCCGGCAGTGTGAGGGTGATTTGCTGCGAGAAGGCGGTCAACAAACCCAAACGATACTTCTGCATCCACGCGACAGTAGCGGCGATGATCTCTGCGCTGTGGCGGCAGTCGGCGTCGGTGAAAATGAGAATCTCGCCGCGCGCATGTTTGCTGAGTTGGTGGCATGCCCAATTCTTGCCGGTCCAGCCCGCCGGCACCGGCGCGCCGGAGATCAGCCGAATCCGGCTGTCGCGCGCGGCCAGATTCGCGGCCAGCGCGGCGGTCGCATCGCTCGAATTGTCGTCGAGCACGATGATCTCGAATTGCGCATAGCGCTGTTGCTGCAAACCTGCCAGGCACGCCGCGATATTCTCCGCCTCGTTGCGCGCCGGCACGAGCACGGAGACCAAGGGCGCGGCCGGCAGCAACGGCGGCCGGCTGAGCAGCGGTGCCGTGAGCGCATTGTACAGCGTCACCACGAGCACGAGGCCGAGCACGGCCAGCACCACAGTGAGCACGAGAGCCAAGGGTTGCACCTGTTTGCAGATCCATTCTTGCCGCGAAAAATTCCGGGCAGGCCCAGCGCATCAACCTGCAGGTGCGCGGCCGCGGCGCGGCAGCAAGGAGACACCGGTTTCGCCGCGATCACAGCGTTGTCTCAGCTCGGCGAGCAGCCGTTCCTCGGCAAGCTCCAGGCCGAGGTGATCGGGATAATTGCGGTGATCAACAATGCGGTTTTCATCGAACAGAAAAAACACTTCTGCCCGGCGTTCGCGGTAGAAACCGGCGCTGATGGCCAGGTTGAGCAGATTGACCCGGCATTGCGCCATCTTGAGCAGAATCTCGATGCCGCGGCGATAACCGAGCGGCCGCACATGCCACGGTCGCAATTCACCCTGCGGAAAGACCGCCAGCAAAACCGGCGGCTGCATTTGCAAGCGCTCCGCAGCATAGCGCAAGGATTGCCTCACCTCGCGCGGCGAATGCGGGTCGATGGCAAAAGCGCCGAGCCGCGCAAAAAAAGAGTAGCGCGCGAGCTGCTCTTGCAGCATCATCAAATAAGGCCGGCGATGAAAGATCTTACGATTCAAGAGATAGACGAAGAAGCCGTCCCACCACGTGCTGTGATTGGGCAGCAGCAGCACGGGCAACTGCGGGTCGAAGTGCGGCAGGCTGCCGAGAATCTCCAGCCGGTGAAAATGGCGGCGGCAGAGCTGCCGAAGATAGGGATAGAAAATTCCATCAGCCCAAAACGCATGTTTGGCGGGAATCATGGCCTCAGCTCAGGTCGACGGGATAAGTCAGGCCGCCGTGAGCGGCGAGCATTTTGGTGCGCAGCACTTCCTCCAGCACGATGCTGAGCTTGGTGTGTCTCGGCACGTACACCCGCCCGAGAAACGGGTTGTAGTCGCGCGATTCGATGCGGCGCAGAATGCCGCGATAGATGCGGCTGGCCGCATACACCGCGAAGCGCGCATCTTCCTGCAACAGGGCAATGCCGGCTTCCGCCGCGTCGTAGTAGGAATGCGCGCGATTGACTTGGAACGCCATCAGCTCGCGAAACCCCGGCGTCATTTGCTCGGCGAGAATGTTCTGCTCGGCGCAATGGTAGGCATGCAGCTCCTGCAGCGGCAGATAGATGCGGCCCATGCGGCGGTCTTCTTGAATATCCCGCAGAATGTTGGTCAATTGCATGGCAATGCCGAGCTTTTCGGCATAAGCGAAGGCACCGGGCGCGTCATAACCGAAGATGTGGGTCATCATCAGCCCGACGACCGCCGCGACTTTGTAGCAAAACGGATAAAGCTCCGCGAACGTCTCATAGCGCACGTGGCGCAAATCCATGCGCACGCCGCTGATTAAATCCAGCGGATGCTTGATGGGAATGCCATAGCGCAGCGCCGCAACGATAAATGGCTGAATGATGGGATGCTCGGATTCGCCGGTGCGGTAGGCGGCTTCCAGTTCGTGCACCAGGAATTCCAGCTCGCGCTCGATCTCGACGGTATGGCGGGCGCGTTGATTGTCAATCAAGTTGTCGACATAACGGCAGTAACCGTAAACGGCAAAGGTCGCCCACCGTTTTTCTTCGGGGAGCAGGCGGGCCGCGAGGTAGAAGCTTTTGGAATGATGGGCGGTCGAATGGCGGGCGTGATCAAACACAAGGCGATTCTTCTTTTCCAACCAGTATTTCATAATTGTTTCTCGAAAATGCATTCATCGTTTCTCATACTGAAATCAGGTGTGCCGTCCGGGCAGCCGCGGGCAGTCAACGTTGTGGCGGGTTCAATCTCCTCCTGCGTGAGCCGTGAGCGTCAACGCCGGCATGCCGAAATCTTCCCGCACCAGCCGCTCTGTGGCCGCAGCGGTGAGCAAAACACCGGGCACGCCCGCGCCGGGATGCGTGCTCGCGCCGACGAAGTAGAGGTTGGGAATATCGTTGCTGCGATTGTGCGGCCGAAAATAGGCCGTCTGGGTCAGCTTCGGTTCCACGCCCCACGCGCTGCCCAAATAAGAATTGCGCTGCAGCTTGAAATCGAGCGGCGTGAAGATTTCCATCACTGCAATATGACGGCGCAGCTCATGCAGGCCGAAATCCTCTTCCAAAAAGCGCAGGACCTTGTCGGCAAAGGGCCGCGCGTTGATTTGCCAGTCCACCTCCGCCGCGAGATTGGGAACCGGAATCAGCACGTATATGCTCTCGCAGCCGGGCGGCGCCATGGCAGGATCCGTGCGCGTGGGCGCATGCAAATACATGGAAAAATCATCCGGCAGAATCTTGCGATCAAAGATGTCTTTCACCAACTCCCGATAGCGCGGCGACAGGATCAGCGTGTGATGCAGGAGTTGGGGATATTGCTTGCGCACGCCCAAATAGAGCAGGAACGCGCTCATGGCATAATCCAGCTTCTTGACTTTGCGATCGCTCCACTTGCGGCGGTGCTCCGGCTTGATGAGCTGCATTTGCGTGTGCGCCCAATCCGCGTTTGAGATCACCGCCTCGGCGCCGAAAAACTCCTCCCGGGCCATGACGCAGGTGGCGCGGCCGTTGCGAACCACAATCTCCGTCACCTCGGCTTCCGTTACGAGGCGGCCGCCCAGTTCCAGAAACACTTTTTCAAAAGCCTGCACCAGGCTGTACATGCCGCCGCGGCTGAACCACACGCCGCCGGCTTTTTCAAGATAGGGAATCATCAAATAGACGCTGGGCGCGCGAAAGGGATTGCCGCCGATGAACAGCGGATGAAAAGAGAAGGCAAAGATGTTGCGCGGGTCGCGAAAATAGCGGCTGACGAGAAAATGCGCCGGATACAGGGCTTTGAGGCGAAAGGCGCGCGGCAGAAAGGCGAGCAGCGTTTTGAGCTGATGAAACGAAGTGGTGCCCAAGCCGTCTGCGATGACGGCACGGTAGATGGCACCGCTGTCGCGCAGGAAACGTTCATAGTTCTCGCCGTCGCGCGGGTGGAAGGCAGACATTTGTGTTTTCATGGCCGGCACGTCACCGGTGTAATCGAGATGAGTGCCGTCATGATAATAGATACGATAGAACGGATCGAGCTTCACCAGGTCGAGGTAATCCTCCAGGCGGCGGCCTGCGCTGGCGAACACGGCATTGATGATGTCCGGCGCGGTGATCAGCGAGGGCCCCATGTCGAACGTGTAGCCCTGCCGCTTGAGCTGGTAGGCATGGCCGCCGACCAGCGCGTTTTTTTCCAGCAGGGTCACGGCGAAGCCCGCCGCCTGCAGCCGCACCGCCACCGCCAAACCGCCAAAGCCGGAACCAATGACGACAATCCTGTTCAAGTTTTTCATTCTTTCGCCCACACTCTCTTTTTTCAAATTGGCGCCTTTTGTCCCACTCATACTACTACGTTGCACCGGCTGTAATCCCCCTTGCAGTCTTCCTCGTTTCTGCGCCGGCGGCCTGTGCTCCGGTCTCAGAAATTTGCGGCATGCTCGGCGATCAATTCGGCGGCCAGCTTGCCGGAGAGCAGCACCAACGGAATGCCGCCGCCGGGATGGGTCGCGCCGCCGGCAAAATACAAACCTTTGAGATCACGGCTGCGGTTCGGTGGCCGGCGAAAGGCGGTACTGCGGCGGTTGGAAGAAATGCCGTAAATGCTGCCGCGATTGCTCAAGTACAGGTCATAAAAGTCCTGGGGCGTGATGACACTCTCCACTTCGATGTCACCGCCGAGGTCGAGACCAAACCGGCTCAACTTTGCCAGCACGCGGTCACGCACCCACGGCAATTCCTTCTGCCAATCCAGCCTGCCGTTCAAATAAGGCATGTTCAGCAGCACGAACCAATTCTCGCCGGTGCCGGGCGCATGCTCCGGATCACTCTTGCTGGTAATCGCAAGGTAAATGGTTGGATCTTCCGGCGGCACCAGTTCATCGAAAATCTGCTCGAATTCGCGGCGGTAGTTGTGCGAGAAAAAGATGTTGTGGTGCAGAAGCTGGCTGTGGCGTTGGCGGACACCCCAAAGAAAAACCAGCCCGGAACAGGAAGGTTCCAACTTGCGCAGTTGCCGGCGCCGCCGGTCAAACCCCTCGAGGGATTGTTCATGAGCAACCACCACGTCCTGGCCGCACAGCACATAGTCGCCCTCCACCTTCTCACCATTCACCAGCAGGCCGGTGACTTTCTTGCCGTCATGCAAGATTTTTTCGACGCGGCGGGAAGTGTGAATTTCGACACCCAGAGCCTGCAGCACTTGCGCGAGCGCCGTCACCAGCCGCCGCATGCCGCCCTGAACGTAGAAGCTGCCCAGCTCGTACTCGACATGCGGAATAATGTTGAGCGTCGCCGGCGCGCGATAGGGATTCGAGCCGTTGTAGGTGGCGTAGCGGTCAAACAACTGCAGCAAGCGTTCATCGGAAAAGAAGCGCGCGACGCCCTGATGCACGGTGCGCAGCGGGTCGATCTGCGACAGGGAGAGCAAAGCCCGCCAATTGCGCCGGCGCAGCAGCTTGCGCCATTCATGAAACGGCGAGAAAAGAAAAACCTCCGCCGTGAGTTGATAGATGCGACGGCTGTATGCCAGGAATTTCTCGTATTGCGCCGCCTCCCCGGCGGAGAGCCTGGCGATTTCCGCTTTCATGCGGGCAGCCTCGGAGCTGGCATCCAGCCGGCTGCCGCCGGGAAAGAAATAGCGGCAGATGGGCTCCAGCGGGAAGTATTGCAGAAACTGCTCGCGTGGATATCCCGCAAAAGCAAACAGCTCATCAACCACGAACGGCATGGTGAGCAAGGAAGGACCGGTATCGAAGCGATAGCCGCCCAGAATCCTTTCGCCGGCTTTGCCGCCGATTTCGGCGTTTTTTTCGAACACCGTAACGCGAAATCCCATGCGCGCCAGGCGCACGGCGGCGCTCATCGCGCCCAAGCCGGCGCCGACGACCAACACGCGTTTAGGCAGGCGCAACACGGCGGAACTTCTCATAGAGTATCGTGACCAGCATGATCAAAGCAAAGCCATAGCCAAAATCTTCAATGGGAATGGTGCCCAGCCGCATGCCGAGTTGATAAGCCTCGCTGTAAATCACCACCGGCCGCGCCGTCAAATAGCCGTTGCAGATCAAGTTCATCACCACCGTCGCGCCGAAATAGTACAGCACCCGCCGCCCGGTCAACAAGCGGGTTTGCAGCAGCCGGTCGAGCGCAGCCGTGAGGCCCAACGCCACGAGCATGATGCCGGTGTATTCCCGGCCGCTGAGGAAGGCGAGCAGGCCCGGCAGGGGCGCCAGCCCGAGCAGCACAGCGAACCCTCCGGCCACCGCGCTGTTGCGATCGGGCAGATAAAAGCCGATCACCTCCCAAACAAACAATGCGGCAAACGGCACGGTGAAAAAGAACAGCAGTTCTTCGAGCGGCAAGCCGGCCACGCGCCAGTCGAGCGTGTAGGCGGAATTGAACCGCCAATGCCGTCCGGTCACGGCGGCATCCCAAACGATGAAGGGCAGCGCGACCGGAGCAATCGCCAGCCCGGCGCGGCGCCATTTCGAGAAAAAGTAAATCTGCTTTTCGAAACTCATGGCTGCCGGCCCGGCGAAAACGAGCAAATTGAACAGCAGATATTCGATTTTCATTCTTTTTCAATCATTCTCCGCGCCGGCGGTTCACCCAAGTCAGGGGCAGACGCAAGCGTTGTGCTGGCGTGGTACAATGGTAGAAGTTTGCAGAAATGACACGCGAGACGCAAGGGTCAACTACGTGCCGCAACAAACGGTCGAGGTGTCATTGCAGCCCACGAAGAGTAATGCCTAAGTGACGTGGGCTGGGGCTGAGGTCACGTCTGCTGCAAGCAAGATGCCTGCACTGCGATTGCCTTCATGCCTGCGGCCACCATTTTCGCCGTTGACAATGATAATCTCGTGCTGTAATTTGCGCCTTGCTTTTGATTCACTTTTGGCGGCAGCGGGCCGGCACACGGGCGACCGGAGGTATTTGACCGTCGCGGCGCCTCCCGCGGCCGTGAGCTTTACCACCTACTTCTGTGAGGGAAACACATGCGGAAGCACGCCATCTCGCTTCTCCCACTTGGCTTCGTTGTCTTCATGATTATTGTTCCCGCGTGCACGGATCACGGGCTGGCGCCCATTCGTGAGGGAATTTCCGGGCGCATCACTTACGTGGGGGCATGGCCGGATACGACGGAATGGGTGCGGGTGGCGGTGTTCAAAAAAATGCCCGCCTCGGTCTTCGAAATCGCCTTGAATCCTCCCGTTTTCAGCGATACACTGCCGCGGTTCGTTTCCAGCTACGACTACACGCTCACGCTGGCGCCCGGCACCTACGAATGGGTGGTGCTGGCGTGGAAACCCAAAAAACAGTTTGCCAGCAGCGACTACAGCGGCCTGGACACCCTGGGCGTCTACAGCCTGAACGGCAGCCTCAATGGGCCTGCCAGCATCACCGTACCTGACAAAGAATTGCTCACCGGCGTCGATATCGTTGCCGACTTTGCACGCTTGTCGCCGCCCTCTCCCATCCTGCCATGATCAACCAGATGCCGCTCAGCCGGCGGCGCGATCGCGCCTGGCATCAATCAGACGATTGCCAGAACGTTTTTCCATCCATCATTCAGGGACTGAACTCATGGAACGTTTTTCCCAGCGGTTGGTAAATTTCCTCCTCACCGCCCTGCTGCTTGCCGGCGGGGCCGCGCTCAACGGGCAAACCCCGGCGGCGCGCGGCGTCATCGCCGGCACCGTGCGCGAGGCCACGACCCGGGAGGCGCTGCCCGGCGTCAATCTCATCGTCGAAGGCACCAGCATCGGCGCGGCCTCCGATATTGACGGCCGCTTCCTCATTCGCGGCGTGCCGCCGGGCAACTATCGCGTGCGCGCCTCCTTGATCGGTTACCTCACCAGCATGAGTGCCGTGCTGCGCGTGAATGCCGGCGATACCACGCGCCTCAGTTTTCAATTGCGCGAATCGGCCATTGACGTGCCGGAAGTGGTGGTGACCGCCAGCAAGAAGGCGCAGTCCTTCTTGGAAACACCGGTGAGCTTGAGCGTCGTGAATGCGCGCCAAATCGAGCAGCAGAATTTTGTTTCGCTGGACCGGCTGCTGGAGTTTGCGCCGGGCGTGAATCTGATGGGCGGGCAAATCAACATCCGCGGCTCTTCCGGATACAGCCGCGGCGCGGGCACGCGCGTCCTGCTGCTGGTCGACGGCGTCCCGATGCTGCCCGGCGACAGCGGCGACATCAAGTGGGATCAGATTCCGCCCAATGAAGTCGAGCGCGTGGAAGTGGTGAAAGGCGCGGCCTCCTCGCTGTATGGCAGCAACGCGCTGGGCGGCGTGGTCAACATCATCACCAAAGATCCGAGCGAGAAACCGGTCACCGCCGTCAAAACCTCGACCGGCATTTACGACAAGCCGCGCTATCCGGAATGGCGCTTCACCGAGCGCACGCAGTTCTACAACTATCAGGATATTTCCCATTCGCGCGCGTTCGGCAAGTTGCGGGTGCGCGCCTCGCTCGGCCGCCGGGAATCGACCGGCTACTCGCAAAACGGCAACTATCGCCGCTTCAACGGCTACACCAAGCTGAAATACAATTTCACATCGACGTCGTTCCTCACGGCTTATGCCAATCTCGCCAACAACTACGGTGGCGAGGCCATCGCGGCTCAAAGCATCAATGAGATCACGCGCGTGCCGGAAGCCTCCGCCGGCTTGAACACGCATACCCGCCGCCTGCAAACCGGTGTCACCTATCAAACCCTGCTGGGCAGCAACATGACCCTGCGGCTGCGCGATTCCTTCTACTACAGCCGCTTCGAGAACGATCTCGCCGAAACCGATCCCAATCCGTTCGTGCAAAACGCCAGCCCGCACATCGATTCACGCGCCCAGAAAAACGACCTCGAGGCCCAGCTCGATATCGAGTTGAATCCCGTGCATTCCTCCACGGTGGGCATGTCGGGAACGTTGAACAGCATCAACTCCACGCTGTTCGGCACGCACGACGGCCGCGATTTTTCCGCCTACTTGCAGCATGAATGGAAAGCGACGACGGCACTCACGCTGACCGGCAGTTTGCGCTTTGATTATCACTGGGTGGACACGGGCCTGCGGGAGTATCATCTCAACCCGCGCTTCGGGCTGGTCTATGTCGTTTCGCCTTCGGCGTCGCTGCGCCTGTCTTCCGGCCGCGGTTTTCGCGCCGCCACCATGGCCGAGCTTTTCACGCTGACCAAAGCCAGCGGCTTTGTGGTGATTCCCAATCCCAATCTCAGCTCGGAAATCGGCTGGTCGCATGAGATCGGCGGGCAATTCGTGCTCAGCAACGTCTTCATCAATCCTGCCGTGTTCTGGAGTGATTATGAGGATTTGATCGAAGGCCGCTTCGTGACCAAGCGCAATCAAAATGTCATCCAGTTTCAAAACTTCAACCGGGCGCGCATCCGCGGCGCGGAACTGGATTTCAATACTTCCTTCTGGAACCGGCGGCTGTCTTTGGGAGGAAGCTACACTTATCTCGACGCGCGGCAGTTGGAACGCCGCAACGATGTGACCGGCGTGACCGAATCTTCCGATGAACCGCTGTGCTACCGGCCGCGTCACCTGCTCACCGGCAACGCGACCCTCACGCTTGGCCGCTACTTCCTGGGCGTCGATTCGCGCTACGTCAGCCGGGTGCAATTCTGCGTTTTTCCCGACCAGCCCAACGTCGCGCAGCGGGTCACGAACTTCAGCGCGGGCGTGCGCCTGGCGCCGGCGGAAATCACGCTCAACGTCTACAACGCGTTTGACTATTACTACACGCAAGTCGAAAGCAATCTCGAACCCATCCGCAGCGTGGCCCTGACCACGGCCTTCCTTTTCTGAACTGAGTGGGATCGAGACCAGCCCGCCTGCGTCATGCGGCGGGAGAAATGACGCCGGCGGGCGCGGCCTCGATCCTTCAGTTTTTGCCTGCCGTTCCTTCAGTTGCCAGGATTGTCATCAGTTGGCGCAAATGCGCCACCACGAGATCATCACCGTACGCGTGGCGCACTTGCCGCGAATAGGCCGAAGCATCGAGATAGGCCAGCATGTCCTCGCGGTGAATCACCGGCTGGTAGAGAAATTCGCGGTTCTTGGCGTTCTTGCGGCTCATTTCGAACTTCACGATGCCGAAGGCGGTGAATTCATTTTGCGGCGAAACCTGCGCGCGCGTGAGCCAACCGCGCGCCCGCAGGTTCTCCAGCAGCACTTCAAGATCCTTCACCGTCAATGCCAGACTGTCGACCCGGGCATAGATCGCCGCCGGCGTGGCCTTGCCCTCCTGCCACAGCACTTTCATGACACTGACCTCGGCAGCCGAAGGAATTGCCGTCCAGAGATTGGGTTGCGATCGCGCCAAGCCGGTTTTGTTGGCGAGATATTTCACGCCTTTGCCCAACGCTTCGCCGAGATTGAACAGTGAAGGCACGCCGAGTTGATCGCGGCGCACGGCTTCAGCGATTGGGTCACGCTGCGGCTGTAGGCGGGCAAGCTCTTCTGCGGTCAATCCGATCACCGGCACGTAGGCGGCCAGCCGGAAAGCCAACGTCGAATCCATGACGCCCAAAGAGGCATGCGCCAGCATCTGCTCGACGAATGCCTGCCGGCGCAGCCGCAGCAAGCGCGCTTCCGGCGTTTCACCACGCAAGACAGCAGCGGCAGAAGAATCCGCGCGCACGGCGATGGCCTCGTTGGAATCCGGTAGAGCGGAAGAGAGGTTGAGCGAATCAAGATGGGGGTGGGCCGCGCCAGGCAAGAGCGGCGGCATGGTTTGCGCGCGCAGCAGTAGCGGGAGCAACATGGCCGCCAGGCAGACAATCCCTTTCATCGCGAGTGAGCGCATAGGCATTCCAATCCAGGCACCAACCATTCGTTTCCACAATCGCCCTGTTATACCGGCCGGCAGGCAGGCCCGTTCCAAGTAAAGAATCTCTTGCCTTTCTTGCAAGCAAACTTTATACTTCGCTGGCCGTTGTGGAAATCGCAAACAAGGTGGCTTCATCATGACCGATGCCCGAAAACCGAATCAACCCCATGCCGGCGATCGCGCCGTGCAGGAAGAACGCCAGAAAGCTTGGCAGCTTTCCCGGGTGGCGGATTTGATTTGCCTGTTGCTGGCGAGCCCCTCGGTTTCCGTGGTGCAAGCCTGCCGGTTGATCCATCTGACCAAACGCTTTGCCCTCATGCTTTTTCCGGACAAGGAAGCGGTTTTTGAGATGATCTATCGCAGCCGCTTCAACCGCATCATATCCGAGCGCATGTCCCGCTCACCCGAATTCCTGAACTAGGCTGCCATGCCCCCTCCTTCGGTCGGCGCCCATACCTTGACGCGCACGCGGCGCTTGCCGCTTCCCTGGCACGGTCTGCTGGGCCTCGCCATCATGCTTGCCGGCCAAATCCTCATGTTTGCCAAAGTCAACCCGGTGTGGGTTTGGTTCACGCCGGTGCAATGGACGGGCTATCTCCTGTTGCTCGACGCGCTGCTGCTCAAACAGCGGGGCGAGTCCTTCATCTTCGCTCATGCCCGCGAATTCGGGGCGATGGCCTTCTTTTCGGTGATTTACTGGTTCATGTTCGAAGGCTACAACCTGCACCTGCGCAACTGGGCCTATGTGAATCTTCCCGAGAATCTCACCCTTCGCTTCATTGGTTTCATCTGGTCGTTTGCCACGATCTATCCCGGCATTTTGATGACCCACGACCTGCTGCAGGCACACGGGCTGTTTCGCGAGGCGAAATTGAAAGGCGCAACCGCCACGCCCCTGGTTCTGCCGGCCAGTGTGCTGCGCCTGTTCGTCATTCTCGGATTTCTCTGCTGCACGGTGCCATTGATTCTGCCGGCGACAACGGCCCGCTACCTGTTTGTCTTGGTGTGGATCGGCTTCATCTTCCTGCTCGATCCGCTGAATTATCGCATGGGCCTGCCTTCGCTGTTGCGCGAGCTGGAACAGCGCTCATTGAGCACCTTGTTGACGCTGTTTGCCGCCGGATTGATTTGCGGTTTTCTCTGGGAATTCTGGAATTTTTGGGCCGGCGCGAAATGGGTCTACACGGTGCCCTATTTCAACAAACCGAAGCTTTTCGAGATGCCGCTCTACGGCTATCTCGGCTTCATGGCCTTTGCCGTGGAATGCTTCACCATGTGGCATTTCACGCGGCGGTTCCTGCCGGCGAGCTGGATACGCTGACGCCTCACCCCGCGAGACCGCGGGTCTCGCCCCGAACCGGCGACCGCCTTCAATAAGATTCTTCTTTCCTGCGAGTGATCATTCGTAGAAGAGCCGAAGGGTCAGCAGGACACGGCGTGCTGAAAGATGGCAATGGAAAATCTCAACGACAAGCTGGTGGTGCTGGTCACTGCCGCCAATGCCGAAGAAGGCGCAAAGCTCGCAAACTTGATCGTCGGACAGCGGCTCGCAGCCTGCGTCAATGTCTTGCCCGGCATTCGTTCGTTCTTCTGGTGGCAGGGCAAAATCGACGAGCAGGAAGAGGTGCTGTTGATCATCAAGACCACGCGGCCGCTGCTGCAGG
Organism: bacterium; assembly: GCA_023150945.1. Lineage (NCBI taxonomy): Bacteria > bacterium. The sequence goes on along the minus strand of JAKLJX010000005.1, from coordinate 91,926 downwards.
AATTGATCGCCACCGTGCAGGCACATCATTCCTACCAAGTGCCGGAGATCATCGCCCTGCCCATCGTCGCGGGCGCGGAAGACTATCTGCGCTGGCTGGTGGCCGAAGTGAAGCCGCACCCGGTGGGCTGAGCCATGGCCGCAACGCTGGCAGAATCCGCCCCGCCCGAAATCGCGCACACGATCACGCTCACGGTGTTGGGCTCAGGCACGCGGGTGTTGCTGCCCGAGCGCAGCATGGCGGGCTATGCCCTGAGGTGCGATGATCACCTCCTGCTGTTGGATTGCGGCGACGGCGTGATTCGCCGTGGATTGGAGGCCGGCTTGCCGCTGATCGCGGTCGATGCGATTTTGATCACCCATCTTCACCTCGATCACATCGCCGATCTGCCGCCGCTGCTGTGGGCGTTGCACGGCGAAGGCAAACAGCGGCAGGATCGGCCGCTGCACTTGTATGGCCCGCCCGGCCTCCGGAATTTCTACGAAGGCTTGGCGGTTCTTTACGGCAAGTGGATTGACAACATTGTCGTTCCCATTCACGTGCAGGAGGTGTCGGCCCAAACGTTTCAAGCCGGCCCCTGGCAGGTGCACACTTTGCCGATGAATCACGGCGTGCCGGCCAACGGCTACCGTCTGCAAGCCGGCAGTGCAGTGCTGGCCTACACCGGCGATACCGGCCCCTGTCCAGAAATCGCAAAGTTGGCCGCCGAGGCGGAGGTGTTGATCGCCGAGTGTTCGTTTCCCAACGGCCAGGGCCTGGCGAATCATTTGACGGCCGGCGAAGTTGGAGAAATCGCACGGGCTGCCAATTGCCGGCGGGTGCTGCTGTCGCATTTGTATCCGGAGAGCCTCGCAGCGCCGGTGGTGGCGCAATGCCGGGAATTCTTTTCCGGCGAGGTCAAACTTGCCGGCGATTTGGATCGTCTAACGCTGTGAGGTTTTGTCATCCCGCAGCACCGGCATCGCCCGCGGCCTGCCGCGAAGACAAAACTCAGCGCAAATCTCTGCTGGTTTCCCACGCTCTGCTGAAAACCCTGTGCAAGCCCTGTCCACATCTTTTCGCAACAAACCGGTGCAATGGGCGCTGGCCGCTTCTCTGCTCATTCATCTCATCGCGTTTCTGCTCACGAGCTGGGCCGCGGCTGCCGGGTGGATTCTGGCGGCAGCGCAAAGGGTCAGCTCGGTGCCCGCAGTCATCGAATTGACTTTTGATGAAGACCGGCCGCGGGAAGTGGTGGAAGCGCCGGAGTCAGCGCGGCGTGAACAACCGGCGGACGAGCCCAAGTTCGCCTCCGACAAGAATGCCGAGGCCCAAAATCCAGAGGCGCCGGAAAACCTGCCGCTGGGCGAAGCATATTCCAAAGGCTTGCTGCAATCGCAGCGTCCCGCTTCTCCGCCGCGGCAAACGGCGTCACCGCCCGAACCCGCGGGAGGCAATGCTGCCGAAGCCAGTGCCGCGACTCCCTCTGAACAACCCTTTTACTTCGGCGCTGCCAGTTTTCGCCGGGAAATGCTGACCGGCAAGAATGCGCCTCACTCTCCGGCTGCCGAGAGCGAAGTTTCACCCGGACATGACCAGCAAGCCACACGCGCGCAGGCGCTCGGCGATTTTTCCCTCAACACTTATGAGTGGGAATTTGCGCCCTATCTGTTGTGGCTGCGGCGGCGCATCTATGAGAATATCTTTCCGCCGCCGGCTTTCACCCACATGGGCTTGATCAGCGGCAAGACGCAATTGCGCTTCCGCATTTATCCGGACGGCACGCTGCAAACGCTGGAGGTGCTCAACTTCAACGGCCACGAGTCGCTGATGAAAACGAGCGTGCGCGCGGTGCAGCTTTCCGCGCCCTTCCGCAAGCTGCCGGAGAATTTTCCCGAGCCTTATCTCGAGATCACGGCGCATTTCGAATACACCGTCATCCGGCCGTGATGGCCTCCACCTGGAAAGGAACTATGCAAACGGTTTGGCATTTTCTGCAGCAAGGCGGCATCACCATGTTCCCGCTCGGCCTGTGTTCCCTGGTCGGCGTGGCGGTGATCATCGAAAAACTCCTGAGCCTGCGGCGCCGGAAGGTTCTCACGCCCGAAGTGGTGTCGGTGATCGAGAGCATTTCTTCGCCGCAGGACGTGGACCTGGTCTTGTCGGTCTGCCAGAAGCACAACGGGCCGCTGTCCAACATCATTCGCACCGCGCTGGAGCATCGCAGCCTGCCCCATGAGCAGATGAAGGAGATCATCATTGATCGCGGCCGCCAGGAAGTCCGCGCGCTCGAGCGCGGCCTGGTGGCCCTGGAAACGGTCGCCGCGATTTCGCCGTTGCTCGGGCTGTTCGGCACCGTGCTCGGCATTCTGAAGATCTTCAAGGTGATCAGCCAGATGGGCGTGGGCCAGGCGGCGGCATTGGCGGGCGGCATTTCGGAGGCGTTGATCACCACCATCGTGGGTTTGGCGATCGGCATTCCGGCCCTGGCCGTTTACAATTACTTCACCAAGCGCGCGGAAGATTTGGTGTTGGATATCGAAGACCAGACTTCGGCGCTCCTGCTCAAAATCCGCGCCTTCACGCCCGCCGGCGACCCACCGCGTGCGGGCCAGGCAGCCGCTGCTTGATTCATAGGTGCCTATGCAATTCTACGACAGCAAATTCTCCTTTGCCGCGTCCACACGCGCGCGTTCGGGCCGGCGCGTGTTCATCAACATCACCTCGTTGATCGATGTCGTATTCATGCTGCTGATGTTCTTCTTCATCAGCTCGACCTTCATCGAGCAGCCGGGCATGAAGCTGGATCTGCCCAGCGCCAAAAGCGCGGACGTCACCCAGGTGGAATCCTACATCCTTTACATCTTCAAAGACGGCAGAATTCGTTTGAATGAACAGGAGCTGACCCTGGAAACCCTGCCTGCGGCGCTGCAACCGGCAGCCAGCCAGCTTGCGCAGACAACGCTGCATCTGTTCGCCGATGAAAACGTGCCGCACGGCAAAGTGGTGAAGGTGATGGATATTGCCAAGCAGGCCGGCGTAAAGAAGCTGGCGATCGCGACGATTCCCGAGGCGAGCGGGAATTGATGCTCGCGCCGCCTCGCTGGGCGGGCGGCAGGCAAGCCATCAGGCTCAGCGAGCGCAATGCGCCGGGGCGGGGGCGAAAAACAGACAGGCCAACGGATCGCTTGATCCGTTGGCCTGTCTGTTTGAGCGGGTCTTTTCTGCCAATCTGCGGCCAGGCCGCCACCCATATATCTTGCACTCTCCGGCTTTCAGCTTCGCAATGGGGTCACCGTTGCCGCGTCCAGTAATAGTAGAACGGCAATCCCAGAACCAGCAATCCGATGCCGATCAAGGCATCGCGCGGATCGTTGAGCAACGTGTTGTACAAAAACCAGCCGACAAACAGCGTGTACAACAAGGTTACGAGGGGATAGCCCCACGCCCGGTAGGGCCGCGGCGCGTCCGGCAGCTTGTGGCGCAACGCAATCACGCTGATCGCCGCCATGGCGTAAAAAAACCACGAACCAAAAACCACGTACGCGGCCAGTTGATCATACGTGCCGCTGAGCGTAAGCAGCCCTCCCCACACGCCGATGGTGATGATGGCCACATGCGGCGAACGAAAGCGCGGATGCACTTTGCCGAGCGCCGGCGCAAAGACGCGGTCATGCCCGGTGACCCAAATCGAGCGCGGGCCGGCCAGCGCCATGCCGTTGACGGTTCCGAACGTCGAGCACATGATGCCGGCCACGATGATGACCGCGCCGGCCGGTCCGATGGCGCGCGCCGCCACGTCCGCCGCAATGCGCGTGGAAGCCGGCATGGCGTGGATCGGGATGATCAGCGCGTATGCGATATTCGCCAACAAATAGAGCACCATGATGACCAGCACGCTGAGGAGCAAGGCCAGCGGCACGTTGCGGGTCGGGTTTTTGATCTCACCGGCGGTGAGCGTCACGTCAACCCAGCCGTCGTAAGCCCACAACGCCGAGACCATCGCCAGGCCGAAGGCGGCGGTGAGTTCGCGGTTCCAGCTTTCCGGCCACCACGGCAGCATGTTGGCCGTGCTGCCCGCGCCGGAGAAGAAAACCGCAAGAATCAAGAACACCAAGGCCGCTACTTTCGCGGAGGTGAAGATGTTCATCACCCAACCGCCGAATTGCACACCGCGCACGTTGATGATGGTCACCAGCGCGATTACGGCAATGGCGACGAGCTGGCTCCAGCCGAAGGTGAAAGGATGGCCGAAGATGGTCCAGCCGGGTTGGTAAAACGGCGGGCTTTGGCCGATGGCGGGAACCAGATAGCCGAGATAGGTGGTGAAGGCGATGGCAACCGCGGCGAGCGAGGCTGCTTTGTTGATGAAGAAATCATTCCAACTAAACAGAAAGCCCCACACCTTGCCGAAGGATTCCCGCAGATAAGCATACGGGCCGCCGGCACGCGGCAGAATGGAACTCAGCTCGGCCAGTGACAGCGCGCCGAAGAGCGTGAGCAATCCCGCCACGACCCACACCAGCAGAATCGGGCCCATGGCGTGCAGATGGCCGGCAATGGTTGCCGGCACGAGAAAAATGCCGGAGCCAATCACACAACCGATGTTGATGGCAATGGCTTCGCGCAAGCCGAGGGCGCGCAGCAACTCCGTCGGCGCGGATTCCTTTTGCGCGGCGGTTGGCGGCGTTGGTTCTTGCATTGCTGGTCTCCTTTGCTGAACGAAATCAACCCCGGCGGCGCAATTGGCTGTGCCAGAAGCCATAGACAAAATAGAGCAGCAAACCGGCGAGCAGCCACAGGCCGAAGCGGATCCAGGTAACGTAAGGCAGGCCGGCCATCAAGTAAATGCAGGAGGCGATGCCGAGTAGCGGCACCAGCGGCACCAGCGGTGTTCTGAAGGCGCGAGGCCGGTGCGGATCTTTGTAGCGCAGAATGATGATGCCCGCGCACACCAGCGCAAAAGCGAAGAGCGTGCCGATGTTGGTCAATTCCACGATCTCGTTGATGTTGGCGACCGCGGAGATGGTTGCGACCACCACGCCGGTCCAGATGGTGGTTTTGTGTGGGGTCTTGTATTTGGGATGAATTTTTTCGAAGTAAGGCGGCAGCAGACCGTCGCGTGACATGGAAAAGAAGATGCGCGGCTGGCCGTATTGAAAAACGAGCAGCACCGCGGTCATGGAAATCACCGCGCCGAACGCCACCAGGCCGGCAGCGGCATCGGAGCCGACGTAGGCCAGCGCCGCCGCGAGCGGATCTGCGACGCCGAGCTTGTCCCACGGCATCATGCCGGTCAAAACCGCCGCCACCACCACGTAGATCAGCGTGCAAATCGCCAGCGAACCGATGATGCCGATGGGCATGTCGCGACCCGGGTTGCGGCATTCCTCCGCGGCGGTGGAGATGGCATCAAAACCGATATAGGCGAAAAAGATCAAGCTCGCGCCGGTCCACACACCGGAAAAGCCGTTGGGCATGAACGGCGTCCAATGCTCCGGCTTGACGTACTTCGCGCCCACGTAGATGAAGAACAGCAGAATGACGAGCTTGATCACCACCATGATGTTGTTGACCCGCGCCGATTCCTTCGCGCCCAGCACCAGGACCCACGTGATCAGCGCCACGATCGCCACCGCGAGAAAATTGAACACGATGGGAATGCCGAGAATGGTGGGATGGTTGAGCCACGCCTCATAGTTCAGGGCAATGGAGGGATCGACTTGCCCGCCGGCTTTGGCCGCGGCCGCGGCCGCCTGCACCGCGGAGCGATAATCCACCGAGAGCCAGGCAGGAATATGCAGGCCGAGGCCCTCGCACATTTGGTGAAAATAGGCAGCCCAGCCAATCGCGACCGCAACGTTGCCAATGGCGTATTCGATGATCAAATCCCAGCCGATGATCCACGCCACGACTTCGCCGAGAGTGGCATAAGAATATGTGTAAGCACTGCCCGAGACCGGCACCAACGAGGCAAACTCGGCGTAACACAAGCCGGAAAAGGCGCAGGCAACCGCGGTGAGCACAAAGGAGAGCATGATCGCGGGACCGGCGCCGGGACGCACGGCATCCCCGGCCACTGCCGTGCCGATGACGGCAAAAATGCCGGTGCCGATGATGGCGCCAATGCCGAGCGAAATCAAGTCGACCGGGCCGAGCGAGCGCTTCATGCGTGTAGCCTCGGCGTCGCGGGTCAACTGGTCGAGGTTTTTGGTGCGGAACAGGTTCATGGTCAAGGAGCCAAGTTAGTCAAGCAGCCAAGGTGCCAAGTTGGATAATAAGCCAAAGAGAATCAGGGGTCGCGTGGTTGATTATGAAGTCCAAGAATGGCATTCGCTTGATCAGGGCACAAGTGCCGAGACGGGCAATTCACGTTCGAGATTTGTGTGCGTTATGATTTGGGGATTTTCTTCTCTTGATGGTCTTCGCGATGATCGAGTTGAAAATTTTGATCAATTCAGAGACCTCCTTGCGCAGCCAGGTGTTCAGCTCGCTTTCTCCGAGAGCAAATTTGGAGACTATCAACCAGCAGCGAGTTTCCGGCGACTCCTGCAAGCAGGTCCGTATCTTGTTGATGAATTCGCTGGCACCGGCACAGGCATCGGCTTCTTCGCAGTTTGCTCACAGTGAAGTGCCGGAGCGAATGAGTTGGCCGCCAATTGCAAACCCCGCGACCTCTCTCGGAAAAGTCCGGACATACATGACGATCTGCGTGGCAAAGCGCAAGGCTCGTTCCCGAAGATCATATCTAGGCTCCAGCTTTTCCATGATACCCTCCCAATGGTTTGGAGAAGTTGGAAGACCATCTCTGATCTTGGCTCTTTGTCTCCTTGCCTCCTAGCCGATCAGCATCCCCGCAATCGTCGCGGTCATCCAGCTTGCCAGCGCGCCGCCGAACATGGCGCGCAAGCCGAGTTTGGCCAGCTCACCGCGGCGCTCGGGTGCCATGCCGCCGATCCCGCCGATTTGAATGGCAACGGAGGAGAAGTTGGCAAACCCGCACAGCGCGTAGGTCGCAATAATCTCGGCACGCTCACTCATCAGGCCGCCTTTGATCACCTCTCCGAGATGAACATAAGCCACGAATTCGTTGATCGAGATTTTCGTGCCCAGCAGGTTGCCGAACTCGATACAATCTTTCCAGGGCACGCCCATGAGCCACGCCAGCGGCGCGAAGATCCAACCGAAGAGAGTGCGCAGGTCTTGCGGGAAGTAATCGAAACCCACCCAACTCGACAGCGCCTGGTGCACAACGCCCATGCCGGCATTGATCACGGCGATGATGGCGATGAAGGCGAGCAGCATGGCCCCGACGTTGACCGCCAGCTTGACGCCATCCGCTGCGCCCACCGCCGCTGCTTCAATCACGTCGCCCGCGACTTTGGCGGGCGGCACTTTGACGTGGCCCTTGGTGACAGACTCCTCCCGTTCCGGCAGAATGATCTTGGCCATCACCAGTGCGGCCGGCGCGGACATCACGCTGGCGGCCAGCAAATGCGCAGCCGGAATGCCCATCGCGATGTAACCCGCCAGCACGCCGCCGGCCACCGTGGCAAAGCCGCCGCACATGATCGCCATCAACTCCGACTTCGTCGCCGTTGCCACGAACGGCCGTATCAACAGCGGCGCCTCGGTCTGGCCCACGAAGATGTTGGCGGAGCAGGACAAGGATTCCGCGCCGCTCGTGCCCATGGTTTTCGCCATGGCACGCGCGATCACCTCGACGATTTTTTGCATCAGCCCGAGATGATAGAGAATCGACATCACCGCAGAGAAAAAAATGATGGTGGGAAGAATGGCGAAGGCGAACTGAAAACCGAAGGTGTTTTGAAATTCCGGCTTGACGAGATTGCCGAAAAGAAACTCGGTGCCGTATTTGGTGAAGCCGAGGAAGGCGGTGACCTTGTCACCGGTCCATTGGAATGCGGTCTTGCCGGCATCCGTCCACAGGATGATTACCGCGAACAACAGTTGCAGACCCGTTCCCCACAACACCACCCGCCAGGGGAAATTCCGGCGATCATAGGAAATGGCGTAGGCAAGCGCCAACAAGGCGACCATACCCAGCAGGCTGATGAATCGTTCCATGCTTTCCTTCCTCCGTCGATCATATGCTGCGATCGCCGCGCGGCGGCTGCTGGCGCGCGCGTGATTGTTGGGTTTTCGTTTGGGTCGGGATTTCTGCTGCGAGGCTCCGATTGCTGAAAAAGTTAAGGGGCAAGATAATCAAGTTTCCGTGAAGCACAAGTAGATTTTGCGCCGTCCGCAAGGCGCTGCCTGAGCCGCAGCAGGAAACTTTTTGCAGGAGGGCTGACGGCAAGCCTGTGTGGCCAAGTTGCCGGGTGCCGTTATTCAGCGCAACAGTTTGCGGTAGATGACGCGGTCATCCCCGACGGTGTAGAAGTCGGGGAGGCGGGCGATTTCCTGATAGTTCCGGCGGAGATAAAACTGGCGGGTGGGTTCGTATTTCGCTTGCGAGGAAGTTTCGATGAAAAGCTGGCGGCCGTGCCGGCTGATCACGTAATTCTCAACGAATTCGGTCAATGCCCGGCCAATGCCGCTGCCCTGATACGGCGGGGCAACGGCGATCCAATACAAGTCCCAAGTGCCTTCGGTCATCGGTGTCGGGCCGAAACAAACATAGCCGATGACGCCGTCATCCGAGGCGAGGGCGCAATGGAGCAGGTAGTCCTTCTGCTGCGGCTGATTGAGGTAGATATCGACCAGTTCGAGCGCGACGGCTATTTCAGCGGCGGTGAAATTGCCGGTGTCATGCAAAATTCGGCTGATAGACGGCCGATCGTCGCGCTGCAGGGCGCGAATGGCGACCATTGCGTTCTCCACGTTTCAAGGCGCACGCCATGATGTCACCCACGAGCTGCATGTACGATCGCCCCGAAGCCATCGCCGAGCGCGTCAAGCCCGCGTCGGGCGAGATGTCCGGATTCGGGTTGACTTCCACGATGTACGGCTGATGGTCGGAGGACAGGCGCATATCGACGCGCGCATAGTCGCGGCAGCCGAGCAACTGAAACGCGGCAATCGCGATTTGCTGCACGCGCAGGGCGGTTTCTTCCTCGAGCGCGGCGGGACACTCGGCCTCCACCGCATGATATTCCTCGCTGTCGGCCATCCACTTGACATTGTAAGAGCAAATGCGCGGAAGGCCCGCCGGCCAGTAGGGAAAAGTGATCTCCGAAATCGGCAACGCCTCCGGAATTTGATCTCCGAGGATGGCGATGTTCAACTCCCGGCCGTCGATGTACTCCTCCACCAGCGCGGGTTGATGGTAGTTTTGAATCACCCAGGCCACGCGCCGGCGCAGATCTTCCACCGAATACACAACGGATTCCGCATCGATGCCCAGGCTGGCATCTTCATGCACCGGCTTGACAATCACCGGGAAGCGCAGGTTGACGCGGCCGGGCACTTCGCTGCACAGCATGCCCGCCGGCACCGGCAAGCCCGCCTGATGCAGCATCATCTTGGTCGTCCATTTGTCGGTGGCCAGCATGAGCGTGGGCGGCGGCGCGCCGGTGTAGGACACACCCAGCAGCTCGTACAAGCAGGCCACATGCACATGAAAACGGCTCTCGCCCTGCCACCCTTCCACCAGATTGAACACGAGATCGGTGGGCGTGCGGGAGAGCCGGTCCATGAAGGCAGGAATCGACTTCTGCAACGGCGCAAGCATGACTTCATAGCCCAGTTCGAGCAGGGCAGCATGCACGGCATTCACCTGCTCCAGCACGCCGGCTTCGGAAACATAGTCGATGGCGCGGCCGCGCTGCTCGCGGCGCGGCGCATTGTAGGCAATCAGAACGCGATGGCCATTCATCTCCGCACCTCCTGCCGCCGGCACGCTTCCTCCAAAATGGTGAGAATCAAATCATCGAAGGTCATGCCTGCGGTATAGGCCGCCTTCGGGAAGCAGGAATGCACGGCCGGATCCTTGATCAAGCCGGGCAGCGGGTTGAGCTCGAGAATGTTGGGCTCGCCATTGGCGTCCAGGCGCACGTCAATCCGGCACAGATCGCGGCAGCCGAGATAGTTGAATGCCTTCTTGCACAGGGTCTCGATCTTGGACTGCAGCTCGCGGTCGAGATCAGCCGGACATTTGTAGATTTCCAATTGATGCTCTGCCGAATCCCACAGCCACTTCGCTTCCCAGCCATAGATGGGCTTGGCGCCCGCAGGCAGCGCTTCGAAAGCGATTTCGACGATGGGCAGCACGCGCAATGACGCGCCGTTGCCCAGCAGCGCCACAGTGAATTCCCGGCCGGGCATGAACTCCTCCACCAGCGCCGGTTGCGCATAGGTGCGCCAGACTTTTTCCACGGTGGCCTTCATGGCGGAGGTGTTTTCCACCACGGAATCCATCCAGATGCCCTTACTGGAACCTTCAAACAGCGGCTTGACGAACATGGGATAGTCGAAGTGGCGCAACTGGCCGTTGAGCGGCCAGGATTTCAGCACGGCAAACTTCGCGGTGGGCAGGCGGTGGTAGCCCAGAACTTCCTTGGCGCGCGCCTTATCCAGGCAGAGGCCGAGGGTGAGCGGATCGGAACCAGTGTAGGGAATGCCCAGCATCTCCAGCATGGCGGGGATAACTGACTCGCGGGACGGGCCAAAAAATCCTTCCGCAATGTTGAACACGATATCGGGACGATATTTGCGAAGCTTCTCAAACGCATTGAGGTCGGCTTCGATGGGAATCACCTCGTGGTATTTCGCCAAAGTTTCCTGCAGGTCCCGGACGACGTGTTCGTCATCCCATTCGGCAAAGTTGTCCATGCCGTCGAGGCCGGGGGCGAGGGACGAGGGAAAATCAGGAGGCTCCGTTTCTTCGGCGGCCGACGAATTTCGCCTCATGTTGTAGGTAAATCCAACTCGCATGATGTGTGTCTCCTCAAAGACTGTAGAACTGCATGTGGTTCAGGTGATCGCATGCCGTGCGCCGCTGCGGCTTTGCGCCTGCCTGCGCACGTGGCATCTTCGCCGGCGCGGCGTTGTCGCCGTGCAGGCCGGCTTTTTCTGGTGATTGAGTCGAGTGGCAACTGTTTCCGAAACCGCCTGGCCGCACATTCAGTTGCCGCCGAAATGAGCTCTTGTGGGCCTTAGTCGCAACCGGGCGACTGGTTCGATTTCACACGGCAATCACCTGTGACAATGCTGGGAAGGTTCGTTTGAGATAGAGACGGACGGATGCAGACAATACTGAAATAGGAAGGCGTTGGATTACTTCCCCCTCGGAGCACGCAGCGGTAGTGAGCTGGGTGGGAGAAGCCGGTTCTGGCGGTTCCGCTGAATCGGCTGGGATCGTGAGTAACATCTGGTGCGTCAATCTCCAATTTGTTCGACTATCATTTTTTGACGCGCGCAATAAACAAACTTTTTTAGGAAAATGCAAGAATTAATTGGCACTTTCGCGCTTGGGCGCCAACTTTTTTTGGAGATTGCGTCATTCATCGCGCATGCCCGCCTCATCGCAGCCAGGCAGGGACTCCCACGCCGCCGGCTTTGCGACGAGGTACGCTTCACGGCTGCGCGGTGGAGTGCTTTGGGTGGATCCGCGTCGTGCAAACGATCACGCACGCCGGTCCAACCTGGGTTGGACCGGATTCACTCTCAAAAGCCAGTGAGGCTGGGCTGCGCCCCGACCGGGTTTGCCCCGCCCTGTTCCGGGCAACCGCGCGGGAAAATGAGAAACATGATGAAGAAGATGAACAGAATGATGATGACGGTTTTGGTGCGGGAACTCATGATGGCTCTCCTCACTTTGAAAACTGCGCGAATCACTGATTGCCAGCCGCGGCGGAGGCTGGCGTACGCCGACGTTTCGGCAACCGCGCCACCCGGCTCGCAAATCACGCGGCAAGCTACAGAGCTTTTTTTGAAAATGCAAGCCCGGCCCGGTTGAACCCTGTCCGGCCGCAGGCCCGCCGTGTATGAGCCGGTTCTCAGTTGGTATCCGTCGAAAAACATCTCCGCTCCGGTGGCTTGCAATAAACGATCCCGGCGATTATAATAGGCCTGCGCAGACTTGGTTGCGAATCGCCCGGGCAGTCTCCCGGCTCTCGGAAAGACACAGGTCAGCGTGAGTCCGGAAAAGTTCCAACCTCGGCTGAGCCGAGATTGGCAAAAATTCAAGCACCGCGGAGACTCAGAGGCTTATGTGTCAAGCCAAGAAAGGCAAGTAGCTTCGGCTGTTGCAGAACCCGCCGGGCGGAGTCGGGTAGGGACGCTTGAGGGTAGCCCACCCATTCCTTGGTGGGAAAGTGAGTCTCGATTTCTTGAGAAGTCCCGTGGGGACGAATGAAAAATGAGACTCCATCTCTGGGCTACTTTCGGTTGTCCCTGTGGGACAGTTTCACGATTCTTAGCTTGACACCGATGGACTCTGAGATTTTCAACGCAACGGTCGAGCCGTCGCAGGAGCACTTTCACCAAATTGCTGCGATTTCGGCCGGCCAATGGATTGCATTCCCCCAGAAAGGATGAAACCGCCCGGGCGCTCAGCTCCGAAGCGTGCACCAGTCGAAGAGGACTCCTCTTGCTCATTGCGAAGCGCCCGGGCTGTAGTGTTTTGGGACGGTCAACTGCAAACCCCAACTCTCCGAAAAGGAATCTCGTGACCTCATCCACGCCCGCTTGGCTGCTCTACGGCGCCAACGGCTATACCGGCAGCCTGACCGCGCGGCTCGCAGTCGCACGCGGCATGCGACCAATCTTGGCAGGCCGTAATGCCGGCGCCATTCGCAGGCTCGCACAGGAGCTTGGCTTGGAATATCGCGTGTTCGCGCTCACCGACACCGAACCGATCAGCCGCCATCTGCAGGGCCTGGCCGCGGTGCTGCACATGGGCGGTCCGTTCTCTGCCACTTCCCGGCTGATGCACGCTGCCTGTCTGCAGGCCCGGGTGCACTATCTCGACATCACCGGTGAAATCGCGGCATTCGAAGCGGTCTTTGCCTGCCACGCGCCGGCCCAACACGCAGGCATCGTCATGCTGCCCGGCGTGGGCTTCGACGTCGTGCCGAGTGATTGCCTGGCAGCAATGCTCAAACAACGCCTGCCGGATGCCACCCATCTCGAGTTGGCGTTTAGCGGAACCGGTCGCTCGAGCCGAGGCACAATCAAAACTGCCATCGAAGCGTTGCCGGGCGGCGGCCGCGTGCGCCGCAACGGCGAGATCACGGCCGTGCCGTTCGGCTGGAAAACGCGCATGCTGCCCTTTCCCCAGGGCGGCAAATTGGGCGTGAGCATCCCCTGGGGCGACATCAGCACGGCTTTTCATACGACCGGCATTCCCAACATATGCGTCTACATGGCCATGCCCCCGGCGTTGATTGGCCGCATGGCGTGGCTGAACCGGATCGCGCCGCTCACCCGTCCCGGCCTGGTGCAGGGGCTGCTCAAATCAATCGCTGCGGGACGTGTCACCGAACTGACGCCGGCGGAACGGCGGCAATGCTTCAGTGTGATTTGGGGTGAAGTGTGCAATGCGGCGGGCCGCACTGTGTCCGGCGCACTCACCACGCCGGAAGGATACACCCTCACCGCCGAGGCCGCTCTCGCCGCGCTGGCGGCGGTGTTGGCAGGCCGGGTGCGCGCCGGCGCGTGGACGCCCGCGGCCGCGTTGGGCGCTGATTTTGTATTGACTTTGCCCGGCGTAAAGCTGCACGATTTCACACTGGGCGAGCCAGCCGGCGCGCGCACCTGAGGCTTGTCGTGAGTAATCACCACCGGCTGCGAGATGCCGATTGAAATTCCAACGAAGAACATCGCAGTGCAGAAACCAACCAATTCGGTGAGCCTATGAAAACTCTTTCCCCGGAAGAAATCCGTGTGCTGGGCTGCCTGATCGAAAAAAGCCAGGCCACACCGGAGTATTATCCCATGACACTCAATGCGCTGGTGGCGGCGTGTAACCAGAAGTCGAGCCGCGATCCGGTGGTGGAATATGAGACCGAGGAAGTCGAGGAAGCCTTGGCAGCTTTGAAGGAAAAAGGCTGGTGCGCCTTTGTGCGCGGCGATGGCCGGGTGGTGAAGTATGCGCACCGGGCCGGCGATAATGGCGTGGGATTGTCAGACGCGCAAAGGGCGGCGCTCAGCCTGCTGCTGTTGCGCGGGCCGCAAACTCTGGGCGAAATCAAGGGCCGCGCGCTGCGCCAGCATGAATTCAAGACATTGGAGGAAGTGGAAGAGACACTGGCGAGCCTGCAGCAGCGGGAACCGCCGTTGGTCGAAGCGGCCGCGCGCCAGCCCGGCCAGAAGGAGGAACGCTACCGCCATCTCCTCGGCGACCCCCAGGAATCGCAGGAGGAAGCAGAAACGCCGGCACCCGCCTCGCTGCGCGCCGAGGTGGCAGAACTCAAGGCCGTGCTCGCCCGGGTGGAAGATGAGAACGCGCAATTGCACGCAAGGTTGGCCCGCCTGGAGGAAGATTTCGCCAAATTGCGCAACGATCTCTATTGAACCCAACCGCGAGGCCGCAGCCTACCTGCGACGGTTTCTCGCGCGGGGCCAAACCGGCCAACTAGTGCCGCTTGACCGCCGCGAGACTCAGGACCAGCGCTTCGAGATCGTCGTGGGATAGTATGCCGGATAGGTGTTGATCTTTTCCGTGGCAATGATTTCCGCGGCGCGGCGCGGCGAGATTTTGTCGGCCTTGGCTTTTTGCAGCGCCTCGTCGGTGGCCTGCCCGATTTGCTGCGCGATGCTCGCCAACACCTCCGTGAGAATCACCGGCCCCTCCCCGCGAATCAAAGTGTGATACAGCGCGGCCGTGCCGGCGTTGGCAATGAAATCCGGCACCACGACTTTCCCCAACTCGAACAGGCGCTCCTCCAAATCGGCGGGTGCAAAGGGATCGTTCGAGCCGCACACGATGTACTTGGCCTTGATCTTGCGGTAATTCTCTTCGGTAATCAACCCGCTGTCGGCCACCGGCAGAAAGAGGTCATCCGCCATTTCGTAGATGGCATCCGGCTCCGCAATAAACTCGTAACTCGTCGGCCGGTCCGTCGCCACCTTCAGCGCCGGGAAAACCGCTTTGGTGCGCTCATCGCGGCGCGCGAGCAGCAGGCTGATATCCAGTCCCTGCTTGCAGTAGATGGTGCCGAAGCGGTCACTCACGGCCTGAATTTTGGCCCCGCGGTCAGCGAGGAACTTGGCCAGTCCGCTGCCGACGTTGCCGAAACCTTGCAGCGCGACGGAGCAGCCGCGCAAGTCTTGCGGCTGCAGCGCGCGTTGCGCCGCGATGCACACGCCATAGCCGGTCGCTGCGGCATTCAGCACCATCGTGCCGAGTTCGTCAACGGCGAGATGAATGCCATCAAAAAAGCGCGCAATACGGCGCTCGGTGTTGCCCAGACTGCGGGCGAGCGCGTATTGCGGGCAGGGCAGGCCGATGGCCTGGGTGCAGGCCACAATCTCGCTCTCATTCGTGTTCAAATCCGCGCCGGTCACGTAGCAGTTGTGCAGGAACGCTTGATAGAACTCGAAAACGCGCTGCATCACCAGCAGTTTTTCCGGACGCGCCGGATCAAAATCGATGCCGAGTTTGGCGCCGCCAATGTGCGGTTCGGTCAGGGTGAATTTGCGCGTCATGGTTTGCGCCAGTTTGGTCATTTCCTCCGCGGTAACGCCTTTCTTCAAACGGCAGCCGCCGCCGGCAACGCCGTTGACCAGCATGTCGATCACAAGATAGGCGCGGGCGCCGAAGCGCGCATCGTGATACTCAACCACCATCACCGGCAACCGGTCGCTGGCGACGCGCGCGCTGGCGGCAAGGCCGGCGATGCGGGAGTCACTCTGCTGGGTTTTCATGTCCTTCGCTCCTCTCTTCACGCCGAAGTGGCGGGCAGGTACTTGTGCAGCAATCGCCGGATGAACACGGCAATCATGGCTTTGCGATATTGCGGCGAGAGGGCAACGTTGCGATAGGGTGTGACCCGATTCATGATGTCATCGGCGAGGCCGTCGATGAGATCTCCGGTGAGTTGATCACCCACCACCGCTTCCGTCACCTCATCGAACAGCAGCGGAGTCGTCGCCACGCCGGTCAAGGCCACGCGCAATCGCGCAATCGTGCGCTGATTGAGGCGAATGGCAACCGCCACGCCGAGTACGGGAAAATCCATGCTGTCCCGCACCCGCAACTTCAGATAGCCGGCCTGCAGCGACTGCGCCGCGGCCGGCAGCAGCACGTGGGTCAAAATTTCCTCGGGCAGCTTGACATTGCGGGTGATGCCGTCATGCGTGAAGAAATTTTCGCATGGCACCTCCCGCCTGCCCTCCGGACCCTGCAGCACAAGCGTGGCGCCCAGCACCATGAACACCGGCGCCAGGTCGCCCGAATACGTCGCGTAGCAGATCGACTTTTGCGGAATCACCAGACAGTCTGTGCCCTCCGCTTTCAAGCAGTAGCCTTTCGAATCCCGCCAAAACCAGCTTTGGTTGAAATAGTAGCAGCGCGTGTCGAGCAGCAGATTTCCGCCGATCGTGCCGGAGGCCTGCAGCAATGGACTGGCGATTTGCCGCGCCGTGTGCGGGATAACCGGCAGGGCTTGCTCCAGGGATTCATTCGCGATGACATCCCGCAAGCGCGCCATCGCGCCCATGCAGGTGGGGCTGATTTCGTGCAGGTCGGCGATCCTGGCGAGGCTGATGACATGGCCGCGCGGGTTCAGCCGCATCTTGTAGTTCGGCAACAAGTCAGTGCCGCCGGAAATGAAGTCAAAATCACCCTTGCACGCCTGCGCAATGGCGATCGCTTCAGGCACGGTCTGGGGCTGGTGCAATTTGAATGCGGGGAGAATCATGCTTCTTGTTCGTTGTCTGAATCAATCCTCACTGCAACGACTCCCAGTTGAGCAGCAGGCGGTAAAATCCGGGCAAGACGATGCTGCCGCCGGCAGATCCAAGCTCAAAGCACAGCCGCGACATGGCGTTTGGCAGTCTTTTGCTGATCCTGCCTCGCTTTCCAAATCTTGTCCGCGGTCATCGGCAGGCTGCGCAGCCGCACGCCGATCGCGTCGTAAATCGCATTGGCCACCGCCGGCAGAATCGGCAGCAACGGGCCTTCGCCGGCCTCCTTCGCGCCCCACGGCCCCTCGGGATCATCGCTTTCGACGATGATCACCTCCACTTCCGGCATTTGCCGGGGCGTGAGCGTGCGATAGTCGAGCAGATTGGCATTCAACACGTTGCCGCGATTGTAGACCATTTCCTCCATCAACGCCTGACCCAATCCCATGTGAATGCAGCCCTCGATCTGGCCCTGCACGGCCAGGGGATTCAGCGCCTTGCCGCAATCGTGCGCCGCCCACACCTTCTCCACGCGCGGCTCGCAGGTTTCGGTATCGACCGAGACTTCGGCAATGTAGCATTGAAAACTGTAACTCGGTGACAGGCCGGCGCGAGCGCCCTTGAACGAACCGCCAATCGGCGGCGGGCTTATGTATTTGCCCTTGGCCAGCAAAGCGCCGTTGTTTGCCAGGGCTTGCTCCAGTGCCTGCATGAAGGTCACGCGCACACGCGGATCGCGCTGATAGATGATTTCTTCATTCGCCAGCACGAAGCCCTCGGCCGGATAGCCGGTGAGCGCATTCGCCGCCTGCACCAGCTTCGCGCGTATCTGCAGCGCCGCCTCACGCGCCGCATTGCCCGCCATGAAGGTCACGCGGCTGGAATAGGAGCCGAGATCGATGGGATCGGCATCGGAGTCGTTCGAGAAAATGCGAATGCGGTCGAGCGGCACGCCCAGCGGTTCGGCCACGCATTGTGCCAGCATGGTATCGCTGCCCTGGCCGATCTCCGCGGCCAGGCAATGCACGGTGATGCCGCCGTCCATGTCGATTTTGAGATGCACGGTGGATTGCGGCAGATCGTTGAAATGAATGCGGTGGGCGCTGCCGCTGATGTAGAAGCCACAGGCCACGCCCACGCCGCGGCCAAACGGCAGCTTGCGGAATTTCCGGTCCCATTCCGAGGCTTGGCGCGCGCGCAGAATGCACTCGCGGGTACCATTGCTGGTGATGCGAAAGCCATTGGCGGTAGTGCAGTTCGCGGGCAGCAGGTTGTTCAGTCGCACATCGCAGGGATCGAGCCGGGCCGCTTCGCACAATTCATCGAGCAGGGTCTCGACCGCAAAGCGGGAGTTCACCGCGCCATGGCCGCGCATGGCGCCGCTCGGCGGTTTGTTGGTGTAGGCGCGGCGGCCGTGATAGCGAAAGTTGTTGATCACATACGGCCCCATGTTCAGCACGCCGTTGTAGTAGGTGGTAACCACGCCGAAGCTGCCCCAGGCACCGCCGTCGATTTGCGCCTGCAAATCGAGAAAGCTGATCTTGCCCGCTTCATCCAGGCCCATCGCGATTTCGGTGCGAGTCGGATGCCGGCCGTGATTGCTGAGAAAAACCTCCTCGCGGTCGAACAGAATCTTCACCGGCCGCCGGCATTTGCGCGACAGCAGCGCCGCAACCATCTCATGCGGAAACGGATCACTCTTGCCGCCGAAAGCACCACCCACCATCGGCCGGATGACGCGAATGCGATACATCGGCATCTGCAGAACTTTGGCGAGCGCGCGATGCAGATAATGCGGCACCTGCTGCGCCGACCACACCGTCATGCGATCATCGGCGTCGTAGTGCGCGATCACGCAATGCGGCTCGGTAAACGCGTGCGTCACCCCCAGGAAATCATAACCGGCGGATTTCACCTGGCGGCTGCGCGCGCGGGCCGCCGCCACCTCGCCGAACTCCTGCCGGACTTCCTTGTGAATGTTGGTGCCGTTGCCATTGCCGGGATGAATGGCCTCGGCTGCGGGCTGCACGCTGTCTTCGAACTTGCGATAAACCGGCAGCTCTTCATACTCCACCTCGATGAGGCGCAATGCCTGGCAGGCAATCTCCTCATCGTCAGCGGCCACCGCCGCGACATTGTCGCCGATGAAAATCACTTTGTCGACTGCCAGCGCGGTTTCATCCTCGCTGATCGGCAACACGCCAAAAGTATGCGGGGCCTCCCTGCCGGTGATCACAGCATGCACACCCGGCAACTGCTCCGCTTTGCTGGTGTCGAGGCGTTTCAGGCGGGCGTGGGCATGCGGGCTGCGCAGAATCTTGCCCACCAGCATGTTGGGCAGCTTGATATCGTCGGTATAGATGCCCTCGCCCGTGGTCTTCTTCAGGCCGTCGATCAAGGGAACCGGTTTGCCGATGGTATTCGACATCTTTTGCTCTCCGCCACTGAGATTGCGCTCGCACATCTGGTGAGAATGGAATTCGCAGGCCGCCAGGCCGGCTGCAAAGCAAGGGGATCTTTATCCGGTTGTCGCTGCCCGCGCTTCGGCCACCGCCGCAATCGCATCGACGATTTTGACATAGCCGGTGCAGCGGCACAGGTTGCCGGAAATCGCTTCTTGAATCTCGGCGCGCGTTGGACGGGGATTCTCGGCCAGAAAGGCGGCGGCCGTCATGATGAAACCCGGGGTGCAGAAGCCGCATTGCGAACCGCCATGCTCGGCAAAGGCGCGCTGCAGCGGATGAAGCAATCCTTCCCCCTTCAAACCTTCAATCGTGCGCACCTCATGGCCGACGGCCTCCAGCGCCAGGGTCAGACAGGCCAGTCGCGGCTCGCCGTCGAGATGCACCGCGCAACAGCCGCAGGTGCCCATGTCACAACCGCGCTTGGTGCCGGTCAGATTCAGGTTTTCCCGCAAGACGTCGAGCAAAACGTCAGAGGGCCGGACGGCCAGCTCATGCGTGGAGCCGTTCACCCGCAGGGTGATGATCTCTTTGGTTGGCATAAGGGTGGTTTCGTTAGTGTCCGTCCGCAATCGCGGACTTTTGAGAAAACGTTCCTGCTCCGGCTCGGCCGGTGCTTCAAAATCTTGAGCGCGTTCACAACATTCGAAGCTTTGGAATCCTCGGCTCAGCCGAGATTGGAACATTTTCGGACAGAGACTATGGTTTGGATGAGACAAACCGTGCGCGCGGTGTGATGCGATTGTTCGTGCCTGCCCGGGTTGGGCTCGTTTGCGCCCTCCGGCGGGCGCAAAAAAGTGGGTAGATGATACAATCAGCGGAGAACGTTGTCAAGCGGATTCTGGAGAAAGGCCGGAGCGGAGGGGAATAATCTTGTTCCGTGGCGGTGAATGAATATGCACAGTCGCAGCCGGCGGTTTCACGGCGTCGCCTTCACCACCACGATGGTTTGATCGTCGCGCTGCTCGGTGTTGTTGCTGAAACCGCGCAGCGCGGTGATCAATTGATCGCGAATCTGCGCGGCCGGGCGATGATGGTGGCGCAGCAGAATGTCGATGAGCGGCTCTTCGCCGAATTCACCGCCGTGGCCGTCGTCCGCTTCGGTGACACCATCGGTGACGAACAAAAAAACATCGCCGGCCGCATAGGGAATGGTCTTCTCTTCCAATTCGGCTGCGAAGATGAACTCCTCATCCAGTCCCAAGCCCAACCCTCGCGGCGTGACTTTCACCACGGCTTGTGCGGGAGCACAGTAGTGAAACAGCGGCAAATGGCCGGCGCGCGCCAGCACCAGCCGCCGCGCCTGCGTGTCGAAATCCGCGCCAATGGAAGTCACGAAAGACTTGCGTTCCAGCGCCTGGCGCAGCAAATGATTCGCGCGGATGAACAGGTCGCGCGGCGACAGCCCGAAGTCGTGCAACGAGCGCAAAATGCCCTGCACCTTCGACATGTAGAGCGCCGCTGAAGTGCCCTTGCCGCTCACGTCGCCCACGATCACGGTGATCTTGTGCGGCTTGCCGTTCAGGTAGTCGAAATAGTCGCCGCCCACTTCATGCGCCGGAATCGAAACGCCGGCAATCTCCAGGCCTGCGATCGCCGGCGTGGTTTGCGGCAGCGAGGCCAACTGGATGCGCCGGGCAATGGCAAGCTCGTGTTTCAACCGTTCCTGCTCGGCCAGCTCTTCATACAAGAAAGCGTTTTCCACCGCCACCGAAGCCTGTTTCGCGACCGCCGTGAGAATGGCAAAGTCTTCATGCGTGTAGGCTGCCTCGGAGAGTTTTTCCCCGAGCAGCAGCGTGCCCACCAGTTTTTCCTTGAAACGAATCGGAATCAAGTGGCGGAAGCCGTGATGATAGAAATTGTCCTTGAGATCATCGGGTAAATAGTCCACGGTGAAGCGGGACTCGCTGCGGAATTTTTCCAAGACCTGCACGATCTGCTGATCGGTGGCAATACAAAACGCCTGCCACTCCTCGCCATCGAAGCCATAGGCCTCTTGGCAGCAACAGACCTTCTGGTTTTGGAAAAACATGACGCCGACGCGCTCGAGGTGCATCAGCTCCGCCAGCTTTTTCACGATGCCGCGCGCCAGATCGACCATGCTCAATTTGGTGGCCATCACTTCGGCCAGCTCGCTGGTGGCCACCCGGTAGTCATAGCTTTCACGATGAAACAGGCGTGCGATCCAGTTCTGGCCGGCGCGGCCGAGTTTTTGGAAAACGAAGATCAATGCCATCGCCAGCGCCATGAGAATGATCTTCTCGGCGAATTGGTGTTGATCCGGCGACATCGGCAGAGCGCCGATCTCGAGGTAGCCGCGGTTGAAGCGGATGTCGGGCAGGTTCAACTTGAGCTTGGGCAGCCACGCCAGCGCGGTCACCATCAGCAGGAGCAGCAGCACCGTCCACACCGCCGAGACGATGGTGTATTGCGTGTTACGGCGCACGCGCAAATTCACATCGAGCAGGCGGTGGCGGCCAATAAAGTAAAGATAGCCGCCCGGCAGCAGCAGCAGAGGCAGCAGCAGCACGCCGGTATTCGCCTGGTCGACTTTGCGGACCAGCAGCAAATTCAACACAAGCATGCCCACCACCGCGGCCGCGGCAATGGCTTTGAACGACCGGCTCAGGCGTTTGTATTCCACACCGCATTGCCGGCGGTGAATCAAAAACACGACGACGTAGTAAAGCAGCATCAGCCCGAGCGTTGCCAAGAACAACAACCGCGCAAGCGCAGATTGCGCGAAGCCCAGGCCGCCGATTACCGCGAACGCCGCGGCCGCCAGCACATAGGGCACGCGGCCGAGCCAGGGGTTCTGCAACAACTCCGGCCGTTCTTTGGGAAAGTAGAAACTGGAGTGAATGCCGGTGGCGGTTCCGAAGAGAATGTTGGCGATGATCGCCGCAAACAAAATCTGGGAGAGCAGGCCGGCCTCCGCGCCCTGCTGATGGGTCAACAGCACCGGAAACGAGAATGCCATGAACACCAAACCGACCAGTCGCGCCGCGCGGATGCGCGGCCGGTGCAGCGTGAGGAACAGGCCCAAGCCCAGAAACGCCAAGCCGATCAGCAAGCTGATGACCATGCCCAGGCTGACGCCGAGGCGGGCGAGCGTGACGTGCAACGTCAGGGATCGAGGGCCGCGCCGAACCTCGTAGTCGATGGTCTGGCCGCTGCCGGCCCGGCGCATGATGCGGTCCGCGTCGACGGCATCGCGAAAGCTCTGTTGATTGATACGCAGGATGACATCGCCGGGCAGCAGCCCGGCACGATCGGAAGCGCCGCCTTTTTCGACACCGACGATGTAGATGGAAGGCGGCAACTCGAGCACGCAGGAATCCGGCAGGGCGGCGGCAGCCAGACGAATGGTAAAGCCCTCGCCTTGTGCCGGTCGAAACAGTTTGAGCGCGATGACGGAATCAGGCGCGACGCCCTGCCGCGCCTGCTGCCAATCGGCGGCGTCTTCGATTTCGCGGCGATTGCAGGCGATCAAAAAATCTCCGGCGCGCACGGAATCGGCCCGAGCCACTGCGGCCTGCGGGCCGGCCTGCAAACCGGCTGCAGGCAGCACGGTCGCAAGACTCCGGATCACATACAACCGCGACGGCGAGGTGCGAAACAGATTCTCGTCGGTTGCCCGGCTGGCATTGCGAACAAAATTCATCCCGGCGAGCACCAGCAGCGCGCCGGCATAGAGCACCGCCACCAGGCGGAAGTGCTGAGGCCGGTTATCGAAGTAAGCCATAACCAAACACCCGAACGATTAACCTGCGGTTTGCGTCGCGGCGGGCAAATTTCCCTGCCCGCTGACCTGAAATCTCACCGCAATGGTTTTCCTCTTTCCAGGCACGATCAGTCTCTTGCGCGTCACCTCGTTTCACGCGCGGCCGGCGCCGGTTGTTGCTTCAGTTGCAACCGGTCTCTTTTCCCCAAAAAAACAGCCCACAGAGACGTTCTTCCCACCGCCTCGCTGGCACGAGGAGGGCGGGCGTTCGACTGCTGCGGGCAAATAGCGGGGCGCTGTGGTCGCCATTCAGCGATCGACTTCACCCAGGACGATGTCGATGCTGCCGATGATGAGAATCATGTCGGCCACCATCGCGCCCCGGCTGATTTCGTCGAGCAGGCTGACATGCACGAAACAGGAGGAGCGGCAGCGCACGCGATCGGGAATATCGCTGCCATTGGAGCGCAGATAAAAGCCGATCTCGCCGCGCGGCGCCTCGCTGCGCACGTAGCATTCGGCGCCGGCCGGCGGCCGCATTCGGCGCGGAATGGCCTCCTTGACATCGCCTTGCTCCGGGCACTGCGCGATCGCCTGGCGCAGAATCTTGACGGATTGTTCGATCTCCTTGACGCGCACCTCGTAGCGATCGAGCACCGAGCCGATCGGGCCATAGCGGCCCTCGCCCACCGGCACCTCGAACTCGAATTCCGGATAAAGCGAATAAGGCTCGTCCTTGCGCACGTCCCACTTGATGCCGCTGCCGCGCAGCACCGGGCCAGTCGCGCCGCAATTGACGGCGACCTCCGGCGGGAGAATGCCGATATCGGCGGAGCGTTTGATGAAGATGTGATTGCCGGAGAGCAGCCGGTTGAACTCCTTCATGTTGCGCTCGAGTTCATCGAGAAATTCCGCCGCCTGCTTGAGCCAGCCCGCAGGCAGATCGCGCGCCAGGCCGCCGATCCAGATGTAGTTGTAGAGCAGGCGCGCGCCGGAAATCCATTCGAACAAATCCAGGATGCGTTCGCGGTCGCGGAAGGCCCAGAGGAAGGGCGTGATGGCGCCGACATCCAGGCCGAAGGTGCCGATCGCCATGAGGTGGCTGGCGATGCGCATGAGCTCGGCGCAGATCACGCGCAGGTATTCGACTTTGCGGGGCAGTTCCTTGATCCCCAGCAGCTTTTCCACGGCCAGGCAATAGCCGAGATTCATGCTCATCGAGGCCAGATAGTCCAGCCGATCAGTGTAGGGAATGACTTCGTTCCAGCCGATGTTTTCCGCATGCTTTTCGAAATTACGGTGGAGATAGCCGACATGCGGGGTGCATTTCTTGACGATCTCGCCATCGAGCACCAGCTCCAGCCGCAGCACGCCGTGGGTGGAGGGATGTTGCGGCCCCATGTTGACGATCATCTCGTCGCCGGGGAAGGCCTTGCTCTGCCGCGCCTTCGCCATGGTCTCGTGATTGTATTTCTGGATGGCAGCGGAGGGATCGAGATCGACGACCATGTTGCCTTCGTCTTCAAAATAGTAGCGCTGCCGTTTGAAGATGTTGCCGATTGTGCCGAACATATCGCGTTCCGAAATGGAGTGGATAAGTGAAAGACCAGCGGAGTTGCCGGCCGCGCTCAGGTATGCGCGGGCTGGGCCTCGGCTTTGGGCTTGGCGGCGGCAGCCTTGGCGGCTTTGGCGGCGGCGGCGGCTGCCTCTTCGGCGGCCTGCTCCGCCAGCATTTTGGCTGCGAGCGCCGGTTCGTACTTCGAGAAATGAAAGAGACCGTTGTTGCGCTCGTACACCGTAGATTCGTACTTGTCGGTCATGTACAGGCATTCCGTCGGGCACACCGTGGTGCACAAATCGCAATAGCAGCATTTGAACATGTCGATATCGAAGCGCACGACGTGCTGGCGGATGGGGTTGCCGGTTGAGGCTTTGCCGAGATCCTCGCTGGGCTTGGCCTTGACGGTGTCGATGTAGATGCAATTCACCGGGCAGATGCGCGCGCATTTGTAGCAGCCGATGCAATCATCAATGTTGCAGAAGAGCTGCTGGCGTGTGCCGGGCGGCAGGGCAAAGCGGGCATGGGGATATTGCAGGGTGACGGCGGGCCGGAAGAGATGTTTCCAGGTCTCGAACATTCCAATCATGATGGTGTAGAGACCGTTGAAAACGTCTTTGAAGTATTGTGCCATGATCACTCCTTCTTCTCGGATGGCTGGCCGCCGTTGGCGAGCAGGCGCTTTTCAAAGGCGAAAACGAAATGTCCGCGCTCGAAGTTGTTGGCAAAGTTGTCGAAGCTGTTCCAGTCTTCGCCGTACGGCACGCGAATGCCGTGGTAGTATTCCTGCACGACGTAGTCCTTGCGCATCGGCCAGCCGTCCCAATCATCC
Source organism: bacterium (assembly GCA_023150945.1). Classification (NCBI taxonomy): domain Bacteria; species bacterium. Next base: position 66,559 of record JAKLJX010000005.1, on the reverse strand, counting down.
GGGCACAGGATGCGGCGCGGATCAGGGTGGTCGTCGAAGGTGATGCCGAACAAGTCGTACACTTCGCGTTCGTGCCAATCCGCCGTGCGCCAGAGATAGGACACCGTGGCCACGTGGCCGCCGCTGCGCGGCACTTCGGTCTTCACGGTAAACCAATGGCGATGGCGAAAGGAGAAGAGATGGTAGATGACGACGAGCGGTTTGCCGGGGCCGAGATCGTAGCCGGAGAGATTGTGGCACATATCGAAAAAGAGATCGGCTTCTTCATGCAGGAACGTGCAAACCGGCAGGAGGTTTTCCGGCGCGACCCGCACAAAGGGATCGATCGCGTCGCCCTTGAATTCCAGAATCTGTTCGCCGAAGCGATTCTGCAGCCGCTGCGCAATTTGATCAGGTGCCATTATTTCACTGCCTCCGTGAGTTTGCGCTTGAACAAGCTTTCGCGGCGGATTTTCTCCTGCAGCTTCAGCAGGCCGTCAATCAGCGCCTCCGGCCGGGGCGGGCACCCCTGCACGTAAACGTCGACAGGCACGATGCGATCCACGCCCTTCAGCACGTGATAGCCGTGCTTCCAGTAGGGCCCGCCGCAGGTGGCACAGCTTCCCATCGACAACACATATTTGGGTTCCGGCATCTGCTCATACAGCACCTTCACGCGTTCCGCCATTTTGATGGTGACGGTGCCGGCCACGATCATGAGATCGGTCTGGCGCGGGCTGGGGCGAAACACGCCGGCGCCGAAGCGGTCGAGATCATACTTCGAGGCGCCCACCGCCATCATTTCGATGGCGCAGCAGGCCAGGCCAAAGGTCATGGGCCACAGTGAGGACAGCCGCGCCCAATTGAGCAGTGAATCGATTGAAGTGATGATGACGTTGTCGCCGTACCGTCCTTCTTCGAGAAAGCGGGTTTCCTTCTCCAGAAAAGGCTGCTGTGGTCGGCCCATACTCTCCTCCGCTCTGCGAGATTCAGGTCATGGTCGAACGTGGGCGCCGCCTTACCGGCGGGCAGCGCAGAATTCGGTCGCTAACCGCGAAGAACGCCGGCAATATAGAGAAAGCCGGCAGGAATAGCAAGCTCAGCGCAGCCGCTGCCGGCGAAGCGGTGGCGCCGGCCGGCCGCTGCGGATACGTCACGCCTCGGAGAGGCGCGGCGCCGGGGCGGGCCTTGCCTCCAAATCCGGCCGCGCCGTGTAATGCTCCTTCTTGGGCACGAAGCTCAACAGCATCTCCTTGGTGAGCAGCATGCCGTTGCGGCCATAGGCGGCAAACTCGAGGATGCCGGTGTCCATGCGAATGGCATCCTCCGGGCAGGCCTCGACGCAATAGCCGCAGAACACGCATTTGCCCAAATCGATATCGAACTGCAGCGGATACTTTTCGATCTGCTTCTCCGGCCGCTCGCCGGCGACGATGTAGATGCATTTGGCCGGGCAGACGGTTTCACACATCATGCAGGCGACGCAGCGCGGCGTGCCGTCCTCGCGCTTGGTGAGGCGGTGCAGCGTGCGCAAGCGCGGCCAGATCGGGCGGCGCACCTCCGGATACTGATACGTCACCGCGCCCTTCCACTCGCGCTGGACGCCGATGCTGGCCAGAAAGAAATGCCACAGGTTGAAAAAGAAATGCCGCATGGTGAGCACCAACCCGTCCCAAATACGCGGCAGATAGGTTCTTTCCCAAAAAGTCAGCGGCTTGTATTTGTCGTGAACGTTCATGGCCAACGCAAAAAATCGTGGTGAATGAGAGACCGGATGAATTGACAGGGGGCGCGGCAGACTCAGACGAACAGAATGATCGCCGCGGTCACAAAAATGTTGAGCAGGGCCAGCGGCAGCAAAATCTTCCAGCCCAGCGCCATCACTTGATCATAACGAAAGCGCGGCAGCGTCCAACGGATCAACATCATGAACCACAGCAACACCGCGACTTTCAGCGAAAATCCCAAAAACTGCAGCACGGTGACCGTCAAGTTCGACAGGGCGAGGCTGACGCCCCAGGGAAACTCAAAGCCGGCGGCGGTGAGATACGGCACCTGCCAGCCGCCCAAAAACAGCGTCACCGTGATGCAGGCAATCAGCACGGTCTCGATCAAGTCGGTCAAAAAGTAAACGCCGAAACGCATGCTGGTGAATTCGACGTGATAACCGATGATCTCACTCTCGCCTTCGGGGGCATCAAAGGGGATGCGCTTGGTCTCGGCCAGGCCGGTGGTGAAGAACAGCAAAAAGCCGATGGGTTGATAGAGAATGCCCCACTTCGGCAGCCAGCCGCCGAGCAAGGCGCCCTGGGCGCGCACGATCTCCTGCAAGTTTACCGTTTGAAAAACCAGCAGCACGCCGATGATCGAGACGCCGATGCCGACTTCATACGAAATCATCTGGGCCGAGGCGCGCAGGCCGCCCATGAGCGAATAGTTGTTGTTGGAAGCCCAGGCGCCCAACACCACGCCGTAGACCGCCATCGACATGGTGGCGAAGACGTAGAGAATGCCGACGTCGAGCGCGGCGATTTGCATGACGTGCGCGGTGCCGCCCACCACCAGCACATCGGCGAAGGGAATGGCGGCAAAGGCGGCAATCGCAAAAAACATGCTGATGCCCGGCGCCAGCAGGAAGAGCAGTTTTTCCGCGCCCTGCGGCCGAAAGTCCTCCTTGAGAAACATCTTCAACGAGTCGGCGATGATGTGAAACAGGCCCCACAAGCGCAGGCCGAAAATCTTGGCGCGATTGGCGCCCACCCGGTCTTGCATGAGGGCGCTCTGTTTGCGCTCCACCCAGGTCAACAACGCCGCCGTGCTGAACACAAAGACCAGAACGAAAAAGAGAATCTTCAGGGCCGTTGCAATAATCTCGCTCATGGGCTATCCAAAAATGGGAATGATGCGCAGCTTGTCCGGCACTTGATTGAGCCGCCGGGCTTTCACCGCAGCCGCCTCCTCGCCGCGCTGGTGGCCCAGATCGCCGATGGTCGCATACGACATGCCGGCAAAGGCGCTGTTTTCACGGGCGAGCGCGGCAAATACATCTTCGGACTCGAGGTAGGGCAGGATCACGCCGAGCGGCTTGCCCAGCAGCTTGACGATTTGCCAAACCGGCCGGGCATCGCCCAGAGGCGCCACCGCGCGCCGCAGGCGCTGCACCCGCTCGGCAAAATTGGTGAAGGTGCCATCAAGCTCCGGCCAGGCGGCAGCAGGCAAAATGAAATGCGCCGCCGCGCTGGTGGCGTTGCGATTGGGGCCAATAAAAATCACGGTCGGCACTTTCGCCAGCGCACTCGTCACTGCATCGGCGGCAAAGCTCTGGGACAGATCGTGGGAGAAAATCAGCAGCACCGCAAGCTTGCCGTCCGCGGCCTGCTGCAGCAAATCCGCCGAGGCCTTCGTTTCCACCGGGAACCCAGCCAGGCCCAAGCCGCGTGTGTTCGGGTTGTGATCTTCTTTGATCAAGAAATTGTCACTCACCGGCTTTTCCAGCGGGGCGAGCGCCGCCGCCACGCGCGTAAGGCCCAAACGGCCGGCGAACTTTTTCAAGACGAACAGGTCTTCATTGGTCAACTGTGGCGAAGCCCACAAGCCGACACGATCGGCGGCGGTCGACTTGATCTTTTGCGCGACGGCTTCGATCGCCACTTCCCAACTGGTTTCGATCCATTGTTCGCCCTGCCGCAGCATCGGCACGGTCAGCCGCGAGGGATCATCAGCGCTTTTGAAGGAATAGCGGCCGAGGTCGCACATCCACCATTGATTCACTTCGGGGTTGTAGCGCGGTTTCAAGCGCACGACCCGCCGGCCCTGGGCGTGATGCGTGCGCTCGGTGTTGGTGTGCACCGCGATGTTGCAGCCGGTGCTGCAGCCCGGACAAATGGAGTTGGTCGCTTCCAGGTACCACACGCGCGCTTCGAAACGGAAATCCTTTTCCGTGAGCGCGCCCACCGGGCAAATGTCAACCGTGTTGACGGAATAAAGATTGTCGAGGCGTTTGCCGGGATGGGGCGCCAGCTCGGCGTGATCCCCACGATTGAAAATGCCGAGCTCATGGCTCTTGCTGATCTCATCACAGAAGCGCACACAGCGGGTGCAGAGAATGCAGCGTTCTTGATCGAGCATGACATGCGGGCCGAGGTCGAGCGCCTTGTTCTTCTTCACCTTGTCTTCGATCATCTTGCTGTCATACTGGCCGATGCGCATGTAATACTCTTGCAGCCAGCATTCCCCGGCTTGATCGCAAACCGGGCAGTCGAGCGGATGGTTGACCAGCAACATTTCGAGCACGTCTTTGCGGGCGCGCAGCGCTTTCTCGCTCTGCGTATGCACCACCATGCCGTCGGTCACCGGCGTGTAGCAGGCCACTTGCGGCTTGGGCATCTTTTCGATTTCAACGAGACAAATGCGACACTGGCCGACGATGCTCAGGCCGGGATGGTAGCAATAGCGCGGCAGCTCGATGCCGAGCTTTTCCGCGGCTTGGATCACCGTGGTGCCGGGTTCGACTTCCACGGTTTTGCCATCGATTGTGATGTTGGGCATGTGCAGGGGTTCGTGGTATCGGATTCAAAAAGGTGCAGCTTCGCCGCCGTGTGGCCGGCGCGGCTGCCACTGCTGTCATTTGCTGATTGCAACCGGCGACCTGGCCGCCACGCTTCGCCGCCGGTTCATGCGCATCCGCTCAGGCCCCGGGCCTGGCCGGCGGCTGCCAACTGGTAAACGCTCCGGTGTGGCACTTGCCATACTGGGCGTGCGCTTCGAACTCTTCACGAAATTTTTTGACGAAGCCGAACACAGGCATGGCCGCGGCATCACCGAGCGGGCAAATGGTGTTGCCCATGATGCCGGTGGCAATGTCCCACAGCCGGTCGGGATCCTGGCGGTTGCCGTCACCGCGGTGCATGCGCGCCAGCACTTTCTCCAGCCAGCCGGTGCCTTCCCGGCAGGGCGTGCACTGGCCGCAGCTCTCATGATGATAAAAGCGCGAGGTCACTTCCAGAACTTCGAGCAGGCAGGTGTCTTCGTCGATGGCGATCACCCCGGCCGAGCCGATCATCGAGCCGATGGCCGCGAGCGAGTCAACGTCCATCCTCACGTCGATTTCCTCGGGGCGCAGCACCGGCGAGGAAGAACCGCCGGGAATCACGGCTTTGAGCTGCTTGCCGTTGCGAATGCCGCCGGCATGCGTATAGAGAATCTCGCGCAACGTGGTGCCGTGCGGCAGCTCATAAACGCCGGGCTTGTTGACGTGGCCGCTGACGCTGTAAAAACGATACCCGCCATTGCGCTCGCTGCCGAGTTGCGCGAACCATTCGCCGCCGTTGGCGAGAATCGCCGGCACGTAGGAAATGGTTTCGACATTGTTGACGATCGTCGGGCAGCGGAACAGGCCTTCAATCGCGGGGAAGGGCGGCTTCATGCGCGGCCAGCCCTTCTTGCCTTCCAGCGATTCCAGCAGCGCGGTTTCTTCGCCGCAGATGTAGGCCCCGGCGCCGCGGTGCACGTAGACATTCAATTCGTAATCTGTGCCCAGCACTTTCCGGCCCAGAATGCCGTTTTTGTAGGCCTCATCGATGGCGGCCTGCAGCACGCGCGCCGGCTCGACGTATTCGCCGCGAATGTAGATGTAAGCCGCGTGGGCCTCGATCGCCTTGGCGGCAATGATGATGCCTTCAAGCAGCGCGTGGGTGGCGTGCACGATGATATAGCGATCCTTGAAGGTGCCCGGCTCGCTTTCATCGGCGTTGATCACCAGGTACTTCGGTTTGGGGGAGTTTTTGGGGATGAAGCTCCACTTGCGGCCGGTGGGAAAACCGGCGCCGCCGAGTCCGCGCAAATTCGATTTGGTGACTTCGGAGATGATCTCGTCCGGCGCCATGGCGAGCGCCTTCCGGGCCGCGGCATAGCCGCCGGCTTCGAGATAGTTCCGGAGAATCTGGCAATTCTGCTTGATGAGAGGAGTGAGAATGCCGCCGTTGGGTGTCATATTCGATCAGTTCCTTCAAACAGTCTCACGCCAGGAACGCGCAAAGTTTTTTCCTGGCGTGCCTGTGCGTCTCTGACCCGCCTGGGCGGGATGCGCTGTTGCTTTTGTTTGCAGTTGCTTCACGCTATGCTTGTGGCGCACTCACTTCAATGCCCGTGCGCTTGATGTCGAGCACGATGGGTAACTCTTCCTTCTCAAATTCTTCGGGCGAAAAGCAAATCGGCTCCAAATCAACATTGTATCGCGAGGCGCGGCTGAAAATTCTTTGATTTATTGCAAACGAATTTTCGGAGTTGAGCGCCGGCGTGACGATGGCCAGGTCGATATCCGAATAGTCGCGCGCCCGATCCGTGGCATACGAGCCAAACAAATACGCCCGCTCGATGGGCAGCTCCGGCCGGATTTCCTCCAAAAAGGTTTGGATTACGGCAATGGCTTCAGTTTTTGTGTAAGCCATGTGATCAGACTCTCGGTTTTATCCAAATACTCTTTTGCTTCCTTTTTGCCGATTGCTTTCGAAAGCGCGTCGATGGTTTCTTTGTAACGTGCATTCAAATAATACGACCCGAGATTTTCAATAAGAGCAATTTTCAATAAGAGCAAGTGGTTCATCATTGAGTTCAGACAAGATCCCGGCAAGCTCTGCCAGCTTGGAAAGGTGATGAATCGGCTTGATCTCTTTACCCTGAAACGCCAAGATCGCTTTCAGCGTTTTCTCAACGGCTTGCTGGCACATGAAGACCACATAGAGGTAGCGGCCAGCTTTATACATTGCCCGCGCCGTTTCGAAATCTTACTCAACCCGATCCATCCATATCTTCACGGCGGAGGACCAAGCTGTTTTGTTCACCTTGTGCATGCGCTCTTTCAAAACCTACGCAGAGATCAAGCTACCAAATATCTATTTAAGGAGAGTTTCTCATGAGACTAATCGTCTTTTGTGGAGACATATGCTGAAACAATGTCTTCCCACAGCAGGCAAACAACTGTTGCTTCAAGATCGTCTGGATCCTTGTGAACTGGAAAATTATCTGTTCCTCGATAATCGAGTTTAATTCGAAATAATCCTGATTCTCTGGAAAGAGAAGATAAACGCGAATGTCCTTTTGTGGAAGGTGCGTTTGCCCTCCCACCAACCTTTTTGCTTAAAGAGACTTTTCCAAGAAGCTGCCCGCACGCCTTACGATACCTTTGAGGCAAGTTGTTTTTTGCTGCCCTGCTTCATTCGCCATCTTATCGAAATGTTGCGAATCCCAAACTTACTTTACCGAACAAATTTTCTGAGCCTCAGTCGAATCCTCTTCACCTTCCCTCCCCGCCGGAACGTGCGAGCCTACGAGCTCGAGTCATATACGCTTCCGATGCCTGAAGGCATTACTACGAACCTGCGAACTCACTTCAGCTCCGCCACAATCTGATCAATCTTCGCCGGCGTGAGATGATCGATGTAGGTCTCATTCAACTGCAGCATCGGCGCGGTTTCGCAGGAGGCCAGGCATTCCACCGCGGTAATCGTGTACTTGCCGTCCGCCGAGGTTTCGCCCGCCTTGATGCCGAGCTTCTGTTCGAGGTAGGCGAGAATCTCGCGGTGGCCGCGCAGGCTGCAGGAGAGGGTGCGGCACACTTGAAAGTGATATTTGCCCACCGGCCGCTGGCGAAACCAGGTATAGAACGAAAGCACTTCCTTCACCTTCACCACCGGCACGCCCACCAGCGCCGCGATCTCCTCTTCGAGTTCGGCGGGAACGTAGCCGATCTCCTCCTGCACCACGTGCAGAATCGGCAGCAGGGCCGCGCGCTTGTGCTCGGGCGGGTAATGCGTCAGCAATTCGGCGATGCGGTCCCGCGCCGCTTGCGACAATTTCGAAATCATCGATCCAATTCTCCTGCAATCATGTTCACCGTGCCGAACGTCGCGATGATATCCGCCACCGCATCGCCTTTGATCATCTCATGAAAGCCGGACATGAGCGCGAAGCAGGGCGGCCGCACGTCCACGCGGTAGGGCTTGCCGCTGCCGTCGCTGATGACGTAGAAACCCAGCTCGCCGTTGGCGCCTTCGACCGCCTGGTAGGCTTCGCCGATGGGCGGCGCAATGCCGTAGCCTTCCATGATCAGCATGAAGTGATTCATCAGGCCTTCGATGCTGCCGTAGACTTTTTCCTTGGCAGGCAGGACGGCGCGCTTGTTGTCCGGGAAAATATTGTCACGCAACCGCGAGTTCCCGCCGGAAAGCGTGGGGTCGGTCAGGGCTTCGATCTGCAGCAAACCCTTGGTCCGGCCAAATTTGCCGTAGTCCGCCATCTCGCTGGCCGGTAAGACCCTGCCTTCATGATCGACGTTGATTTCGCCGCCGGGTATTTGCTGCAGGCATTGCTCCAGAATGTGAACACTCTGCTCGACTTCCTCCATGCGAACGAGATAGCGGTCGTAATTATCACCGTTGGTGCCATAGGGAATATCGAAATCGAGGCGGTCGTAGACGAGATAGGGTTCGGCTTTGCGCACGTCGTAATCGACGCCGCAGGAGCGCAGCATCGGGCCGGTGAAGCCAAAGTCGATCGCGCGCTGCTTGCTGATCACGCCCACGCCCTGCATGCGGTCCACGAAAATGCGGTTGCGGGTGAGCAGCTTGTGCAGCTCGTCCAATGCGATGCGCAGCTCTTTGAGAATCTTGCGCAGATTGTCGGCAAAAGTGGGCGTGAGATCGGCCTTGACGCCGCCGATTCGCACGTAGGAGACGGTTAGGCGCGCGCCGGTGATTTCCTCGACCAGTTCGTACAGCATGTCGCGCACTTTGATGAAATAGAGAAAGCCGGTCATCGCGCCGAGTTCCATGGCGCTGGCGGCGATGCAGGTCAAGTGATCGGTGATGCGCGAGACCTCCGACATGATCACGCGAATGTACTGGCAGCGTTCGGTGATCTGCAGACCCATCACTTTTTCCACCGCCAGGGCGTAGCCCACATTGTTGATCAGCGGTGAGACATAGTTGAGGCGGTCGGTGTAGGGAAAGACCTGCGTCCAGGTCACGGCTTCGGCATCCTTCTCGAAGGCACGATGCAAATAGCCGATGCCGACCTCGGCGCTTTCGACGGTTTCGCCGTCGAGTTCGAGCAGCAGGTGGATGACGCCGTGCATCGCCGGATGCGAAGGCCCCATGTTGAGCAGCATGTTCTGCGCGTTCGCGCCGGGCTGGGGCGTCTTGATGCGATGCGTGCGCGCCTGGCCGTTGCTGCCGGGGGCACTCATCTTCTCGTTGGAGACGAGCGGATGGCGGCGGCTGATGGGATAATCCTTGCGCAGGGGATGGCCCTTGAACTCGTCATACAGCAGAATGCGGCGATGATCGGCCAATCCCTTGAAGCGCACGCCGAAGAGATCCCAGACTTCGCGTTCATACCAGCCCGCGCCGGCCCACAAACTGGTCACTGAGGGCACCACCGGGTCGTGCTCCGGCACCGGCACGCGCAGGCGCAAACGGACCTTTTGCGGCCAGGAGAAGAGGTTGCAGATCAGTTCGAAGCGCTCGGGCCGGGGCTGTGGGAAGGTGAGATAATCCACCCCGCCGAGATCCATCAGGAAATTGAAACCGGGCTGATGCTCGTTTTTCAAATAAGCGCACACTGCCAACAGCGCGTCGCGCGTCACTTCCAGAACATTTTCCCCGGCAGGCGAGGGCAGAACCTTCACCGCACCTGGAAATTTCTGGGCAATATTCTCCAGCCAAGACATGGGATGCAGTCACCTGACGATGAGTTTCGTTACGCGGGTAATACCAGAACGTCAAGCGGGATACAACACCCTGCCACCTCATTCTGTTGAATTCTCCGCCGGCGCTGGGCATACATGATAAGCCAATCCTGGTGCCAGGGGCGGGGGAAGATTCTACCAGAAGACCAACTTCGGGGCAAGGGACTTGACGGTCGCAGTACTCAATACTCCTGTTTCTGCTTTTGAATTTTTTCCTGCAACAACATAATGCCCTGCAGCACGGTTTCCGGCCGCGGCGGGCAGCCGGGAATGTAGACATCGACCGGCACGATGGTATCGATGCCCTGCACGGTGGAGTAGTTGTCGTAGAATCCGCCGGTGCAGGTGCAGACGCCGAACGCGACGACCCATTTCGGCTCGCACATCTGATCGTAAACACGGCGCATGATCGGCGCGATCTTTTGGCTGATCGTGCCGACGACAAAGAGCACGTCGGCCTGGCGCGGACTGAAGCGCGGCAGAGCGGCGCCGAAGCGGTCAAGATCGTATTGCGGGCCGGACACTGCCATGTATTCCATGCCGCAGCAGGCGGTCACGAACGGATACTGAAACAGCGAGAATTTGCGCGCCCAGCCGACGGCGGCATCGACGCGCGAAGTGACAAAGTTGTCGCCACCGAGGAGATTTCTCAATCCCATTCCAATGCACCTCGCTTCCACGCGTATACCAACCCCAGCACGAGAATACCCACGAAGGTCATCATGCTGAAGAAGCCGCCCGGGCCCAACTCGCGAAACACCGTGACCCAGGGGAAGAGAAAAACGATTTCAATATCGAAGAGCACGAACAGAATCGCGATCAGGTAGAATCGGATCGACAGCCGTTCGCCGGGCAGGGCAATGGGAACCCAGCCGCACTCGAACGGCACTTCTTTCACGCTGTTGGTGCGTTTGGGGCCGAGCCAGGAGGACAACGCCAGGATCAACCCCACCAGGCCGCCGAGCAGCACGAAAGTCGTGAGCACTGCCATCAAACTGCTCATTGCACACTCGCTTGACGTTTATGCTAAAAACGCGGTGATGCAACTCATCGCGTCGCGGAACAGCGAAACATCAGTCCCGCCGCAGCGGGACTGACGCTACAACTCAGCAAGGCCGAAAGCGGCTGGCGCGTTTCAGGCGCGTGCTTACTTCTTCTTCGCCGCTGTTTTCTTCTTGGCAGCCGCCTTCTTCTTCGTCGCCTTCTTCTTGGCTGCCTTCTTGACGGCCTTTTTCTTCATCATTGTGGCTTCTCCTTCTATGGTGATGAGATCAGTGAATTGTAGCCCAAATTCGCAGCCGCGCCCCGGGCCCAGCAACTCGCGCCGCGCGATCGCGACCGCACCGGGAGCGCACCGCGTTTGCTGCCCCGGCCGGCCATTGTGCGCCGCCATCATGAGCGTCGCTGCGCGCAACAGCTTTCCTCAGATGTGAATCGCCTCGCCCAGTGCATCCGCGGCAGCCTCCATCACCGCCTCGGTGAAGGTGGGATGCGCATGCACGGTTTTGAGCAAGCTGTGGACGGTGGACTCGAGCGCGCGCGCCGCCACCAATTCCGCGATCATGTCCGTGGCTTCGCTGCCGAGGATGTGCGCACCCAAGATTTCCCCGTATTTTTTGTCAACCACGAGCTTCACGAAGCCTTCGGTTTCTCCCACGGCCACGGCCTTGCCCAGCGGCCGGAACGGAAAACGGCCGACGGCAACGTCATAGCCTTTTTCGCGCGCCTGCTTTTCCGTCAGGCCCACGCTGCCGACTTGCGGCTGGCAGTAGGTGCAGCCGGGAATATTGTTGTAGTCCACCGGCTGCGGCGCTTTGCCGGCGAGGTGTTCCACGCAGGCGATGCCTTCGGCCGAAGCGACATGCGCCAGCAGCGGCGCGCCGATCACATCGCCGATCGCATACACACCGGGCACCGCGGTGGCATAGGTGCGCCGGTCAACCGCGATAAACGTCTTCTCGATGGTGACGCCGATTTCTTCCAAGCCGAGGTTGGCGGTCTGGCCGGCAAAGCCAATCGCCATGAGCGCCACGTCGCCGGTGATCTTCTTTTCGGCATTGCCAACGGTGTAGCTGACCGTGACGTCTTGCGCGCCGACATTGACGCCGGTGACTTTGGCGTTGGCCTCCACCGCGATGCCACTTTTCTTGAAATTGGAAGTAAGCGCTTTCACGACTTCTTCGTCTTCCAGCGGCAGAATCTGCGGCATCATCTCCAGAATGGTGACTTGGCAGCCGAAGGCATTGTAGAAGTAGGCGAACTCCACGCCGATCGGCCCGCCGCCGATGACGATCATCGCCTTCGGCTGCTCCGGCAGGATCATGGCTTCCGTGCTGGTGATGACGCGCTTGCGATCCAACTCGACGCCGGGCAGCGAGCGATGCGTGCCGCCGGTGGCGATGATGAGGTTCCGGCCTTTGTACTCACCCACTGCCTTGCCGTCTTTGGTGACTTCGACGACGTTGCCCTTGCGCAAACGGCCGGCGCCATCGATGTGCTCGATTTTGTTCTTGCGAAACAGGAAATGCACGCCTTTGTTGATCTGCTCGGAGATCTTGCGGCTGCGTTGAATGATCTTCTGCCACTCGAACGAAACATTCTCCACGCCCAGGCCAAACTCGTGCACGTGATGCAGCAGGTGATAGACTTCCGCCGAGCGCAGCAGCGCCTTGCTCGGGATGCAGCCCCAGTTCAAACACAGGCCGCCGAGTTTGTCCTTTTCGATGACGGCGACTTTCATGCCGAGTTGAGCCGCCCGAATCGCGGCCACATAGCCACCCGGGCCGCCGCCAACGATTACCAAATCAAATTCTTTCAAACTGCTCTCCTCTGGAATTGTATCTGCACCCGGCGCTGAATCTTGCGCAATCTGCGACGCGCCGGACGTCTGTTCCGTTCAGCCGCTTCAGGGCGAGGTGCCGATATAGGTGCCGTCGAATTTCACGTAATGCGTCGGCTGCGCGCCGGCGTTGAAGTTGATGCCCCACATCGGCTGGCTGTAAGTGGCGATATTGAACGCGGCCAGAGTCGCCAAGGTGGCGGCCGGATCGCGATGCGGCGCCGTCGCATTGAAGATGTCCGTGCTGTTGACCCAACCTACCGGCAAGGGCTGACCGTTGGCGCCCGGCACCGAAGTTTGCGCCCGCGTGCTGGTCGAAGTGGAGCCGTCATGCCGCACGTTGACTTGAAACTCTTTCTGCTGTGACGGGCTCCACGCCACCAATCCCCAACTTCCCTGATTGGCGGGCAGCCGGCCGTCGCGAAAGATTTGAACACCCATGATGTGATAGATCTGCGCGTCGGCGGCAAAGTTGGTGATCAGCGGCTGCGCAATGTCGCGCGCCCAAAACGCCGAGCCCTCAAACGCACTGCCCGGGCGCTGCTGTGGCGGCGGCGGCGTGCAAGTGCCGCCGGCAAGCACCGTAACCATGCACCCCAGACTCAACCATAAACCGATCTTGCGGATCATCCTTTGCTCCCAGTGGTGTGTGAAAAGTCTTCGGTTTTATTCGGGCACGGAGCAGCGTAGGCGTGGCCTGCGCCCGCTTCATGCCCGGGCAGGTTCACTCGCGCCAGCGCGCCGTGCGTGATTCTGCAGCCGCGGCGCGAGGTGGCGCATGATCACGTTGGCATGCTCGCGGCCGTTCTCGATGAAGATCTTGTTGCCGTTTTTGCCGGCGGCCACCACACCCGCGACGTAAAGCCCGGGCACATTGGTCTCGAAAGTCGCGGGGTCGTGGCGCGGGCTGTTGTCCTCACCACTGATTGCAATGCCGCACGCCTGCAGAAAGGCATAGTCGGGATGATAGCCGGTGAGCGCAAAGACGAAATCATTCGCCAGCGTCTCGGTTTCGCCTGCCTGGTTCTGCAGCACGATTGCGTCGTTGGTGATTTGCACCACGCGGGTGTTGCAGCGCGCCGCGATGCTGCCTTCTTGAATGCGATTGAGAATGTCGGGCAGAATCCAATACTTCACGCTTTGCCGGATCTCCGGTCCGCGATGAATGAGCGTGACCTGCGCACCGTGGCGGTAGAGGTCGAGCGCGGCCTCCACTGCCGAGTTTTTTCCGCCGATGATCGCAACCTTCCGCCGAAAAAACGGAAAAGGCTCGGTGTAATAATGAGAGACCTTCGGGAGATCCTCGCCGGGGAGGTTGAGCAGATTGGGGTGGTCGTAATAGCCCGTGGCGATCACGACGCAGGAGGCTTGATAGTCCGCGGCCGCGCTGTTGACGGTGAAGGTATCCGCTGATTTGGTGATGCGCCGGACTTCTTCGTGGAGATGGAGGCGCAGATCATAATGCTGCGCGACGCGGCGATAATAATTGAGGGCATCGGCACGCGTGGGCTTGTCACCGGCAATGATGAAGGGAACTTCGCCAATCTCCAGCAGCTCCGGGGTGGAGAAGAATCTCATGTGGCGCGGGAAATGGCAGAGCGCATTGGTGAGCGCACCCTTTTCGACAATCAGAGAGGAAAGCCCGCTGCGTTGTGCTGCAATACCGCAGGCGAGCCCCACTGGCCCCGCGCCAACGATCAAGACATCCACTAGTGACTTGCGATCCATTCCACCTCTTGCTTGTGCCACAACTCAGCAAGCCTCTTTCCCGGCTCCGTGCGCGCGTATCTATACACGCCTCATTCGCGTCAATCAAAAGTGAAAATATTATAAAGAATTCTCGCTAGCAATGCAAGGCCTATTTCCATTTTGCCCGTGCCGACACGCTTGTCCCTCGCGGCACAGCCTGCCAGCAGCAAGAAAACAGAGCGCACGGTGATTCGTTCACGCGCAAGAATCCTCCGCACGCTCCATTTTCTCGCGCCGAGTGCATGCGGAAATCAACCATGCCTGTCCGGCTGTCGCGCGACGATGGCACCGCCGCTGCTGCCGGCGCATTCGGCCCGATCACATCACACACGCACGTGCCCGATCACGGCGCAACGCGTGCAACGTTCACCGGCTCACGCCCAGCGTGAGGCGGAATTCACGGCCGGCTGCCGGATAATCTTCAATCACCTGAATACGCCTGTCGAAGAGATTGTTGACCGCGCCGGCAAGATAGAGATAGTAGTCGTTCTTCAAGTTCAATCGCCGCGCCGTGGACAAATCCACCAGGCGATAACCCGGCAGCGAGCGGCTGTTGTCCTGCCGCACAAAACGCCGGCTCACGATTTGATAAGACACACTGCAGTTCAGCTCCGCCACTTCGAACGAGAGCAGGGCGTCAAACTTGTGATCGGGGCGATAGAGCAGCCGCCGGTCCCGCACGGCCGGATCCTCACTGTCATCAACGGCGTGCAGACGCGTGTAGGCCAGCCGCACCTGCACTTGTTCATCCGGCGCGCGCCAGTGCAACGCCGGTTCCCAGCCCGTGATCCGCGCGGCCGCGATGTTCTGCGGCGAAAACCGGAAATTTTCATCCGGAATCCAACTGATCAAGTTCTGCAGCCGGGTGTGAAACGCGTCCATCGCGAATTGCCAGTGGCCCGCGCCGGTGACGGCCTGCAGCAAAACGCCGCCGTCGAATTGCGTGCCGGTTTCCGGCCGCAGATTCGGATTGCCGGCCGTGTATGGCCCACTCGGCCAGAACAAGTCATTCATCGACGGCACGCGAAAACTCTTGCCGGTGCTCGCATGCCATGACAGCACAAAGGTGCGCTCCCATTTCCACACCAGGCTGAGTTTGGGGCTGGTGCGGTGGCCGGCGTCGCTATAATCGTCATAACGCAACGCCGGAATGAGCGTGAGGCTGGTGGCCGATTTGGCGTGCACGCGCTGCCAGCGCCATTCGCCCTGCACAAATGCGCTGCGTTGATCGCGCCGCGGTTGTCGCAAATCCGTGCTCTTGATGCGGGCATGCGCCAGCTCGAGGCCGTAGAGCAAATCAGCGGCACGGAATCGGCTGCGATTGTGCAGCAGCACCTCCGCCACTTCCACGCGATGACGGCTCGCGATCGGGAAAAATGGATCGGGATTGCGATAGTCCTGTTCGAGATGATGCCAGCTTCCCTGCAGATTCAGATTCAAATGTGCGCCTTGTTGGGCGGTGAACAGCACGCCGCTCAGGTGATTGGCGTCGGTTTGCCGGGCGCCCGGCGAAGGAAAACTCAACGAGCCGGCAACGGCGCGATCACTGTCGAGGTATTGATGAAAAGCGCGCACGCGCACCTGCGGTGAAATCGCATAATCGGCACGGCCGTAGAAATCCCATTTCTCGAGACGATTGTTTTCCAGCCGCGGCCGCGTTGCCAGGCCGGTGGGGTAATCGCCCGCGGTGCGCAACTGTCCCACAGCCAGCGCGCCGGAAAATTTTCCAAACTGCTGGCTCCACCGCATGCGCGCGGCGCCGGTGCCATAGCTGCCCAGCGTGTACTCGGCCTGCGGCGTGAAGCGGGCCGCGGGCGCGAGCGTGTGGATGTGCACGATACCGCCCACCGCCTCGCTGCCGTACTGCGCCGAGGCGCCGCTGCGCATCACTTCCATCCGGCTCACGCTCAACGTGGGCAAAAGATTGAGATCGACCCAGCCGCCTTGCGGGTTGTTCAGGCGAAAGCCATCGAGTAACACCAGGACCTGGCCCTCGGAAGCGCCGCGCAGCGTCACGGTTTTCAATCCGCTCAGACCGCCGTATTCTTTCACCAGCAGCGATTGCATCTGCGCGAGCGCCTCACCCAGATTCTGTTTGGTGAGCAAGCGCGGTTCTGCCAGCGCAATGGCTGCCACGGGCGCAGGATTGTCCGCGGCGAGAGCAGCCCTGCGCTTGGCGGTGACGGTCACTTCATGGAACAGCAGGCTGGTGGGAATCAATCGGATGGCGGCGTTGCCGGAAAGTTCCGCGAGCGCCAGCCGTGCCGGTTCATACCCGATGCGCCGGATCAGCAAAGAATCAGCGGGATCTTTCGCCGCCAAGCGAAACTCTCCGGCAGCGTTGGTGGCAGCGCCGGTCGAAGACTTGCCCAGCAGCACGGCAACACCGGCCAGCGGCTCGCCGCTCAAACCATCAACCACCGTGCCGCGAATCTCTCCGGCATATTGCCCGCGCACCGCCGAAGTCAACATCGCGCCGGCGATCAGCAGGCCGGCACACAATTTTGAAAACATAACACCTCCCTGAGAATGAACGCGCACCTGCTCGGGTGCACCAGGGGAAGGAGGGCGCTCCGCGGAAGGCAGAAACCGGCGCAGGAACAAAAAATCCCCACGCCTTGAGGGGATGAGGATGAGGAGACGGAATCGTCGCAGCCTGCCTTCCCTCGAAGGCTCTCCCAGGCAATGGCGGAGGTCAACGCCATTGTGGAGATTGATCGCACGGGCAGGTCTCCTGACTTGCAGCTCGGCTGAGTTGATTTCGACCTTCCCCTCGTGCCGAGAGTGGTGAAATCGCCGAATAACTTGCTGCTTACAGTTGCGGGGCAGTCGCCGATTCGCACGGCGTTCCCTATTCTTTCAGTTTTGCACAAGCAGAACTGAACACCCGTGTTGATGCGCAATATAAGGAAGCGAATTTGCGGGTGCAACTGGTTTTCTGCGAACTGCCTCATCGGCGCAAAGTGAGCGCCACCTGTCGCGTCCAACCCAGGTCGGCATGCGAAAACATGGTGACCTGAACGAGGGCCGGTCGCGTTGCCAGTGCCAAGCCGCAGGTGAAGCGGTCGGGATTCTCACTGCCGCCCAAACGCAGCCGCAGCGGCGGCCAAAGCGTCAATTCAAAACCCAGCCGCCATTCCAGCGGAAACGGCGGCTGTTTGTAGAGATCGAATTGTGCCGTGAGCGCGCTGCCGGGCACATATCCCAGGCCGCAACTGAGATGGCGCGGCAGCCGTTCCCGGCCGCGGCCCGCACGGGCGTGCGTGAGATTGCCGGCGGCCAGTCCCCACACCAGCTTGTCGTTGAGGCGCGCCACCACGCCGGCATTGAGAACGAAGCTTTGACTTTGGCCATAGTTCACGATATGCTTTTGCTGCACACCGAGCTGCAGTCCAAAGGCGAATGCCGCTGCCGCCGGCCGGCTGCGGAACTGCCAGCGCCGGGCGACGGCAATCTGCAGCGTTTGATCCCGCAGCAAGTCATGCCCCAAAGCAACCGCACTGCTGCCGAAACTCAAGCCGCCGATCCCGCCGGCGAGCGCGAGACTGGATAACGACAACTCCGGCAGGCCAAATGGCCGGGAATAGAACGCGGTCGCGCTCCAGGCCGGCAGTTCGGCGAGCAATGCCGGGTTTTGCAGTTGGCCTTCTGCCTCCTGCGCCAGCGCCACGCCGCTTCCTCCCATCGCCTGCGCACGAATTCCGAGCGCATAGTCCTGCGTCTGCGCAAAACCGGCGCCCGCCAGCACGGTCCACCAGAGTATATGCTTGACTTTCATGCGCCCCTCTGGCTATATTGGCCGCGTTCAGTGAATTGCGGTGTTCTATTTGGTGGAGATGAAAACATGCCTTCGATCTTTCTGCCTCGCATCAAATGCTGCGTGATCGGGCTGACGCTTGTGTTTGCGGCCGCGACCGCTTTCGCAACCCCCGACAAGGGCGTCGTGCGCGCCAAGGTGACGACCATTTTGGACAAGCTGCCCGATGAATTCAAACCGCGCATGGCGGATTTTGCCGGCAAGGTCGAGAAGTACATCAACGCCAAAAGCTGGATCGAAGAAGACTACGTGATGCCCTTTACCATCGGTTTTCAGTTTTTTCTGGAATACCGGCCCACCAGCACCGAAGACCGCTACCAGTGCAGCTTGATCGCCTCCGGCCCGGATTTGCAGTACTTTGACAAGCGCGCCATTTTTCCCTTTCAGCAAAGTGAATTCATCACGGACTCGCCCGGCTATGTGCCGGTGCGTGCGTTGATCGATTTCTATATCTATCTGCTGATCGGCAACGAGCTCGATAAGTACGGCGCCCTGGAAGGAACCAAGTATTTCGAAAAAGCACGCGCGATTCTGCAGGAAGCCAAATTCAGCCAATTCATCTACGGCTGGGACTATCGCGAAGACACCATCCTCGCCATCTTTGGAGAGAACTACAAAAAGTTCCGCGAGCTGAAAGACTATTACTTCTACGGCATGTCCGCGCTCGCAGAAGAGCCCGGCCCGGCGCGCGACTACATCAAGCAGTCGCTGGAACGTCTCGAAGTCGTATTGCGCGAGAACAAAGACAACCTCGCCGCCAAGCAATTCATTGACGCCCACTACTCCGAAGTCATCGACGTCTTCAAAGGCAGCAAGGACACCCATCCCTTCCAAATTCTGCTGCGGCTGGATCCCGAGCGCAAACATATCTACGAAGAGCAGATTGCAGCCGAAACCAACTGACTGGCATTGCCAGCCCCGCCTTCCAAATGCTCACCCGTAACGCCGTTTTCCCGATTGCAAACGTACCCAGCGGGAAGGACTTCGCGGCCGCGTTCGTTCTTCCGGCGTCATGCTCGGCATCCGATTTTCAGACAAGCTGAAGAGCGGAGCTTGTTGGGCAGCACAAGAAATTTTTGACGGAGTGATTTGACGGCAGCATTATTTCAAACTCATTCTGCCAAAGAATCATTCTGCCAATGACCTGCAGGATTTCTTCTGGGATTGCAAAAGCGAATCACCTATAACGGATTTCCGCTTTGCCGGCGCGACCCGCAATGCCCTGCGCAGTCGGGTCCATTCTTTTCGATTGCGGATTGACTTTCTCAAGGTGGGCGGCGCTTGTCCGATTCCCCCTTCCGAAGAAGCGCGAGATGCTCACACGGGGTGATGAAAACAAGGATGGGAAACAGCCGGCTTTCCGGCACGCGCCGCCATCGCCGGCGCACACCGCGTCGTATTGCGGATCACCTCCTCACGCTCACACGCGCGTTCAAACCGTGAATTCTTCTCCCGGCGAGGGCACATGCACCCCGCCATAGCCGGCCGCGCGTATGCGATCAGCAAGCGCTGCGGCCGGGTCGGGCTCGCCGTGCACCAAAAAGATCTGCTGAAGTCGCTTGGGATTCTGCCGTTGCACCAGCGCCAGCAACTGCTCGCGATCGGCATGCGCGCTCAAGCCCTCGAGTTTGCGCACTTCGCAGCGGCGCTCACACACCTCGCCGAAGATTTTGACCTCCGTTGCGCCGTCGCCGAGTTTGCGGCCCAGCGTGTGTTCGGCCATGAAGCCCACCAGCAACACCAGATTCTCCGGCTTGCCGATATGGTTGCGCAGATGATGCAGAATGCGGCCGGCTTCCGCCATGCCGGAGGCGGAAATGATGATCGCGGACGTGGTGAGATCGTTGAGCTTTTTGGAATCTTCCACGTCACGCACGTACGTGAGTCGCCGGAAGCCGAAGGGATCCTGCCCATCCTGCAGAAACAGGCGATAGGTTTCGCGGTCGAAGCATTCGGGATGCATGCGAAAGACCGCAGTGGCATCCACTGCCAGCGGGCTGTCCACGTAAATCGGCAGCTCGGGAATGCGATTGTGCTGCCAGAGCTTGTGGAGATAGTAAACCAGCATCTGGGTGCGGCCCACGGCAAAGGCGGGAATGATGATCTTGCCGCCGCGGCGGTGGACGGTGCGCACGATCCCGGCCAGCTCCTCCTCCACGTCTTCAATCTCGTGATGCACCCGGTCGCCGTAGGTGCTTTCCATGATCAAAACATCGAGATCATCGAGCAGCACCGGATCGCGCAGAATCGGCATGCGGAAGCGTCCCAAATCACCGCTGAAACCCAGACGCAGCCGCCGGCCTTTTTCTTCGATCTCGAACACCGCGCCGGCCGACCCCAAGATGTGGCCGGCATCGTGAAATGTGGCCCGCACACCGGGCGCAACGCTGAACGGGCGGCCATACTCGACGCCCATGAATTGCTGCAGCGCCAACTCGGCATCCTCGATGGTGTAGAGCGGCTCGATCTCTTCCTCACGCTTCTTGCGCAGCCATTCGGCGTCTTTTTCCTGCAAATAGGCGGAGTCCCGCAGCATCACGTGGCACAGGCTGACGGTGGCGCGCGTGGCGATAATATTGCCCTGAAAGCCGTGTTTCACCAGCGAGGGGATGTTGCCCGAGTGATCGATGTGGGCATGGGAGAGCACCAGGGTTTCCACCTGGTCGGGCTCGAACAGGAAGGATTGGTTCTTTTCCCGCGCTTCCGCGCGGCGGCCTTGATACAAACCGCATTCCAGCAGAACGTGTTTGCCGTTGATGGAAAGCAAATGCTGCGAGCCGGTGACTGTGCGCGCAGCACCGCAGAACTTGATGCGCATGCTGTGCTCCCGTGAAAAAGTCGGGCACAAGCTAATGCCGGGTGCAAAGAATGTCAAGCGGAAAAACCAGCGCGCCGTGTTCTTGCATTGGCCGTTGTTTCTGGCTATATTCGCCGCCATTGCAAGCCGCCCCGCGCCCGCGGGATTTTTGCCATCAACCAAAGGTTCTTCCATGCACACCTCTCTCAGCCGTGGCGTGATGTTTTCCTGCCTGATGCTCTGTACGCAATCCCTCTCCGGCCAGGAGCGATCGACAACGAATTGGCCGCAGCAGTTTGCTCGTGACGCCGGCGACGTGCTGGCCGGCACGGGCCACGTGCTGACCAATCCGCTGCGCTGGCAGGGGAAAGACTGGGCGATCTTCGGCTCCGTCCTTGCCGGTACCTTTGCCGTGTCCTTCGCCGATGAGGAGGTGAACCGCTTCTTCCAGCGCAACCAAAGCAAGACCGGCGACAAGCTTGCGGACTTCGGCGTGCAATACGGCGAACCGCGCACCGTTGTCCTGCTCACCGGCGGGCTTTATCTCACCGGACTGGTGATCGACAGTGAATGGCTGCGAGAAGGCTGCATCGTCCTGTCCACGGGATTGCTGGCCTCCGGCGCGGTGCAATATCCCACCAAGATTATCTCCGGCCGCGCGCGGCCACATGTGGGCCTGGGCCACGATGAGTTTGATTTCTTCCGCGGCGAAGAGGCCTATTACTCCTTCTTCTCGGGCCACACGATGGTGGCCATGGCCACCTCACACACGTTTGCGCGCCGCCTCAAGCCAGTGCCAGCCAAGATGTTGCTCTACACCATGGGCACAGTGGGCGGCGCAGCGCGCTTGTATAATGAAGATCACTGGCTGTCAGACGTGGTGCTGGGCACGATCTTCGCAATCGTAAACGTGAACAGCGCCGCCAAATGGCTCGAAGGACAGCGCAATCACAGCCAAGCGAGCGGCCGCCAGTGGCGCGTATTTGCCACGGCCCGCGGCCTGCATACGACAGTGGCCTGGTGATCTCCCGCACTTTTCTCCCCTGCCCGGGCGCCGGCGATCGTTGGCAAAACCTCATTGCTGCCTGCCACTACGTGGCGCCCGGCTTGCTCACCGACTCTGGTGGCATCAACAGCATCAATGGAATGACGCCGGATTTCCGACGGACTACAATCCGAAGTCCACGGCCAGCCATGAGCCTGCGCAATTGGGGATACCGCGCAGTCTCAATATCATCGCCCAAACCGAAGAGGTGCAGAGAACACAGAGTGAAGCTTCGGTGAGGCTGTGACTCTGCGCTCGCAGCGCCTCCGCGGTTCCCGGGGGGGGAAACACCACCCCTGCTGCGTAGAGCTTATTGCCTGGTCGGGAGTCGCCACGAAAAAAGGGCTTGACTCTCACGGATTTTATTTTAAACTACAGACATTTAAAATTTAAAGTATCTTTACTTAAAGAAAGTGCGGCGAAACCATGGCCGATCATCTGACCCGCAAAGCCCTGCTCAACCGCGAGGGGTACAGCGCATGCCGCCAGCAGGCGTTGAAACTGTGGGTGGTGCTGGCGCGCTGCTACAATTCCTTTGCCCATGCCGAAGCCATGTCGCACAAGGAGGCCGACCTGACCCAGCCGCAATTCGCGGTGTTGGAGGTGCTGGCTCATCTCGGACCCTTGAAGATGTGCGAAATAGCTGGCAAGCTGCTGATGAGCGGCGCCAACGTCACCGGCGTGGTCGATCGCCTGGAGGAAAAGGGATTGGTCAAGCGCGTCACCGACAGCGACGACCGCCGCATGTTCCGCATCCATTTGACCGAAGCCGGCGGCCGGCTGATTGCGGGAATCTTTCCGCAGCATGCTGCCGGCATCGAGCAGTTGACCGGCGCCTTGACGCCGCACGAAAGAGCGACTCTCATCCGGCTGCTGAAGAAGCTGGGCAAGTCAATTCCCACGGCGCGTTGATCGCGGCTGCTCCGCCGGGTGGCGGCACGCCACGATCGACGATGATGCATTTTCACATAACCTTTCATTTTGGAGGAAACTCATGCGCTTCAAAACTCCGTTTGTTTTGCTTCTGGTGGGCGGGCTGCTGCTATCCAACAGCTTCGCCACCGAAAAATACGAAATCGACGTGGCGCACTCGAACGTATTGTTCACCGTGCGCCACATGGTGATTGCGAAGGTCACCGGGGAATTCAAGGATTTTTCCGGCACGATCGTATACGATGAAAAGGATCTCAGCAAGTCATCGGTCAGCGTTACCATCAAAGTGGCGAGCATTGACACCGAAAACGAAGCCCGCGACAAGCATTTGCGCAGTGATGATTTCTTCAATGCCGCCCAGGACTCGCTCATTACCTTCACCAGCAAAAGGATCGAAAAAAGGGGTGAGGGTTTCATGGCGGTCGGTGATCTCACCATCCGCGGCGTGACCAAAGAAATCATGCTGCCCTTCACGATTCTGGGAATGATCAACGACCCCTGGGGCAACAAGCGCCTGGCCGCCGAAGCCAGCACCACCATCAATCGCTTTGATTACGGCGTGAAATGGGACAAAGCGTTGGAAGGCGGCAATCTCATCGTCAGTAAAGACGTCGACATCAGTCTGAACGTCCAGGCGATTGCGAAACCCGCAGACGCGCCCAAGCTGTAAGCGCGTCACCCAGCAACTCCGGCCGGCAGCAACCGGCGCTGATCATCGCTGACGATCCGCGCCGGTTGCCGCGCCGGGCAATCTTCTGCAGGCAGGCAAACAAGGCAACGCCGCGGCCGCTCGTTCCAAATCAAAAGCCCATCAGGAAACCGGCGGCAGCCGGCGCCAGATCATGCTCTCTCCCGGAACCACATTCGACACGAAAAGCGCCACGGTGCGCGTTCTCTCCCTGTTGGGCAAGGGCAAATCCGGCTATTCCTATTTGGTGGAATGCCGGGCGCAGCACCGGGTGTTGAAGCTCATGCACGATGAACCGTGCGCGTATTACACTTTCGGCGACAAAACCCAAAGCGAGATTCATGCCTATGCACGCCTGCACCGCCTCGGCCTGCCGCTGCCGGCGCTGCTGGAGTTCGACGAGCAACGTGAGTATTTGCTCAAGGAATACATTGCCGGCCCCACTGCCGCCGACTTGATCGCGGCCGACGCCGTACCGGCCGCGATTTTCGCCCAGCTTTTTGCCATGGCAGAGTTGCTCCAGCGTCACCAACTCAACATCGACTACTTCCCCACCAACTTCGTGGTGAACGACAGCCGGCTGTATTATGTCGATTATGAGATGAATCCCTATCTCGCCCAATGGGATCTCTGCAACTGGGGCCTCTATTACTGGATCAACACCACCGGCATGAAGCGCTTTCTGGAGACCGGCGATCATCTCGCCATCAATCAGCAGGCCGCCTCCGGCCTGCCGATCAAGCACGGACTGCAAGAGCGGGCGCAAGAGTTGATCGCAACCTTTGCCGGCCGGCCGGTTTGAGGCCGGCGCCGGCTGGCTGTCTGGAAATTTCAAACAGGGCGCGGCAAAGAATGCCGGGCTGCATTGTACCGCGCCAAGCATCACAACCTTACACGGTTCAACCCAAAGGAGTATCACATGAAACGACATGCTTCTGCTGTTTGGCAGGGAACGTTGAAGGAAGGCAAGGGCTCGCTCTCAACCCAAAGCGGCACGCTGCAAGAAACGCCATACAACTTCAGCGGCCGGTTCGAATCCGGCACGGGCACCAATCCTGAAGAATTGATCGCCGCTGCGCACGCCGGCTGCTTCACCATGGCGCTGGGCGCGAAGTTGAGCGCCGCCGGTTTTCCGCCCGAAAAGCTGAGCACGCGCGCGAACCTGACGCTCGAACAAGTGCAGGGCAATTGGACGATCACCACGATTCATCTGGAGCTGACCGGCAAAGTGCCGGGCGTGGCGCGCGCCCAGTTCGACGAGCTGGCCAACGACGCCAAGGCGACCTGCATCGTCTCCCGCGCCCTCACCGCACAGATCACGCTGGACGCCAAGCTGGGAGCATGATTGGTGTCTGTCCTGAAATGTTCCACCCTCGGCTGAGCCGAGGTTTCCAAAGCTTCGGGTGTCGCCGAAACTCCGAAGATTTTGTGCAATGGCCGAGCCATTGCGGGAGCATTTTCTCAGGAATTCGCGTTTTCGGACGGGCACAAATTCGTTCGGCCAAGCTCGCGGCTGAAGGATCGACGGCAAGGCGCCGGCAGCGCGCTTTGCCGTGCGATCATGCTGCCGGTTGATTTTCACATTCATTACCGCACAGGAGACCCGCGCCGCATGGCTCGCGTGTTGTTGCTGTTCGCGCACCCCGCTTTGGAAAAATCCCGCATCAACGCGCGCCTGATTCGCGACGTTGGCCAGCTCGACGGGATTACGTTTCATGATCTCTACGAAGCGTATCCCGATTTTTTTGTGGACGTCGCGGCGGAACAACAACTGCTTGCGGCACATGACACCATTGTGCTGCACCATCCCATGTTTTGGTATAGCTCACCGGCCTTGGTGAAACAATGGGCCGATCTCGTGCTCGAACACGGCTGGGCCTATGGCGCAAAAGGCACGGCGCTGCGCGGCAAGCAGCTCGTGCACGTGGTCACCACCGGCGGCGGCGAGCAGGCTTATCAAACCGCGGGCATGCACCAGCATACCATCCGTGAATTCCTCTTGCCGTTCGAGCAAACCGCCAAGCTGTGTGGCATGCTGTATTTGCCGCCGTATTTGGTGCATGGCACGCATCGCCTGGCCGATCACGAGATCGAAAGTTTTGCGCAGGAATACCTCGAGCTTCTGCAGCGGCTGCGCGACGGCCACTTCGATATGGCAAGCTGGCTGCACGGTGAGAGTGGCAAGCAATTCCTTCAGCAAATGAGAAAATAAATAGCGGACCCTATGCACGGCGATTCCTTCTTCTTTCAAGCCCTGGTTTATCTGGCGGCAGCAGTGATTTCCGTTCCGATTGCGAAGCGACTCGGACTCGGCTCGGTGCTGGGTTATCTGATTGCAGGCGCGCTCATCGGCCCGAGTGTGCTCGGCTTGATCGGCGCAGAAGGTCAGGACGTGATGCACTTCGCCGAGTTCGGCGTCGTCATGATGCTGTTTGTCATCGGCCTGGAACTGGAGCCGGCATTGTTGTGGCGCATGCGCGCGGCCATTGCCGGGCTGGGCGGCCTGCAGGTCGTGGTGACTGCCGTCGTCATTGCCGGGCTGGCGTTGCTGGCGGGCCAATCCTGGCAAGCCGCCGCGGCCATTGGCATGACGCTGTCGCTTTCTTCCACCGCGATCGTGCTGCAAACGCTCAATGAAAAAGGATTGATGAAAACCTCCGCGGGCCAGAGCTCGTTTGCGGTCTTGCTGTTTCAGGACATCGCGGTGATTCCGATGCTCGCACTTTTTCCCCTGCTCGCCAGCGCGCCGGCCGCCGCGAGCGCCGAGCACACCTGGATGAGCGCGCTGCCCGGCTGGGCGCAGACCGTGGTGGTGTTGAGCGCCGTGGCTTTGATCGTGGTGGCGGGCCGCTTCATCGTACGGCCGGCATTTCGCTTCATCGCGCAAACGCGCTTACTGGAAATTTTCACCGCGGCGGCGTTGCTGCTCGTCATTGCCATCGCGGTCTTGATGACGCAGGTGGGATTGAGCCCCGCGCTCGGAACCTTTCTTGCCGGCGTGGTGCTGGCCAACAGCGAGTATCGCCACGAATTGGTGAGCGATATTGAGCCGTTCAAAGGGCTGCTGCTGGGCTTGTTCTTCATCTCCGTGGGCGCGTCGATCAACTTTGCGTTGATCGTGCAGACGCCGCTGTTGATCGCCGCGCTGGTGTTGGGATTGATGTTCGTGAAAGGTCTCGTGCTCTACGCGCTCGGCAGGTTTTTCAAAATGGGGACGGATCAGAACTTGACCTTTGCCGTTGCGCTCGCGCAGGTGGGGGAATTTGCCTTTGTGCTGTTTTCCTTCGCGACGCAACAGAATATTCTGGAGGCGCGCGTTGCCGGCACCCTGGTCGCGGTGGTGGCCTTGAGCATGGCGCTCACACCGCTGGTGATCATGTTCAATGAAAAAGTGCTGTTGCCGCGCGTGGGCACGAAACCGCGCGACGAACGCGCCGCCGATGCCATCGCGGAACACAACCCGGTAATCATTGCCGGCTTCGATCGCTTCGCGCAAACCGTGGGGCGGCTGCTGAAGGCCAACGGCATCGTCACCACCGTGCTCGATTTCGATTCGGACCGCGTGGACTTGTTGCGCAAACTCGGTTTGAAAGTGTATTACGGCGATGCCTCGCGCCGCGAGCTGCTGCAGGCCGCCGGCGCGGATCACGCGCGCTTGCTCATCATCGCCTTCGACGATCCCGAAAAAAACCTCGCCCTGGTGCACACGGTGGAAAAGCATTTCCCCAATTTGCAGGTGTTGGCGCGCGCCCTTGACCGGCCCGATGCTTATCATCTGCTCAACGCCGGCCTGCGCCACGTTTATCGCGAGACGCTGGACACCTCCCTGCGCATGGGCATCGATGCCCTGCGGCTGCTGGGCATGCGCGGTTATCGCGCGCAACGCGCCGCCAAAATCTTCCTGCAGCACGATGAGCGCGTTTTGCTCGAACTGGCCCGGCATTATGCCGACAACAAGTCTTACATCAATGCCGTGCGCCGCCGCAGCGCCGAGCTGGAAGAGCTGATCCAGGCCGATGACGCCGAGCCGGATCTTGACCGCGACGCCGGTTGGGACAGCGCGACCCTGCGTGAAGAGGTGCGCGCGGGTGCGTTCATTGGCCCGCAGACGGCGCGCTGACCAAGGGCCTGCCGCCGGGAACGCCGCAGCGCAGGAGGGTGCACGGGCTCTTCCCCGGCAACCCGCGACCGTTTTCATCGAATAACATTTGGCTTTGAGCGAACGAAATGCTATCGTTAGCTCCATTTGCAAATTGTTGTCGTGGCAGTCTCTTTAACACAAGTCATTCCCGGAGAAAGGATGGTTAGCGCATGATGACTTCATGCAAGCAACAGCACGGAAGCTCGACACTCCTGCTCGCAGGCCTCGGTGCTTTGTCGTTCATGCTGGCCGCCTGCTCACAGCAGCAGGGCGGCGGCGGCGGCTTTCAAATGCCGCCCATGCCGGTGGAAGTCGCCACGGTGGCACAGAGTGCGGTCATCGACCCTTTCGAAGCGGTGGGCACTATTGCAGCAGAAGACGCCGCCACGATCGTGTCTGAAATCGACGCGACCGTGATCCGTCTGCCCTTTCGGGAGGGCCAAGCCATCGCGAAAGGCGGTTTGATTGCGCAGCTCGATGATGCGCAAATGCGCGCGGAAGAAGAGCGCGCGCAGGCGATTCTCGCACAGCGCAGGGTGACCTTCGAGCGCATCAAAACCATCACCGACGAGGGCCTGGGCACGGCACAAAGCCTGGACGATGCCGCGGCCGCGCTCAAAGTGGCGGAGGCGGAGCTGGCCTTGATTCGCGCGCGGCTGCAGAAAACGCGCATCGTGGCGCCGTTTGCGGGCATCACCGGCGCGCGCCGCGTCAGCCCCGGCACGTTTCTGCGCGCGGGCACGCCGATCACCGAGCTGGCGCAGATCGACCGGCTGCGTGTCACCTTTTCCGCGCCTGAACGCTACTACGGCAGCTTGCAGCGGGGCGCGGAGCTGAACGTCTCCACCACTGCTTATCCGGACGATGAACTGACCGGTCGTGTGGATGTCATCGAGCCCATCGTCGATGAGGCGACGCGCCGGGTCCGGATCGTGGCGCGGCTCGACAACCCCGGCGGCAAGTTTCGTCCCGGCATGTCCGCCAATGTGACGGTGGTGCTCAATGAGCGGCCCAACGCGCTCGTCATCCCGAGTGAGGCCGTTTTCGTGGAAGGGAACCAGGCGTTGGTTTACCTCATCCAGCCCGACAGCACGGTGGCGAGAATGCCGGTGGAGTTGGGCACACGCCAGCGGGAGAATGTCGAAATCATCAACGGCCTGGCCGCGGGCGCCCGGGTCGTGCGCGCCGGACATCAAAAACTCTTCCCTGGCGCCAAGGTCCTGCCGATTTCAGCGGCCCCACCGCAAAACTAGCACAATTGTGATACTCTTTTTCTGACCGCGAATGAACGCGAATAAACGCCAATTTTTTGTGGAAGGAACAAAGATGGCAGAGCTTTTGGAAAAAGACTTGGTCTTCCGAATCATCGGATGCGCGATGGCCGTCCACAATACACTTGGGCGCGGTCTGCGAGAAAAAACGTATGAAAACTCGCTTGCGGTTGAATTCAAGCATCAAGGTATCGACTATAGCAAGCAAACCCGATTTCCGGTTTATTATCGCAATGAGTTAGTTGATGAATTTATTCCCGTCCTTGTGGTCGAAAACCGCGTGATCGTCGATACCAAAACCGTCGAAACCATTATCGATGACCATCGTGGAACGATACTCAACTATCTCAGGATAACCGGATTGAAGGTCGGCGTCATCATCAATTACAAACACCGCAAGTTGGAATGGGAACGGCTTGTTTTGGATGAAGCGCGATGAGTTTGCTGTTCGAATGGCTCAAATACCGCGAACTACGACTAATCAACCTAACGGAAGTGAATATTTTTCATTCGCGTTAATTGGCGTTCATTCGCGGTTAAAAACTCAACATTGGAGATAAATAATGAAGCTCAGTGAAATTTCAATACAGCGGCCGGTGCTCGCCACGGTGATGAGTCTGGTGATCATCATCTTCGGCGTGGTGTCCTTCACGCAGTTGCCGGTGCGCGAATATCCCGACATCGATCCGCCCGTGGTTTCGGTCACCACCTTCTATCGCGGCGCCAGCCCGAACGTGATCGAAACCGAAATCACCGACATTCTGGAAGAGCAGCTTTCCACCATCGAGGGCGTGAAGACGATCACCTCTTCCAGCCAGGAACAAGGCTCGGCGATCACCATCACCTTCGAGCTTGATCGCGACGTCGATCAGGCCGCCAACGACGTGCGCGACCGCGTCGCGAGTGTGCGCGGCCTGCTGCCGCGCGAGGCCGATGATCCCATCATCCAAAAGATCGACGTCAACGCCCAGCCGATCATGTGGCTGGCGTTGATCAGCGACCGCCACAACAACCTGGAATTGACCGACGCCGCCGAGCGCATTCTGAAAGAGCGGCTGTTGCGTTTGCCGGGCGTGGGTTCGATCTTCATGGGCGGCGAGCGGCGCTATGCCATGCGCGTGTGGCTGGATTCGCAACGCATGGCGGCGCGCGGCCTCACGCCGCAGGATATCGAAAACGCCATCCGCCGCGAAAACGCGGAAATTCCGGCGGGCCGCGTGGAGGGCGAAAACCGTGAATTCACCGTGCGCACGCGCGGCGATTTGGCCACGCCGGAGGAATTTGGCGCCATCATTGTCAAGCAAAGCGGCGATGAGCTCGTGCGCCTGGGCGATGTGGCGGAAGTGGCGCTCGGCGCGCAAGACGAGCGCACCGCGGTGCGGTGGAACGGCAAGCCCACCACCGGTCTGGGCGTAGTGAAACAAACGCGCGCCAGCACGCTGCAAGTGGCGCAAACCGTGATCGACGCGCTGCCGGAGCTGCAAAAGACGCTGCCGGAGGGCATGCAGCTCGAGGTGGCCTACAATTCCGCCACCTTCATTCAGAGCTCCATCAACGAAGTGGCGGAAACGCTGCTGATTGCCTTCGGGCTGGTGGTGCTGGTGATCATCGCGTTTCTCAAAAGTTTCCGCGCCACGCTCATCCCCACCTTCGCCATCCCGATTTCCATCATCGGCACGTTTGCGGTGGGATATTTTCTCGGCTACACCATCAACATCCTCACGCTGCTGGCGCTGGTGCTCGCCATCGGTCTGGTGGTGGATGATGCCATCGTCATGCTCGAAAACATCTACCGCCACATGGAAATGGGCAAGTCCCGCCTGCAGGCCGCGCTTGACGGCGCCAAAGAAATCGGCTTTGCGGTGCTGGCCACGACGATCGCGCTGGTGGCCGTGTTCGTGCCGCTCGCCTTTCTCACCGGCAACATCGGCCGCCTGTTCAATGAGTTCGGCGTGACGGTGGCGGTGGCGGTGCTGATCTCCGGCTTCGTCGCCCTGACCTTGACGCCAATGATGAGCTCGCGCATGCTGAAACCGCTGCATCACACCAGCTCGAGCTGGGCTTCGCGCTCGTTTGACACCTTCTTCGAATGGCTGGAGCGCACCTACCATCGCATCGTGCACGGCGCGTTGCGGCATCGCGTGCTGGTGGTGAGTGTGGGCGTGGTCATGATCGCGATCAGCGCCGCGCTGTTCAAGCTGCTGCCCAGCGAGCTGGTGCCGACCGAGGATCGCGGCGTCGGCTTCGGCATCGTCATCGCGCCCGAAGGCGCCACGCTCGATTACACCGACCGCTACGTGCGGCAGATCGAACAGATCATGCTCAGCCGGCCCGAAACCAACGGCGTGTTCACCGCCACCGGCGTGGGCTTTGCCGGGCCTGGCCGCGTCACCAATGGCTTCATCTTCCTGAACCTGAAGCCGGCAAGTGAACGGCAAAAATCGCAGCAGCAAATCGTGCAGGAGCTTTTCCCGCAGCTCTTTTCGATTCCGGGCGTGCTGGCGTTTGTGTTGAACCCGCCGAGCCTGGGCGCGGATTTCAATTTCACGCCGGTGGCATACGTGCTGCAGGCCGACACCTACGAGGAACTGCAGAGCGCAGTCGCCATCATGATGGCGCAGGCCTCGCAACTCGGCTACCTCATCAATCTCGACAGTGATTTGCGCCTGAACAAGCCGCAGCTCGAGATCACCATCGACCGCGAGCGCGCGGCGTTACTCGGCGTTTCGGTGACGGACATCGGCAGCACGCTCGAAACCTTCCTCGGCGGCCGCGTGGTCACCGACTTCAAACGCGGCGGCAAACAGTACGATGTCATCGTGCAGCTCAAACCCACGGACCGCGCCACGCCCAACACCATCGAGGGCATCTACCTGCGCGGCGCCAACGGCTTGGTGCAGCTCGCGAATGTCGTGAATGTGAAGGAAACCGTGGCGCCGAAAGAGTTGAATCACTTCAATCGCGTGCGCTCGGCGACGATCACCGCCAGCATGGTGCCGGGCGTGAGCCTGGGCCAGGCCTTGAATGATCTCGACCGCATCGCCGACACCAGCCTGCCGCCCACGATCAAGCGCGACTTGACCGGCCAGTCGCGCGAATTCCGCGAATCCAGCAGCGCGCTCTATTTTCTCTTCGCCTTCGCGGTGGTGTTCATCTATCTGGTGCTGGCGGCGCAATTCGAAAGCTTCATTCACCCGCTCACGATCTTGCTGTCGGTGCCGCTGGCGGTTGCCGGCGCTCTGGCCGCGCTGTATTTCTTCGGGCAAAGCATCAACATCTACTCGCAGATCGGCTTGATCATGCTGATCGGTTTGGTGACCAAGAACGCCATTCTGATCGTGGAATTTGCCAACCAACTGCAGGAGCGGGGCGAGCGCCTGTTCGATGCCGTTGCCGATGCGGCTACCATCCGCTTGCGGCCGATTCTGATGACCTCGTTCGCGACCATCTTCGGCATTCTGCCCATCGCCATTGGCTTGGGCGCGGGCGCGGAATCGCGGCGGCCGTTGGGCATCGCGGTGGTGGGCGGCATGCTGCTGTCGACGTTTCTCACGCTGGTGCTGGTGCCGGTGGTTTACACGCTGCTCGCGCGCTTCACCACGGTGAAAGTCGGCGCGACCAATGGCAATGAACCGGCGGCGCATGCCCGCAGCGAGCGCGTCGGCGAAGCGGTGGCCTGAACTGAGCGCGAGATGAAAGAAGCAAAGTCCCATTTGCACTGAACGGCTGCCTGCTGCCTCGGTGCTTTTGCGCCAAGTTGACTCGGGCCGGCTCCCGGCCAATGGACTTTGAGACTGACGGGATCATGCGCGACCTCATAACTTCAAAACTGCTGAACCAGCGTGAGCAATTGCTCGCCTACGTTCGGCGGAAGGTTTCCGATTCGGCGCTGGCCGAAGACGTGTTGCAAGACAGTCTGCTCAAGGCGCTGCGCGCCGCGCCGGAGCTGCGGGATGAGGAAAAGCTCGTGCCCTGGTTCTATCGCATCTTGAACAACGCCATCACCGATGTTTACCGGCGCCGGCAGGTTGAAGCGAAACACTTCGAAAAGAGTCCGGCGCTGCCGGAGCACGTTGCCGAACCGGAGTCCGACGACGAAGCCGCCTTGTGCGCCTGCATTCGGGAGTTGATTCCAACCCTCAAGCCGAAGTATGCCCAGTTGATTGAGAGGATGGAGCTCACGGAGGCCGATCCGGCGTTGGTGGCTGACCAGCTCGGCATCAATCGCAACAATTTGAAAGTCCGCCGCCACCGCGCACGCCAGGCGCTGCGCCAACGGCTGGAGGAAACCTGCCGCGTTTGTGCGCAACATGGGTGCTTGGATTGCACGTGCCGGTCCAGCCGAGAAAAGACACACGCGTGAATAATCGAACCACAACGGCGTGACCAGTCTGCCCATTCGGTCGGTCAACATTCTGATTGAAACGCGATCTTGACGTGCGCGACAACATGTTTGCAAACCCCTTTACCCCCGCGGAAATCGCCGGCCTGCCCGAGGATTTTTTCGGCCGCAGCGAAGCACTGCGCCTGATCGAGCAAGGCCTGGTCAAAGCCGCAGTGGCAATACAAGGCCCCATGGGCATGGGGAAATCCTCGCTCATGGCCAGAATTCGCGCGCTCATGGAAGGCAAGCCGCGCTGCGCAAAAACCGTCCTCGCGGTGGCCGACAAAGACGTGAAGACCGTGGACCAGGCAGCGCGGCTGCTGCTGCAGGCTTTCGTCCGCTGGAACGAAGCAGCCAACACCGTGACCTTCAAACTGGGGACGGAGTATGACGTGGAATCTGCCGAAATCTGCGGGTACTTGAAGGCCGGGCATGAACTCGCCGCGCTGAAGAAGATCATCACGCAGGAGAATCTGCAGAAAATCATCGCGGCGCAGCAGCTTCTCATCTTTGCCGTCGATGAAGCGGACAAGTGCCCGGTTCCTCTGGCGCGGCTGCTCCGCAGCCTCATCATGCACGCGCAGCAAAACGGCGTGAAAAATGTCCGCTTTCTATTGGCGGGCGTGAGTCCGTTTTTTCAAGAGATGCTCAAGGAGGATGCGGGCCTCAATCGCTTCTTTGCGAAGACGATCACGCTATCGCCTTTGGCACAGGCCGAAGCGGCGCAGCTCATCGCAACCAAGCTGGCACAGGCGGCGCAAGCGGCCGAGCAGCAGGGCCTGCGCCTGCAAGTGCAGCCGGCCCTCATTGCGCGCGTGGCTGCGCTGGCCGGTGGCCATCCGCATTTGCTGCAACTGCTGGGATCATACCTGCTGGCCAATGAGGAAAGCAACCCCGATGGCGTCATCAATGCCAGGGATCTGGTGGATGCGCTGCGCAAGATTTGTTACGAGGATCGCGGCCACGTCTATGACGCCGAGTTGCACCGGCTCGAAATCCACGGCATGCTGGAGACCCTCAAGAATCTTTTCGCCGTGGCTTCGCCGGAATTTCCCACCCGCATACCGCGCCGCGCCGCACGCCGGGTCGCGGACGAGGAGGCCATCGCCTGGCTGATCGCGCAACACATTCTCGCCGCGGTTTCGCACGAGGAATACGGCCTGATGGATGAATTCCTGCGCATTCGCATGCTGCTGGATGAAAGCGAGCGCGCGGACGAAATGTTCCTGCTGGAGAAACAGCTCATCAGCCGCGGCGCGCTGGCCGGCGAAAGTGCCGCCGGCGAAGACGAGGCCGCGAACGACGCCTATGCGCGCGGCGATCTGCTCTCCATCGAGGGCAATGAGCTGGATTTCCTCGATCCCGCCGGCGATGATGAAGTCTAGTGCACCTGGTGCACCGTTACCTTGCGCAGCATAGCCGGCCCGATCATCATCCTGCAGGGAGCCTGTGAAGACTTCGCCGAGTCATTCACAAGACTCATCCGAATAACCGGTCAAATGAGCCGTCCCAACCTACTAGGCCAGAATTCAGGCAAGTGGAGATCTGAACGCCGGCTGGCGGGAATGCATTCGACCAATCTGGGGCAACAGATAGTCACAAAGTCCTCACCGGAATCGCACAAGCGCTGCCAGCGCGGCGAAAGGCTTTTGTGCTCTGACACCTCTGCGATCTCCGCGTCTCCGTGGTTCAAAAGTTTGCTTTGCCATTCAGAGTCTTTCGGAATTTTGTTTTGAGCCTGAACCGACAAATGTTCAAAGGAGCGGCACACAGACGGCTGTCACGTGTGGTGCCATCCCAACGGGTGCTGCCTCTCGTGCTTCGGGCTAACCTGACACGATCACACTTTGCAAAATATCCGCTGCGTCGCGCAGTCCGCAGGGCGAGAGTGCCGGAATTCTCAGCGAACTCCGCCTCTCCGCGGTGAATCTGACAAAGTCATGTCAAATTGCCATCCGGCGATCTTGAACCGCGATTGAGGATCTATTGATGACCCGATCACGCGCAGGCCGGACTTCAAGATACTCGTGAAACCCAGTTCAATAACTTTGCAAGGAGATCACCATGCGTCGATTTGCTTTTCTGGTGTTGGGGCTGTTGCTGCCGGCATTGGCCTTCAGCCAGGAAATGGTCAAAGTCAACCTCATCGAACAGTTTGATAAAGTTCCAGCACCGCCGGCCGACGCCAAAACGGCGCACTCCCGCCTGGTGTGCACCGAGAAAGAGGGCTTCGAGAATTGCGATGCGAAGAAGTTCTACCAGCCCACTGCCGAGGCGCTTGCCGCGCTGGAACAGCGCCTCACGGCACTCAACGCGGCTTTGGCACAGCCCGGCGTGCAGGCAATGCAACAAATCGATCCGCAGGAAATGCAAAAGAAACTCGACGCCATGAGCCCGGAGCAAAAAATCCAATTTGCGATGCAAATGAGCCAGATGGCCCTGGGCATGCAAAGCGTGCAGCCGGAATCGGAAGAAGTGCAGGCAGCGGTGGCGGCATTCGGCGAAATGAGCGTCGCGGTCAACAGCGAATACACCAACCCCGATGCGACCGCCAAGAAAAAGCAGCAGCTCGACGCCGATCGTCAGCGCCGGCAGGAGGAGATCAAGACCTGGGCGGAAGCGGAGCAGAAAAAGATTCCGCAAGTGCCCGGCGGCCCCGGCGTGGGCATGATAGCGGAGCCCAGAGCGACGCACGCGCTCCACGTTGCCACGGTGGAAAAACAGCTTGCGGTTGACAACGAATATCTGGCGGCACTGCAGAAATGGTGGCCGGAGGAAATCAAGAAACTGCAAGCGCGCTTCACGCCGTTTCAGGAGAAACTGGCCGCGGTGGAGTATGGCGAGCAGGCGAACAACACCGTCCACCAGCAAACGCTGGTGCAGGGGCAGAGCATGATGCTCAGCGCTGCCGCCACTTTGATCCAAATCTCACGTGCTGCTTCCGAAAGTGCCGGCCAACTCTGGCAGAGGAAATTGAAACTCGAGCAGGAGCACACCCCGCGCTGAGGCCGCACCGGCCTCACCAAG
Organism: bacterium; assembly: GCA_023150945.1. Lineage (NCBI taxonomy): Bacteria > bacterium. Next base: position 30,144 of record JAKLJX010000005.1, on the reverse strand, counting down.
CTTCACCACCCCCGGAGAGAACGCATGGCCTGGCTTTATCTCTTCATTGCCGGTTTGTTTGAAGTCGGTTGGGCGGTTGGGTTGAAATACACCGAGGGCTTCACCCGGCCCCTGCCCAGCGCGTTGACCGTGCTCGCCATGGCAGCAAGTTTTTTTCTGCTCGCGCAGGCGCTCAAGACCATTCCAGTGGGCACCGGTTACGCAGTGTGGACGGGCGTCGGCGCGGCGGGCACGGCAATTCTGGGTATGATCCTGTTCAATGAATCACGCGAGCTCTTGCGCTTGCTTTGCCTGGCATTGATTCTGGCGGGCATCGCCGGTCTCAGGCTCCTGGCCTCAGATTAAGATTGTAACGATGGATAATCTCACGCACAGTCTCACCGGCGCGCTGGCCGCAAAGGTGATTGAAGTCACCAAGCCTGAGTTTTTTGCCGACCCCGGTTTCAAACGCAAAGCCTTCTGGCTGCTGGTGGTCTCGGCCAACCTGCCGGATCTCGATGTCGCGCTCGGCGCGTTCCAAGATCCAATCTTCGCGATGCAGCACCATCGCGGCCTCACGCATTCGCTGGTGTTTGCGCCCGTGTTCGCGCTGGCGCCTGCCGCGCTTTTCTATTTTTGGAAGAAGCTGCAGCCCTTCAAAACCGCCTGGCTGCTCGCGTTGCTCGGCACGCTGCTGCACATCTTCTTCGATGTCATCACGGCGTACGGCACACAAATTCTCGCGCCGCTGTCGTACGGCCGCTATGCGCTCGATTGGATGTTCATCATCGACCTTTGGTTCACCGGGTTGCTGGCGGCGGTGTTGCTGCTCGGCAAACTGCGGACCACCGGCCGCCGGCGCATCATTCTCGCTGGCAGCTTGCTGGTGCTGCTCTATCTCGGCGCGGAAATGATCAACCATCAATTCGCCAGGCACCGCATGGCCGAGGCCCTGCAGCAGGCCGGCTTGCCTGCGACGAAAATCACCGCACTGCCGCAGCCGTTCAGCCTCTTCCGCTGGATGGGGCTGGCGCAAACCGCGGATGGTGCCCGGCAGGCCTACATGAGCAACCTGCGGCCGGCAGAGCCGCTCACGCTCACCGTCTATGAGAACGCGCAAGATGAGTTCGCCGCCCGCGCCCTGCAGATTCAGGAGAGCCGCTGGTACCTGCTGTTCGCACGCTTTCCCTGGGTGCACTCCGAGCAGCGCGACGGCCGCCAGGTTGTCGAGATCCGCGATCTGCAATTCATGATCGACCGCGGAGTTCTGCGTGCTATTGGATTTCCCGAGCGTTCCCTGCCTTTCATTTTGCGCTACACGTTCTCACCCCAGGGTGATCTGTCCGAAATGAAATTCAATGAGGAACCAGTGCCCCGACCGGTTCTGTCAAAATAAGGCAAGGCCGCCGCGCGCGATTCCGGCTTAAGCTGGTCGCGCACCTCGCCACTGCCGGCAAGGAAAAGGACAAAGCCTGCCTTCGCGTGCAGCGTGGGCGACTGCAGTGCAGTGCTGCGCCTGCCGTCAAACCGGGAGACGACCCGCATGTCGCAAGATCTTGTCTCACTCACCACTGATGAAATGCCGCCGCGTGACGCCGCTCGCATGTTTTTGAGCATCGTGGCACCGCGGCCCATTGCCTGGGTGTCAACCGTCAGCGCCGAGGGCGTGCGCAATCTCGCGCCGTTCTCCTTTTTTAATGCCGTCGCCGGCAATCCGCCCACGGTGATGCTGGCCATTGGACAGCGCCAGGGCCGGCCCAAAGACACATTGCGCAATGTGCAGGAAACCGGCGAATTCGTGATCAATCTCGTGGACGAGGCGCTGGCTGCGGCGATGAATCTGACTTCAGGCGAATGGGAATCCGGCCGCGATGAGTTTCAATTGGCGAACCTGGCCGCCGTGGCCTCGCTCGAAGTGAAGCCGCCGCGCGTTGCTGCCGCGCCGGTGGCGATGGAAGCGCGCCTCACTCAAATCGTGCCGGTCGCCGGCACCACGGCCACGCTGGTGCTGGGCCGCATCGTGCGCTTTCACATTCGTGCCGGGTTGTTGCGACCCAATGGTTTGGTCGATGCCGCTGCGCTGCGGCCGCTCACACGCCTCGGCGGCGAAGAATACGCGACCATCGGCAGCGTCTTTGCAATGGCGCGGCCACAAGTCAACAAATAAAGCCGGAGCGGAAGAGGAAGCGCATCAAAAGTCAAGCTTCACTGTGGCTTTCCGGCCCGGCTTTGCTTTGCACAGGGAGAAAATCAGATGAGCATTCTCGGCCTGCACCACATCACGCTCGTGTGTTCCGAGGCACAACGCACGGTGGATTTCTACACACAAATTCTCGGACTGCGCCTGGTGAAGCAGACGGTGAATTTCGATGACCCCGGCAGCTATCATTTGTATTTCGGCAATGCCACCGGGCGGCCCGGCACCGCGGTCACATTCTTCGAATGGCCGCACGCGCCCAAAGGCGCAGCCGGCATTGGCGGCACGCATCATTTCGCGTTGAGCGTAAGCGATCGCGAAGGCTTGCTGCAATGGAAACGCCGCCTGCGCGATCTCGGCATACGCGTGACCGGGCCATTTCATCGCAACTACTTCGAGTCGATCTACTTTCATGATCCCGATGGCGTGCTGCTCGAGATCGCGACGCAAGGCCCGGGCTGGGCGATCGATGAAGCGCCGGACCAGCTCGGCTTGGAATATCGCGAGCCGCCGCCGGACATGCGCAAAGGCCAGCGCGACGAGGCACGCATTCAGACCGAGAATTGGCCGGAGCCGGTGCCGGACATCACGCCCGCCATGGCGTTGCAGCAGGGCATGCACCACATCTCGGCGATCAGTTCGGACATCGAAGCCACGCATGCGTTTTTCGGCGACTTACTCGGCATGCGCCGCGTGAAGATGACCTCGGATTTCGATGATCTCAAAACTGCGCATTGGTACTGGGGCGTGGGCGAGGGTAAGCCCGGCACCATCATCACCTATTTTCAATTCGATCCGAAAACAGCGCGCCATGTGCGCATGGGCACGGGACAGACGCATCATTTTGCGCTGGCAGTGGCGAATGAAGCAAGCCAGCTCGAATGGCGCGAGAAGATCCTGCGTGCCTACATTCGAGTTTCGCCGGTGAGGGATCGCATCTATTTCAAGAGCATCTACACCAGCGATCCCGACGGCCACATTGTGGAATTGGCGACCATGGGTCCCGGCTTTGCAGCGGACGAGCCGGTTGCACAACTCGGCCGAAGCTTGCGGCTGCCGCCCTGGCTGGAGGCACAACGCCGTGAGATAGAGAGCAATCTCAAGCCGCTGGTTGTGCCGGAATGGCGGGAGAATTGAGAGAGTAGCGCGCTAGGCGGTATTCTTCGTAGCGCAATCTGCCAGACTGCGCTTGAGAGGTATTCGGCACCAGGCTGGGCGAATCGTCAGTTCCATGTGGGATGACAATGGGAAGCCACTGGCCTCGTCGCGGGCCGTACTCCGCTCAGCCGACCACCAGGCGCGGGCTGCGGCGAAATGGTGAAATGATTGGACGGATTAGCATTCAATCCTTCGCCCAACGCCGGCGACGAAGCAGGAAGAAATAAACGCAGGCATTGAGGATCAACACCAATGCCCCCAGCACGAATTGCAATCGCGGCGTGAGAGTGGCGGGATAGATGAGCGGAATCAAATAATGTTCGATGAAGCTGACGCCGTAGCCGGTGGCCGCGCCCTGGCGGCGTAGCCAGTTCTCCAGTAGCGTCAGCGGGCACACGCCCTTGCTGAATTCGATGAAGGCGCCCCACAACATCGCCGGCAGGTGCAGCCAGGCGCAACGCGGCCAGCGCCAAACCAGCAGGCCGCCGAACAAAACGAACAAAATGAAGAGGAGATGCAGTACCACCACTGCATCCGCCAGAGCGCGATACCACATCGTTCATCTCAGTCCAGATAAGCAACGAACCGCCCGGGCGCTTGGCCCCGTGGCGTGCACAAACCGAACGAAACGTGCTTCTGTTCATGATGGAGCGTCCGGGCGGTGATGTTCTCCGATGGACACTCGTTCAAAGCGCGGGAAGGCGTTGCCGCAGCCAATTCTCCATATCCGCAAATACGATTTCCTTGCCAGGCTCGTTGAACAGCTCGTGATAGAATCCCGGATAGAGTTTGAGGGTTTTGTCGGCCGAGCCTGCCCGCGCCAGCAGGGCTTGACTGCCGGCGGGATCGGTCAGGCGATCGGCAGTGCCGTGCAGAACGAGCAGCGGCAGCGCCAGCTCGGCGCCGCGAAGTTCCAGGCTTTTCATGGTATCGAGCAACTCACGCCCAAGGCGCGCAGTGATCTTGCCGCGAAAAACCAGCGGATCGTTTTCGTAAGCTGCCACTACTTGCGGATCACGGCTGATCGCCGCAGCCTCGAGCTGGACCGCGCGCAAAGTGGGCGTCCAGCGCGAGAGCAGGCCGCTGATTGCCAACAGCAGCGCCGGCACCTCGGCATTGGTCTTGAGACTCGGCGCCGAGAGGATCAATCCCTCACAACGGCAACGGCCGCTCACGGCATGCGCCAGCGCAATGGAGCCGCCCATGCTGTGGCCGATGAGCAAGCGGCAAAGATTGGGCTGCTGCCGGTAAACCAGCTCGCAGAAGATTTCCAGATCATCGACAAAATCGCTGAAGCGCTCGACATGCGCGCGCCGGCCAGGTGATTGGCCGTGGCCTTGATGATCACAGGCATACACCGCAAAGCCGCGCGGCACGAAGTAATCAACCAGATTCGAATAGCGGCTGCTGTGCTCGGCCAAGCCATGAACCACGATCAACACCGCACGCGCCTGGCCCTCGGGCAACCAACATTGATAGAAAAGCTGCGGCTGCTTGCGGCCGCCAAAAGTTCCAGTGTCATGCTTCACACACTCTCTCCTTGCTTTGCTACAAGCGCGGACAATGTGCCGTCATTTTGCGAGGCTGCCGCGGCATTCTCGCTGCGGTTGCGACTTGCCATCTTCTCCTCCAAACCGCGTTTGACCGCCGGCCACTCGCTGTCCAGGATGCTATAGTAAACCGAGTGCCGCACGCGGCCCTCGCTGGTAATCATGTGATTGCGCAAGATTCCTTCTTCCTGGGCGCCCAATCGCAAAATGGCCCGGCGCGAACGCTCATTCAACATGTCGGTTTTGAATTCCACCCGCAAGCAGCCCAGCGTTTCAAAGGCATGGCGCAGCATGAGATACTTGGCTTCGGTGTTGACTACGGTTCGCTGCCACTGCCGCGCAATCCAGGTCCAGCCGATTTCGAGACGGTGATTGGCCGGATCGATGTTGCCAAAGCGCGTGCTGCCAATGGCCTGGCCGGTGGCCGCCAGACAAGTGGCAAAGGGCAGCGCATTACCCTCGGTCTGCCCCTGTAACGCGGTAGCGATATAGGCTTGCATGTCGGCAGGAGTGCGCAGCGGGGAAACGGTGAAACGCCAGAGTTCTTCGTCCAAACCGGCGCTACAAAGATCTTCGCAATGGGTCAGGCGCAACGGCTCGAGCCGCACCTCGCGGCCGGCGAGAGTGACGGGCTGCACCTTCATTGGTGGCAACGGCAGCGTGATATGGCGATCAGTGGGAAGAGGCATGTGAGATTTTCCTGATGATTCGGTTTTTTGAGAAAACTTGAGGAAACCTCTGTCCAAAAACAAGTGATAAATCGTGACTATCGGAAAACACCACCGCCCGGGCGCTTCGCCACCAACCAGCGTATGTTTGAATCGAGGTGTCCACGCCGCGCGGCCAGGCGCCCGGGCAGTTTCTTCCTTTCCTGACGCGCACCAATTCGGCAAAGAACGCGGTAAAAACCTGCCTCTGCTTCCGCATTCGGGGGAGGTGGCCGTAGTATCTCATGAAGGCACGCGACCGTCCGGCGGTGATTTTGTCGACCAACCCTCCGCTCACCTGACCGCCGCAGCGTTGCGCGATCACCTGATTCGTGTTCGTCCGAAATCGCAGTCTTTTGACAGAAGAGTTCCAGCAACGGCTTCGCCGTTGCATCAAGAACCTCTAGGTTTCCACGGCGCTCTGAGTTTTGGAAACCTCGGCTCAGCCGAGGTTGGAACATTCTCGGACGGATACTGACTATATCCCACCTTCGTCCCATTGCCGCCGACGCGCCACCTCTTCACGAAAATGACTTGACAATGACCGCAAAAACATTACACTCATGTGTGCTTTCCGCAAGACTGACAATCAAATCGCATTTCCCACCGGTTTCGGCTGCCGGTTCCAAACAGCGATGCCCGGCAGTCTGGCCGGTTTCACTGACCTCCGGAGGGCATCTATGAAGAAATTTGCGGCCGTTTTCACTCTCCTGCTGTTGCTCCCGCTGCTGCTGCCGGCGCAAACGATCAAAGTCGAGGCCATGCGGCCGCAGTTCAAATTCGGCGATGGAGAGCCTTCCACCTTCACCTCAGCTTGGTTTGTCACAGTCACGGTTCCGGTCATCAAGGATGGTGTCAGTTTCATCGGCCAGCTTCCCTTTGCGTTTGGTAAGCTGGAAGATTCGAAAATCCCTACTAAAGGCGAGACGCTGGGCAATCCCGGCTTTGGGCTGCACTTTGGTGGACAGAATCACGCCATCGAGGTGATGCTGCGCGTGCCGGTCGTGAAATATGGGTTCGCGGGTTTCATCGGGTCGATCGCGGATTTCGACCGGCAGGAAGCCTTCATTCCGGATTTGATTCCGCTTACCGGCAAGATCAAAACCAAACTCTCGATCAGCAAGTTCAGCGTGCAGCCTTACGGTGGCGTTTCGTTCAACATCAAGACGGAGCAGAAACAGAATCAGTTTTTCCGGACCGTATTCAACAAACTGCGGGAAAACGACGGTGAGTTGCACGTGCTCTATGGCGCTGACGGCTGGTTCGATTTTCAGCCGCTCTACGTGGGCGCTTCGTTCACCGGCCGCGGCTGGGTTTCTTCGGGCGGCAATTTCAATGAAAGCGTGGTCAATCAAGCGGCCGTGCGCGCCAAACTGGTTTTCGAGAAGTTTTCACCGGGCGCTTATTTTCGCGTGCCGCTCGACGATTTGCTGCTGGACAATGTCATCGGACTTTATTTCGACGTGACTTTGTAAGCCTGCCACCGGCAGAATTGTTGAAGCAATGCTGGGGAAAGAAAGTGTGATGGTCGCCAGGCTGTTTGCCGCCACTGCCCAGGGAGCCGGTGTGCGGCAAGCCCGCCTTTGCGGTGCAGCCTTCTCGAACGCAGCGTTCCGCCGTGTCTTCCATATCGAAAGACAAGGTTCGAGAAGGTGACACCGCCGCGGCGATCACGCACGAAATATCAATCCAATCGCCAGAATCGGCAGCAAAACACCTGCATTTTGCGTCGCATTTTGCCACCTCTCGCCTGCGGCGCGACTGAAACCTGAAGTCATCTGAGGGCGACCAGTCGCCATGCGGTGACAAACCGGCTTCAGCCGGCTTGAGTTTTCAGCCTGCGCTTTCACTCATCGGCGAGCGTGAAGCGATTCCGATGCAAGATTCAGGCACTACCTCTCTGCAGCATTCCACCTGCTGAAAATCGACTCATCAAACAAGAACCTGCAACCGGGGAGAAGACCATGAAATCTTCCTACCATGCCTGGCTCCGGCAAGCGGCACTGCTGGGCGGGCTGTTCGCGCTCCTTCTGCTGGTGAGCGGGCCGGCCCATGCACAATTGAAGCTCAAGAACGCGATAATGGCCGATCGCGTCGACGCAGCCTCTGTGCCCAGCAATCCCGCTCCCCAACCCGGAGACACGATTTCCGTGGCCATTTTTGTCGACACGCGCGGTCTGGAGAGGTCCGATAACAGACTGGCTGCCTATGAAGCCAAGCTCACCTGGCGACCGGACATTCTCGAGTACGCCGGTTACACACCAGCCGCCCCGCCGTGGAACAATCCGAGTGTTGTTGAGTCGGGTGTTGCGAGCGGAAGACTCGATTGGCAAGCGTTTGTGCAGGGCGGCGTTGCGCGCGCGAACATCAACGTCATTCATGTAAATTTTAAAGTGGTCGGCACGCCGGGTTCCAGCACTTCACTGGACTTGTCATTCTCAGCGCTGACGACTTCCATCCTTGGCAATCTGCTTCCCTTCCTGTCCGTCACCAACGGCAGCGTGCTGGTGACAGCCGCCAACCGGCCGCCCCAGTTCACGATCACGATCCCGGACACCAGCATGGATGCGGGCGACACGCTGGAGGTTGCCGTGGCGGCGACGGATCCGGACGGTGATGCCATCACGCTCACCCCCGGCACCCTGCCCGGCTTTGCCAGTTTTGCCGATCACGGCAACGGCACCGGCACGTTTCGCTTCACGCCCGGTTTCGATGATTTCGGAGTGTACCCGAATCTGCAAGTGACCGCCACCGACAACGGCGTGCCGCCGCTGGCCGCGACTACGTCATTCACGTTGACGGTCAGGCAGGTGGAGAATCCGCCGCGCCTGGCGCCGATCGCCGATCAAACCATGAATGAGGGTGACACGCTCGCGGTCGGCATCGAGGCGAACGATCCGGATGGCGATGACATTGCGCTGGCAGTCAATGGGCTGCCGGCATTCGGCACTTTCATCAACAACAATGACGGCACCGGCAAGATCATCTTCGCTCCCGATTTCACGCACGCCGGCGTCTATCAACTCGAAGTCACCGCCACTGATGACGGCACGCCGCCGCTCTCCGACCGCAAGACCTTCACGTTGACCGTGAACAATGTGAATCGTAAGCCGTCGCTGCAGCCTGTCGCCAATCAAACGATGGTGGAAGGCAGCGTGCTCGAGCTGGCGCTGTCTGCGAGCGATCCCGACAATGACAGCCTGTTCTATTTCACCGCCAATCTGCCGGCCTTTGGCGTGTTGATCAACAGACTCGACGGCACGGCCGTTCTGCGTTTCGCGCCTTCTTTCGCGGATGGCGGCATCTATGGCAACATCGTGATTATCGTGCGCGACGACGGCACGCCCTCTCCCCTCTCCGATTCCACCGCGTTTACGCTCACGGTGACCGAGGCGGCGGAACCGATTCTCTGCCAGGTGGAGATTCTCAGCCCGGACAGCGGCTTCGTGAGCTGCGACACCACCGTCACGGTTTGCTTCTCCGCGCGGGCCACTGGCGGCCTGGCGCCGCTGACCAAAGTCTGCAAGATCAACGGCGAGGTCACGCCCGACTCCTGCGGCACGGCCAGGTTGACTGCCGGCCGGAACACCATCACGGTGGAATGCACTTTCACCGATGCCACCGGCGCCGTGTGCGTTGCGGTTGATTCGATTCACGTCTTTGCCAGCCGCTTGGCGTGTCATCTCGAGATCGACACGCCCGCAGACAGCAGCTTCATTTGCGCGACCTCGATCAACGTCAGCGGCACGACTTCGGTCAGCGGCGGTCTGGGGCCGGTGACCTCGAGCTGTGACATCAACGGCACGCCGGTGACAGTGAGCGGCGGGGCGTTCGGCGCCACAGTGAACCTGAATCTGGGCTACAACACCATCGTCGCGACCTGCAGCCATCGCGACAGCGTGGGATGTGAAACGGTTTGTTCGGACAAGGTTGTGGTCTTCGCCGACACCAGCGCGCCGCAGTGCACGTTTGATTTCAGCAAACTGCCGTTGATCACCGGCGAGGCGATTGATGAGGAGAGCGGGATCTTCAGTATCGAACCGTTTCATGAAGTCAATCGCGTGGTGATCATCGAACCGTTTACACCCGGCGCCAAGCGGGTGCGCTTCCGCAGTGAACGCACGCAGCCGCAGGGCCGCTCGGGATTCATGTTGAAGATCACCAACATGGCGGGCTGCGAGATCGTGTGCGATCCGATTTACTTGAGCCTGAATCCGGAGCAGGGCGCGGTGTCCTTCAGCTTGCCGCCCATCGATCGCTACTTGTTCGTGAACAACCACGGCCTGGAGCGCATCGAGATGAAGATCAATCAGCATGACATCAAGCTGATTGCGCGGGCGCAAGGCTTCGAGCGCGCCGGTAATACCTACTTCATGCCGTTTGACGGGCCGCGCACCATCGATCTCGAAGAATATCTCAAACCGGGAGACAATGACTACACCGTGGCGGCCTTTGGCCCGGCCGGCAGCAGCGCGGATTTTCTGATTACCGATTTCCGCGTGGATGACTCAGCCACCGGCGTCGCCACCGGTCGCCGGCTGGACGATTCGGTTCCCACTGCTTTCACGTTGCAGCAGAACTACCCGAATCCGTTCAATCCCGAGACTCGCATCACCTTCGAAGTGCCGGCGGGTTGGACGGCGCCGGTGACGCTGCGCGTGTTCAACATCCAAGGACAACTGGTGCAGACGCTGTTCGACGGCTATGCCCAACCCGGCCAGCACACGATGCAGTGGAACGCGCGTGATGCCCGCGGCCAGGCGTTGTCCAGCGGCGTCTATTTCTACCAAGTCCGTTCCGGCGATTTCGTGGCCGTGCGCAAGATGCTATTGGAAAAATAGAATCTGCCAGTGGCAAAAATTGCGTTGCTTGAACATCGGGCTTTCGCCGCGTCGTCTGAACCGGAGGCGCGTGGCTCGCGGCGAAAGCCCGATGTCGTTGTGCATCATTGTGCTTCAGGGCGAACCTGAGCCAGGGGGAGCCGGACTTTCACAGCCAACGGTATCCGATTTTCACACGTCCTCCCTCCACTTCCAGAGTCCGGCTTCATTCTGATCCCGTGTTGCGAAGGTTTCCCACCTTGGACGGGCAACTCCGATTTCATCGTCTTGACAATTGACGGGTTTGCGCCGGGCAGCAGCGTCGTTGCCGCTGCTTTGCTCAGGCACAAGCCGAAATTCATGACATTTCATTCAAATGGAGGGCAGTGCCATGAAACCTCGGGCATTCTGTTCTGCGCGGGCTTTGGGTGCGGTGCTGGTGTTGCTGTTTGCCGAATTTGCCGGCGCGCAAATCACCATCACCGCCAACACGAATTGGGGCGCGATCAGCAGCGGCAGCGGGCCGGCCGGGCAACCGTCAACCACAGACGCGATCATCGTCAAAAATGGCGCGACCCTGACCGTCGACGTGTCCAATGGCCAGTGTGCCAGCCTCGCGCTTGGACAAGATGGCGCCGACGCCGGCGCCGGCACGCTCTGGTTCAATGCCGGCAGCCTGGTCGAATGCGGCGGCGACGTCATCGTCGGCACAACCGCACCCGATCATGCCGGCACGGTGACGATGACGGCCGGTGGCACACTTACGATCAGCGGCGCGTTGCTCTTGACTGCCGGCCAGTCCACTTTCACTGCCGGCAACGGGACGGTTGCGTTCAACGGCAGCGCGGCGCAAACCATCGCGGCAACGACTTACCATCATCTCACCTACTCGGGAACCGCCACGGCAACGCTGGCCGGCCCCACCGATGTCACCGGAGATCTCACCATTGCTTCGGGCACGCTGGCCAGCGGCAATCAGGCGTTCACCGTCGCCGGCCATTGGAGCAACCACGGCACCTTCACCCCCGGAACGGCAACGGTGACCTTCACTGGCACCGGCACAGTCAATGTCACCGGCAGCGCGACAACGGCCTTCAACAACGTGACCGTCAACCTGGGCAGCAGCGCGAGTGTGCTGGAAGTGCTGGCGCCGATAACGCTGGCGAACAACGGCCTGACGCTCACCCAGGGAACGTTCAAGCTCTCGAGCGCCTCGACCATAACGCCGTTCAGCGGCTCGGAGACGATTCCCGCTGGTGCCGGCTTTCATCTCAATCACGCAAGCGCCCTGTCGAATTGGGGCAGCTCCGGCTCGCTCACGCTGAATGGCAAGCTGATCGTTGACCACGGCAGCATGAATATCGGCAGCAGCTCGGGCAATCAACTCACGGTCAGCGGGGCAAGCTCCGAAGTCACACTCAATGGCGGCACGCTCACACTCGCCGGCCGCATCAGTGTGACCAGCTCGGGCGCCGGCAACGGATTGACGATTTCCGGCGGGGAAATGGTGGTGACCACGGCGGGAAACAACAGCGCCTCGGCGCCGAATTTCAATCTTGGTGCGACGGGTAAATTCACCATGACCGGCGGCCTCATCACCTGCGAACGCGCCAACAGCAACGCCGGGGGCGCTGAATTGGTGATTGCCAGCGGCTCCGGGGCCAAGAGCATAACCGGCGGCACCATTCGCATCGGCAATGCTTCAACGCCGGCGGCGCAGACGATTGAAATCAACAGTGCGGTGCCGATTTTCCATTTTACCGTGAACAGCGCCAACGCCACGGCGCAGTTGGTCAATACTCCGCTCACGGTGAATGGCGATCTGTTGATCAGCGCCGGCACGCTCGATGCCAACAATCTCAACCTCGAGCTGGCGGGCAATTGGACGAACAACGGCACCTTTGTGCCGGGCACAGGCACAGTGATCATGAACGGATCGAGTCCGCAGAACATGAGCGGCTCGACGTTTCATAATTTGGCAATCAACAATGCCAGCGGCGTGACGCTGCTCACCGATGAGACCGTGAACAACACGCTCTCACTGCTCAACGGCAATGTGACCACCGGCTCGAATAGAATGATCATCACTGCCGGCGGCACGGTGGCGCGCACCAGCGGGCATATCGCCGGCAATCTGCAGAAGCATTTCGCCGCGGGATCGAACGTCGTGCAAACGTTCGAAGTGGGCACGGGCAGCGACTACACGCCGGTGGAGGTCACCATCGCGCAAGTCAACAACTCCGGCAATGTCACCGCCAAATCAACCAGCGGAGATCATGCCAGTATCGGCACTTCGACTTTGGATGCGACCAGGAGCGTCAATCGCAATTGGGCGCTGACGAGTGACGGCGCGCTGACCCTCACGAATTATGACGTAACCTTCAACTTCGTGGCCGGCGATCTCGATGGCGGCGCCAACCCGAGCAATTTGATCGTCGGCAAACTCGACGCCGGCACGTGGACATATCCGGCGGTTGGCACGCGCACCGCGACGAGCACGCAGGCGACCGGCATGACGAGCTTCAGCGATTTTCAGTTGGCGGAATGCACACCTCCGAGTGTGAACTTCAGTTCGGTCGGGCCGTTCTGTGTGACTGACGCAGCCGTCGATCTCACCGCTTTCGTTTCACCGAGCGGAGGAACTTTCTCCGGCAATGGCGTGACCTCCGCGGGCATCTTCACGCCGAGCGATGCAGGTACGGGCACGCACACGATCACCTACACTTTCACCTCGGGCGGCAATTGCACCAACAGCGCGAGTCAGAACATCGTCGTCAATCCGCTGCCGAGCGTTGCGTTCAATGCCGTGAGTGCAGTTTGCGTAAATACTGCTGCGCTTGATTTGACGAGCTATGTTTCGCCCAGCGGCGGAACTTTCTCCGGCAACGGCGTGACTTCCGCGGGAGTTTTCACGCCGAGCGACGCGGGCACGGGCACGCACACGATCACCTACACTTTCACCTCGGGCGGCAATTGCACCAACAGCGCGAGTCAGAACATCGTCGTCAATCCGCTGCCAAGCGTTGGGTTCAATGCCGTGAGTGCAGTTTGCGTAAATACTGCTGCGCTTGATTTGACGAGCTATGTTTCGCCCAGCGGCGGAAC